>NZ_JAWPBF010000005.1:0-278556 GCF_033341895.1 Citrobacter sp. HN-141 | reverse complement strand
ATCGGTGGAGCTGCATGACAAAGTCATCGGGCATTATCTGAACATAAAACACTATCAATAAGTTGGAGTCATTACCCAAGATTGCGTATCTATTAGCAACCAACGAGAATGTTTTGTCTGTTGATGCTAATATCCACGAATTAATTGAAGGGAGTTCTGCCGTTATCGCATGTAATTCTGGCACAAGCATTGAAGCCTTAATTTTAGGCAAGCCAGTTTATTGCTTTGGTCGGAGCGAATGGTACGAAGCCACACATAAAATTGAAGTCTTAGACGATTTCGATGCTATATTTTTGAATGATAAACACAGTGCCATGTCTGCTTTTCAGGAAAAGTTGATAGCATACTTATTATCTGAATATTGGATTCAATTTGATGATATTGAGTCTATTAAGGCAAGAATAAAAGACTGCATAAGCCTCTATGAGAGTAACTACGGTGATGACTTCATCGACAATCATAATGATGGTGAATGTTACGTCAGGAGTTTTTTGAATGCCCAACGAGAGATCGCGATCCTGAAGAGAAAGCAAAAGAAGTATAAGAAAGATTATGAATTATTATCTTTTGTAATGCGATTTGTCCTATTTTTACCCTTTAAAGCTACACTTACTATGCTGGGAAGGAACAAGAATCATTGATTCTGAGGGCGTGATGGAAATTGCTGGCTCAGAATCATACTATTTCATCGCATACAGGATACTGAAACATGGCTGACTGGAACCCTTCGCTCTATCTGCAATATGAAACCGAACGTTCAAGACCTGCAGCTGAATTACTCAGCAGAGTCGCGCTGGAAAATGTCCGCTCAGTCGTCGACCTCGGCTGCGGCCCGGGTAACAGCACCGCATTGCTACACCAACGTTGGCCATCAGCACAAATAACAGGCGTGGATTCTTCTCCGGCAATGCTGATCGAAGCGCGTAACGCGTTGCCTGGCTGTCATTTTATCGAAGCGGATATTAGCGCATTTCAGACAGAAGAGCCTGTCGATCTGCTGTATGCAAACGCATCTTTGCAATGGGTTCCCGATCACTATCAGCTGTTCCCACACCTGGTCTCTCTGCTGGGAAGAGATGGCGTACTGGCCGTACAAATGCCGGATAACTGGCTGGAGCCAACGCATGTTCTGATGCGTGAAGTCGCCTATGAACTGGGCTACCCCGATCGCGGCCGCTCGCCTCTTCCCGGAGTGCATGCGTATTATGATATTTTGACTGACATGGGCTGCGATGTTGATATCTGGCGTACAACCTACTATCACGTGATGGATTCACACCAGGCAATTATCGACTGGGTGAGTTCGACGGGGTTGCGTCCATGGTTGCAGGACCTGAGTGAAAGCGAACAACATCGCTTTCTGGCGCGCTATCATGCATTGCTGCAGGAGCAATATCCGCTGCAAGAGAATGGAAAAATACTGCTGGCGTTTCCACGGTTGTTTATCGTTGCTAAACACAATTCATAAGCACTGACCGCCAATTATCAGTCTCTTTATACCAGGGGCTGATAATTATTATGAATTCCTCATGCGCGCCCTCGTCTTTTTACGATGAGGATCTAGTGATGAAGCCAGTCATCTGCTAGTGTCTGAGAACGTTTACTGACGGGGGTTGTCATGTCTAAAGTCTACATTGGCGGTTGTCTGTGTGGCTCTATTCGCTTTACCGCGACGAGCCCTACTAATTCGCATACCTGCTCGTGCGATATTTGCCGCAAGCATACCGGTGCACCGACCGTCGTCTGGATTGAATTTAATGCTGAAAATGTAGAATGGACGGGAGAAGCGGGTAAACCGACGACCTGGCGTTCTTCAGAAACATCCAGTCGCGCTTTTTGCCCTCGATGTGGAAGTTCAGTTGGTGCCATTGATGACGCTCCGGTAATAGCGCTATTAGCGGGCGTTTTTGATGATCCCAATGATGAAGATCTGGCCCCCGAGTTTCATTCATTTACCGATATGCAGCCTGCATGGTGGCAAAGAGAATTCGGCTAAAACCACACTACCCGGCGCATCAAGTCTTACCTATTCTTTCCGTGAAAAATAAGAGCTGGTCGTGCTACCAGCTTTACCGGACGTTATGTCAGCTGGTAATGTTTATCTGGCATATGTTTCACCGGCACAACGGTTTCATCATTCATCTGCAGTAAATCGATTTCTATCGCATTACAAATAGCATCTAATGGTAGATCATTATTCTCGGTGCCAAACGGATCTTCGAGCTCTTCGGCTAGCGCATCGAGCGCGATAAAGGTATACGAAATAAGCACCGAGATGAACGGTGTCATATAGTGTAAATCCACCACTAACGCGAACGGCAACATAATACAAAACAGATATACCGTGCGATGCAGGATTAAGGTATAAGCAAACGGAACGGGCGTGTTCGCGATACGCTCACAACCTGCCAGCACTGCCGACATATCATTTAACCTGTTGTTTAAACTGTGAAATAATATATCAGATAGCTGCCCATTTCGTCTGCGAACGGCCAGCCACTCCCCCATCAGCAGCAGAATGCGGTTGGCCGGTGATTGAGACGCAAAAACGGTCTGTAAATCGCTTTCGCTGAGGTATTTTGCCAGGGGTTCCGCCTGCGGTTGTCGACGTAAAGTCATACGCAGGCAATGCGCAAATGCGATTTGCAAACGAACGAACTGCCCCAGTTCTGCATCATCTGGTAAGGTCGTTTTCACCTCGCGCAGAAGTGAACGGGAAGCAATCATCAGCTGCCCCCACAAATGTCGGGCTTCAACATAGCGCGAATAGCAGGCGTTGTTACGAAAGCCTAAGAAGATTGCAATTGCGACACCGAGAATGCTGAACGGCGCCAGGGTAAATTTGATACCCAGCATCGTATACCACGGCAGCATGATGATAACAGCAATGGAGAGCAGGAAATTCAGCAGCAAGCGTGAAAAGATTTTGGATAATACCGAGCCATGCCAGACGAATATCAGGCGTAGCCAGTGTTGTTGGGGGCGAACGATCATGGTTATCTTCGGAAAATGTGAAAGCCGGGACATTAAACGTGATCGCGATCAATGTTGCAAGCTTACAGTAACACTATCTAAACATCTTTTCTTGCTGACCATTGAGTGCACTGAAGGTACAGATGTACGCTATTGAAGATAAGCATAATGTATGTTGTAACTAAACAAGATCAATAGAAAACCCGACCTGAGCCGGGTTAACGTATTAGCACAGTGGCTTAACAGCTTCGCGCATGCCTTTTGCCAGGATAGACTCCAGATCGGCGGAAACCTGCTCGACCAGGCCGGAAACCTGTGTCAGATCCTGTTCCCAGTGCTCTTTTACGGCCAGGACCGCGATGACCAGCGCTTCGGTCGTAATCTGGCGGTCACGATGCTGAGCCCACAACACCTGGAAACGTTCCATCCAGTGCGCATCGTCCTGAACCGGATAAGATTCACCGTTACGCTCACCGCGGTAGAAAGCAATCAAGGCTGCCAGGGCGAATGTCAGACGCGGCGGCAGTTGGCCGCTGGCCTTCTGCCCTGCCAACAGCTGCGGCAGAATACGGGTGCGGAATTTGGTCATGCCATTAAGCGCAATCGACAATAGCTGATGCTTAATGTACGGGTTGCAGAATCGGCCGGTCACCGCACTGGCAAATGAAGCCAATTCATCACGCGGCAGATCCAGCACCGGAATAATCTCTTCATAGATAGCTTTTTCAACGAAGGCGCGAATTTCAGCATCATTCATTGCTTCACCCACGGTATCAAGCCCTGCCTGCCAGGCGACCGGTACCAGTGCAGTGTGCGCACCGTTGAGAATAGCGACTTTACGCTCTTTATACGGCTTGATGTCATCAACAATCAGAACATTCAGCGAGTATTTATCGAGGCGAAGTTCGGTGGCTAATGATTTTGGCCCCTGAATAACAAACAGATAGAAGTGTTCTGCGGTATCAAGAAACGCATCATGATAACCCAGTTCAGCTTCAAGCTTCGCGACTTCATCACGCGGGTAGCCGGTAACAATACGGTCCACCAGCGTAGAACAAAATGCGTTTGCCTGGTCCAGCCACTGTACGAATGCTTCCGGCAACGCCCATTCCTGAGCATAACGCAGCACCAGTTCATGTAGCGCTTCACCATTGTAATCAATCAGCTCGCAAGGAATGATAATCCAGCCTTTATCAAGCGCACCGTTGAAATGGCTATAGCGTTCGAACAGCAGTCGGGTCAGTTTGGCCGGATAGCTCACTGCCGGCGCATCATCAAACTTATCACCCGCGTGGTAGCTGATACCCGCTTCCGTGGTGTTAGAGAAAACAAAACGCATTTCAGGATTATGCGCCAGCTTCAGGAACTCATCGTATTCGCTATAGACGCTGATTTCGCGGTTAACCGAACGAATTAAACGGGCATCGCTGACGGCCTCGCCCTTTTCATTCAAACCACGAATGATGGTGGTATAGAGACCATCCTGGGTACTCAGTGACGGCGGAAAAGTACTTTCGATAGGACGAACAATGACCACACCAGCGTTCAGATCGGTATGTTCATTCAGCAGATCAACTTGCCAGTCAACAAAGGCGCGCAGGAAGTTTCCTTCACCAAACTGAATAATGCGTTCAGGATAGTGAGCACCGGGAAAATCGCGACGATTTAGTGTTTGCACAATGGGTTCCCTTTTTGATTAGTCATACAACCTGATTGAATTGGTCCAATAGGTTAGCAAACTTTAATACAATGAAACCCTGTTTTGATCAATCCCCGGTGACAAATTAGAGCGTTTTATAAAAAAGTGTGGTCCCGGCCAGTGTTCCATCAGGCATTTTTGCATAGCCAGGGATTACCCCTGCTTTTTGCCATCCACAATTGTGGTAGAACAACTCGGCGGCGCTGCCTGTAGACGTATCAAGAACCAGGAGGGTTTTCCCTTCATGGTGTGCGCAACTTTCCAGTGTATTCATCAATTCCCGGGCGATCCCACACCGCCGTGCAGAGGTATGAACCAGGAGTTTGGCAACGTCTGCACGATGAGGTTGATTTTCGGGTTGCTCGATAATGAGTTGAACGGTCCCAACAAGCGTCCCTTGCGCATTTTCAGCCCCCAGAACAATGCGTTCTCCACAAGAGACACTGTGTGCAACACGCGTCCAGAAAGGCCGTGACTTATCGCGGTTAAAAGGAAGCATAAAACTGACAGATGCGCCATCGTTCACGCACTGTTCAAGGACATCACTAAGCTCGTCGATTCTCGACAGGATCTGTTCCGCGCTCAGTATAAAGCAGGGGGTGTGGGTAGCCATTTGATCTCCTTAGATTGACCCCTTCATACTGCAATTAACAATTACATAACACAAGGAGTCGGATCATAGGATTATGTTATCTATGGCTTATTCATTTGCAGCACTAACCAGTGGTAGATAACAGTGACAACGTAACGTTGCTGTTGCTCGCTCAGCGGTTGCCCCTGAGGAATATCATGCCATTTGGCCAGACATCCCCTGCAGCACGTCGCCGTGGCATGCTGAGCGATAAACACCGGATGTCCACGCATCGGCGTTTGCTTTCCGTCATTGGCCGGGAACGCGGGAGCCAATCGCTTAGCAATAAAATCGGCCGCATGTTGTTCAATAACCGGCGCACCTTTTTCCAGACAATATTGTCTTTCTTTCTGTCCGAGACGAAACCGTGATCGAAAGGTCGATTTCGCCAGTCGGGCAAAAAGCGGGTCGAGCGTGTTCATCAGTAAACCGAGCGCCCTAACTGTTGAGTTAATTGTTCCAGTACCGCAATACCCGCCAGCGAGTTCCCTGCGGGATCCAGCTCCGGACTCCAGACCGCAATCGCCATCTCATGCGGCACGATCGCCACAATGCCACCACCGACACCCGATTTCGCCGGCAGACCTACCCGCCAGGCAAACTCCCCGGCATTTTGATACATACCGCTAGTCGCCATTAGCGCGTTAATCTGTCGCGCCTGCATCGGCGTGACCACCGGCTCGGCGAGGTGGAAAGCGTTCCCTTGATTAGCCAGAAACACGAAGGTCCGCGCCAGTTCCACACAACTCATTTTCAGCGCGCAGTAGTGAAAGTAATTTTGCAGAACGGTCGTCACATCGTGATGAAAATTGCCAAAGGACTTCATCAGCCAGGCAATTGCCGCGTTGCGGGCGGAATGCTCAAACTCAGACCGAGCAACCGTCGCATCATAAGCAATATCAGAAACGCCGCTTAATGCACGTACCACTTCCAGCATTCGTTGCCGTGGCGCGCTCAGGCGACCTTGCAGCATATCGCAAACCACCAATGCCCCGGCATTGATAAAGGGATTACGCGGTATACCCTGCTCCATTTCCAGCTGCACCAGCGAGTTAAATGGATGACCGGAAGGATCTTTGCCAACACGTTGCCAGATTTCGTCTTCCTGGTAATGACGCATTGCGACAACCAGGCTAAGCACCTTTGAAATCGACTGAATAGAAAAACGTTCTTGCGCATCCCCCGCCTGATAGTGCTGACCATCAACGGTGCAAATGGCAATACCCAGTTTTGACCCATCGACGGAGGCTAATGCAGGAATATAATCGGCGACTTTTCCCTGACCAATCAGCGGACGAACCTGCTGCACAATGGTCTCTAAAATTGAATTGTCCATGGCCCTGGCCACAACATGCTCCTTGCTCGCAGGTATGAAAGGCCTGCGAGTATAACAGAGCTGAATACACAGCGTCAGACCGGAAGACGGAATCTGGCAACGGCCTGCATAAGCTGATGAGATTCATGATGTAACTGAAGGGAGGAATCAGACGCGGCGTTCACCAGATCGCTGGTCTGTCGGGCTTCGTTATTCAGAGCCTGAAGCTGACTGGTCAACGCGTGAATACGCGTTCCTTGATTCATCGTCGCAGCAGAAATGTCATTCAATAAGGCGCCAAGATTTTCCACCAGCGATATCACCTGCTGTAAGTTATCATCCAGTCCGTTCACCGCATGAAAGCCCTCATCAATACCCGCTAAGGAATGATGAATCAGCGCCTGAATATTCTGCGTGGACTGACTGCTTTTTCTCGCTAATAATCCAACTTCTTTTGCAACAACCGCAAATCCACGCCCTTGTTCACCAGCATGCGCAGCTTCAATCGCCGCATTTAACGCCAGAATATTGGTCTGAAACGCGATGTTGTCAATCAGTGAGATGATCCCGCGCATCTCTGATGAACGGGCAACAATCGCCTGCATCGACGCATTTACCGTTGCCATCATCCGGTCGCCCCCCGCAGCAATATCCCGCGCCTGAACGGCGCGTTGATTCGCCAGTTGAGCAAACCCGCTGTTATCCTCAACATGTGTTTCCAGAAACGAAATATGTGATGTCACCGTATTTAGCTCATCGCTCTGTTTCGCGGATTGCTGATACAACTGTTTATTGCTTTGCGTAAGCTGAGTAATATTTCCCACCATTGAGGTAGTCGCGTCATTCACCTGCTGCACCAGCATACATAGCCCCTGCTGCATCGCGTCGATACGGGAGCTCAGTTGTGTCACTTCACGATTAAACTGGCTAACCTTGGGGGTTGAACGGGAAAGATCGCCGGCCGCTAGTACATCAATATGATCGATCAGTCGTCTCAGCGGCGCGATGACCCAGCGGGACATACTGCGCCAGACCAGTACCGCAATTACCACCAGCACAAGAGGAATAAATAAAAAGAGCTGCTGTAAACGTTCAAGACTGATCAACAGCTGCTCTCGCCCTTTTTCCGCCTGCTGGCCACTGTCTTGCTGAAAACGTGCATAATTTTCATTAAAGTCTGTCTGAAACGCCTGCACAGGTACGGCAAATAACGCATCAATGCTGTTGGATTGCATTAATCCATCGGCCTGCTCCTGAATACCACTATAAAAACGCTGATAGCTCTCCATCAAGTCGGGAGGCTGATGCGGACCCATTGCAAGCCAGGCATCCCATGCCGTTTTTGACTGCGCTAACGCATGCTGAGCCTCTTCCATTAACGGACGCCAGCTCCCTTCCGAGCCGGTAGCCGCATCCTGCATAAAGTACACGCCGGCACGATTAAGTAAGTCGCTGGCCGTTAACAACGCCACCCTTGCTTGATCGATCTTCGCCTGTTGCATAAGCACCTGCTGATTATGCTGTTCATTAATCTGCGCGTCTCTGACAGAGGTTGAGAGCATGAGCGAGGATGCAATCTGCAAAACAGAGAACAGCGCAATAATACAAATGACACCGGTTAACAGACCAAACTGACGGGGGATCAGGCGACGAAAAATTTGCGTTATGTTCATATTACTCTTCTGTATCAAAGCGTTAGATGCGAGTGTACGCAGAGTAAATGACAAATTTATTGCAGAAATAAGACGGGTGCCCCTGCAGAGGCACCCGGGCAATCAGAGACGGTTTTTCCAGACAGTTTGCACATTGCAAAACTCATGCAGACCAAAGTGAGAAAGCTCACGACCAAAACCGCTTTTCTTCACGCCGCCAAAAGCAACGCGAGCATCACTGGCACTGTAACCATTAATAAACACGCCACCACACTCCAGACAGGCCGCCATATTTTGCGCCAGTGCCTCATCCGCGGTAAACAACGTGGCCGACAAGCCGAACTCGCTGTCATTAGCCAGTGCTAATGCGTGCTCAGCATCCTTCGCGACGGTAATCGCCGCAACCGGGCCAAACAACTCCTGACGAAATGCCGTCATTTCCGGCGTAACATCACCCAGCACCGTCACGGCATAGTAATTCCCCTGACCGGCGATCTTTTCCCCGCCGAGGAGTAATCGCGCCCCTTGCGCCAGTGAGGCTTCAACCTGCTGATGCAGTTCATCCCGCAGATCAAAACGAGCCATTGGGCCGAGATCGTTTTCTTCATTTAGCGGATCGCCCATTTTCAGTGCGCTGGCTGCCGCCACAAAACGTTGAGTGAATTCTGCGGCAATGCCCTGTTCAATAATAAAGCGTTTCGCTGCGGCACAAACCTGCCCGGTATTCTGATAACGCCCTGCCACTGCTGCTTTAACGGCTAAATCAAGGTCTGCATCATTAAGTACGATAAACGGATCGGAACCCCCTAACTCAAGCACGCATTTCTTCAGCGCAGCACCGGCCTGAGCGCCAATCGCAGCCCCTGCCCGCACGCTGCCCGTCACGGTTATCGCTGCGATACGCGGGTCATTAATCATCTGGCTAACCCCGGCGTTATCGGCATTAACCCAGCCATATACCCCAGCCGGTATTTCCGCATCGCTAAACACCTGGGCGATAATCGCGGCACAACCGGTCACATTCGGTGCATGCTTTAACAGATAGCCATTTCCAGCCAGCAAAATCGGTACCGCGCCGCGCATAACCTGCCAGAGCGGAAAGTTCCACGGCATGACCGCCAGAATAGTTCCCAGGGGACGGTACTCAATCACGGCCTGGTTATTCTCAACCTGCGTTGCCTCGGTACTGAGCATCGCTGGCCCATGTTCGGCGTACCAGTCACATAATGCCGCAGACTTTGCCACTTCCGCACGAGCCTGCCTGACGGGCTTACCCATTTCACGCGAGATACACTGCGCCATCTCTTCGGCGCGTACACGCAGCGCCTGTCCGACCCGGCGCAACATCTGTGCGCGATGGGCGACGGTCGTGTGTTTCCATGCGTTGAATCCCGTCGCAGCCAGATTCAGCGCATGGGTAATCTCATCGGCGCTGGCCCACGGCATTGCCGTCAGCATTTCGCCGCAGGTCGGGTCAGCGGAAATAGCATGTGTTGCTGCTGTGATGGTCATAAGTGCCTCTTTTTCTCGCAAGGTATGGTTATATCATGCGCAGGTTTACTCTTTCTGAAAAATGAATAATATTAACCATACCATTCACGAATAGAGAAAATTATGGATCTGACGCAACTGGAAATGTTCAATGCCGTCGCAGAGACCGGCAGCATCACGCAGGCAGCGGCGAAGGTGCATCGCGTGCCGTCCAACCTCACCACGCGTATTCGCCAACTTGAAGCGGACCTTGGCGTCGATCTGTTTATTCGTGAAAATCAACGTCTGCGACTTTCGCCCTCCGGGCACAACTTTTTGCGTTACAGCCAGCGGATCCTGGCGCTGGTAGAAGAAGCGAGGATGGTGGTCGCAGGAGATGAACCACAGGGATTGTTCTCTCTGGGGTCACTGGAAAGTACAGCCGCCGTGCGTATTCCGGCCACACTTGCCGAATATAATCAGCGCTACCCTAAAATCCAGTTTGCACTGGCAACAGGGCCATCAGGCACCATGCTGGACGGTGTGCTGGACGGTACGCTGAACGCCGCTTTTGCCGATGGCCCTATAACCCATCCAGGTCTTGAAGGAATGCCGGTATACCGTGAAGAGATGATGATTGTCACCCCACACGGGCACCCGCCTATAAAACGGGCCAGCGATGTGAATGGTTACAATATCTATGCCTTTCGCGCCAACTGTTCATATCGCCGCCATTTTGAAAGCTGGTTTCACGCCGATCGTGCGATGCCGGGCACAATCCATGAGATGGAGTCCTACCACGGCATGCTGGCCTGTGTGATTGCGGGGGCGGGGATCGCGCTGATTCCGCGTTCTATGCTGGAAAGCATGCCAGGCCACCATCAGGTCAATGCCTGGCCGCTAAGTGAAAACTGGCGTTGGTTAAATACGTGGCTGGTCTGGCGTCGCGGGGCGATGACGCGACAGCTGGAAGCATTTATTGAGGTACTGGAACCTCAGCTGTCGCAGAATGCGGATTAACTGGCGAACGTCAGATGGCAAGGCAGTTGCTCAAGCTGCTGCCGTACCTCTTCATTGAGTCGGGCATCGGTCACGATATCCGTCAATGCATCCAGATGTGTGACGTTGAAAAGTGACCATGCACCATATTTTGAACTGTCTGCCAACAGGACACGACGTTTGGCGTTTGCAACCAGGTCACGCTTCAGACCAGCCTTTTCTTCCGTCGGTGCGGTGATCCCGCGGGCCAGGTCCCAGCCGTTACAACTTAGAAACGCGATATCCGGCCACACGCTTTGCAGCAGTTTACGCCCGTGCTCGCCGATACAGGACTGGCTGGAGTCATCAATGCGCCCGCCAATGATCGTCACTTCAATTTGCTTGAACTCAGAAAGAAATAGCGCAATGTGCAAATCGCTGGTGATGACGCGCAACGGCAAATGGGTAAGCTGGCGCGCCAGTTCAATCATCGTCGTTCCCGCATCCAGGACAATGGCGTCTCCGGCTTTCACCAGGCTTGCCGCCGCGCTGGCAATAGCCTGTTTTTCCATCAGGCTACGCTGCATTTTCTCATGCGTGGTCGGTTGCGAAGGGATAAACCGGTTAAGCGTCACGCCGCCGTGAGTTCGGCTGATAACACCTTCCTGATCGAGTTTAATCAGGTCGCGACGAATGGTCGCCGGCGAGGCCTGAGTCACAGCAACAAGCTGTTCAACCGTTGCCAGATTATGCCCTTTCAGATAATCCATAATCTGTTCTAACCGATTATATCCCTTCATTTTAATCCCGCGTAATTTGCATTGCTAACTGGATGGACACGGCCATGCTCTCAGACTTGGCTTTACCTGTCCAGGCAATATCAAACGCCGTGCCGTGGTCTGCAGAAGTGCGAATAAATGGCAATCCGGCGGTGATATTCACCCCATCATAGAATCCCAGCAATTTTAGCGGAATATGGCCCTGATCGTGATACATCGCCACCACCATGTCATACATACCTTCGTGGCACTGCATAAAGACAGTATCCGGTGGGCAAGGTCCGGTGACATTCAGCCCCTGCTCCCGCATAGCCTGTACCGCTGGGCCAACTATGGTCATCTCTTCATCACCAAACAGACCGTTTTCCCCGGCATGGGGATTAACACCTGCTACCGCAATACGTGGATTATCAAACCCGACACGACGCAGGAAATCATCTGCGACCTGAATGACTGTTTTCACACGCTGTTCACTGAGCGTATCAAGGAATTTACGCAGTGCAATATGCGTGGTGACATGGATCACCTTAAGCTGTTCGGTATACAGCACCATCGCGTAGTCTTTGCTGTTCGTCAGTTGCGCCAGTAATTCGGTATGGCCGGGATAATGATGTCCCGCCATGTGCAGTGCTTCTTTATTCAGCGGCGCCGTGGCAATGGCTTTCACTCCCCCGCTGAGCGCCAGCGCGGTGGCGCGCTTAATACAGCGGTATGCCAGATCGCCAGCCTGTGCCTGGACCACGCCCGGTTCAAGCGCAGCAGGATCGGCAAGGGGTTCATCAATTACATTGATAACCCCGGGGGCGAATTGTGCCTGGGTGACGTTATCAATCACCCGGAGTTCCGCAGGCGGCGTGACGTTTAATGCCTGGATGCGCCTCAGCGTTTGTGCACACCCCACAACCACGACCGGCGCGCCAGACAACTCTCCCTCCACCAACGATTTAATAATGATCTCCGGTCCAATACCTGCCGGGTCGCCCATGGTTACCGCTATCGTGTTATTCACTCATTTTCTCCTCGATATAATTCAAAACCTGACGTAGAGTGGTTTCGTCACCGAATCCCCCTGCTTTTGTCATAACCGGGCGTTGCCAGTAGCTACCGGCAAGATGACCGTACGGTACACACTGGGCCACACGGTCGGTAATACGGAATCCTGTTGCCTCCAGCGCATCGGCGATCGCCATCGCGACATCACCGCCGGAAAGATACAGCGCGCCAGGTGAGACTTCGTGCAGCACCTGGCGGGTAAGCTGTCCAAGAAACTGGCAAATTGTTTCACCGAGCTGTGCGCGACTCATCTGCAGGTGCGCACACAGCATTGGAATATGATGGCGTGCTTCGCTGTCGGGACAGGTGTGAACGATGCAGTGTTTACCTGAGATGAGAACCCTGGCGATACGCTGCACATACTCTGTCAGGCTGCCACTGAAGATATTTTCGATATCAATGAATACAGTCTCCACCCGCGGGTCCTGACACACTGCAGCAATCTGCTGTTGAGCGATTTCACTCATTGAGCCCACTACCGCCAGTAAACACTGTGAGGACGGTGCCCGGACATGGCGGGCCAGCGCGTCACAGATCCCAGCAGACCCTACCAGCAGCGGCGGTTCCTCCTGCATCAGCGCTTCCGTAGCAATGACATCAAGATCGGTCTGCGTGCGGGCATCTACCACCCAGATTTGTGGCGTTTTCGCAACAGGCTCTCTGAGGCGCTGCAGATAGTCGCTCAGAGACATAGCCCGACACGCAATGGCGGTTTGCGCCTGTAACACCTCACAGATATCGGCGCTAATAACCGGCGTTTTCGGATCGCTGGCAAATTCAGTCTGCGTTACGGGAATACCGTTAACGAGGCACTGCCCCTGCTCGGTGATACGCCCGGCTGAGGGGCAAGCCAGTGCCACGATGGCCCGCTTTTTACCTGTAATCCGCATTAACGCGTCCAGTTCGGCCCCTGGGTTTCCGCGCAATGTTGAATCCATTTTCTTGAGCCACCGCGTCTGGGGACCTGCCTGACTGGCAAGAGCCAACTCACTTACTCTGGCGGCGGCCTGCCCTGCCTCCAGCGCACGACTGTCCGTGTTGATGACCAGCACATCTGCATCATCGGCACAGGGCAATGTGAAAGCGACATTCACCGTCATACCCGTCAGCGCCAGACTTACCCCCGCATCATTACCACCAGTAAAGTCGTCGGCAATCACCAGTACCTGTGGCCTTGCTACCTGTCTACTCATCCATGCTCCGGGTTGTTGTATGCTGATAATGATTATATTCAATCACATTTGATTAAATGTGAGCAAGCTCAAGTTATTCGGTTCCGAGATAAATTATAAATTTAGCCCATGATGCAATCGTTCCTGAATCTCAGTGAGCGAATTCAATCACTCGAACAACAGGAGAATGTTGTGGCAACAATCAATAGCACCGTGATTAGCGGTTCGAATGCCATCCTCGCACTGGAGCCGTTACTGGCGGGGAAACGCCAGCTGTTACTGGTGACGGATAGCAATATTGTCGGGCTGGACGCGGTAACACAGATCCGCAACTTGCTGGCCAACGATGGACGTCATGTGGCTCTGATTGACAATGTGCCTGCAGAACCCGGGCATCACGATGTCAGCGCACTATTAAAAAACGTACAAGATCTCAACGTAGAAATGGTTATCGGTATCGGCGGAGGCAGCGTACTGGATGTGGCGAAACTGCTCTCCGTCTTATGCCATCCTGAATCTCCGACGCTCGACGCCATGCTGGCGGGAGAAAAACCGCTGCAACGCGTTGCTTCTGTGCTGATCCCCGCCACGGCAGGTACGGGGTCTGAAGCAACCCCGAATGCCATTCTGGCTATCCCGGAGCAAAACACTAAGGTCGGTATCATCTCTCCCGTGCTGTTACCGGATTTCGTGGCCCTGTTGCCAGAACTCACCACCAGCATGCCGGCGCATATTGCCTCGTCCACTGGAATTGACGCGTTATGTCATCTGATTGAATGCTTTACCGCTACCGTCGCCAATCCGGTAAGCGATAACGCGGCGCTCATTGGCCTGCGTAAGCTACTCAACCATATCGAAACCTCCGTCAATGAGCCGGAAAACCTGCTGGCCAAACTGGAGATGCTGTGGGCATCGTATTACGGCGGTGTGGCGATTAATCATGCCGGTACTCACCTGGTTCACGCGCTCTCTTACCCGCTTGGCGGTCGATACCATCTCCCTCATGGCGTCGCTAACGCCATTCTGTTAGCACCCTGCATGAAAGTGATTCGCCCTTTTGTGGTCGACAAGTTTGCCCTGGTATGGGATCTGCTGCCTGACGCTGACCTCACACTCAGTGCCGAAGAAAAATCCTGCGCCCTGGTGGAGTACTTCTCCACACTGGTGAAACGCCTGAACCTGCCCGATAACCTGGCAACGCTTGGTGTACCGTCTACTGATATTCCCGCACTGGCCGATGCCGCGCTGAACGTAAAACGCCTGATGAATAATGCTCCCTGCGAGGTGAGTCATGAGGATATTCAGGCCATTTATCAAACTCTGTTTCCAGAACTGATGACAAAGGAGTGAATAATGAGTAGCAAAATCCGAGGAGTACTGACGGCAATCGTTACCCCGTTCGACCACGACGGCGGGCTTAACCTTAAAGAACTGAGAAACCAGGTAAACCGCCAGTTAAACGCCGGAAACGGTATTTTCTGCGGCGGGACCAACGGCGAATTCTTTGTACTTAACGAAGATGAAAAAATCGCCGTCACGCGGACCTGTGTAGAGGAAGTGGCGGGTCGGGCACATGTAGTGGCACACATTGGCGAAATATCTACCCGTGAAACCATCCGCTTGGGCAAACAGATAGAAAAGCTGGGTGTCGATGCGGTGTCGGTCATTACCCCGTACTTTGTTCCTCTAAAACAGCCTGAGCTCATTGCCCATTACACCGCGATTGCCGATGCGCTCTCCGTCCCGGTATTTCTCTATAACATTCCGGCGCGGACGGGAAACACCATTGAGCCTCAAACAGCCAGAGTGCTGGCGGCACACCCGAACATTATCGGGATCAAAGACAGTGCCGGCAGTTATGAAAGTCTTAGCGGCTTCCTGGACGCAGTTAAAGATATCGAGGGATTTGATGTGCTGAATGGTCCAGATTCACTCATTCACCAGGGGTTTGTTGATGGCTGTTCTGCTTGTATTTCGGGGCTGGCTAACGTCGCACCACAAGAAATCAACGCGATCTGGTCTCGCTTTAACGCCGGTGACGTTGCCGGGTCGCATCAGGCTCAGGAGAGCGTCACGGGTCTGCGCACCGATCTCTATAAAGTGGCCTTCTCTCCGGCTGTGGTAAAAAAAGCATTACAAATCATGGGCCATGACGTGGGCGCAAGTCGTTACGCTGTCACGTTTGATGCGCATCAGGAACGCCAGATTCAGCAAATTATCAATAACTATTTGCGATAGACATTTTTACAGCGGCGGCAACGCCGCTTAACTAACAGGATTGTGTTATGAACGTCATCTGTACATCACCTTCATTTGCCAAATACGATCAGCAGCCGATCAAACGGCTTAACGACGCAGGACTTGAATTAATCATGCTACCTGCAGATGCCGGTTTAGAAGCACTTGCGCCTCATCTGAAACAGACAGTGGCAATGATCGTCGCGTTTACCGATGTTAATGCCGGACTAATCGCGGCGGCACCGAATCTGAAAATAGTCTGCAAACACGGCGTGGGCGTCGATAATATCGACCTCGACGCCACGCGTGAAAAAGGTACTTTTGTTACCAATGTGCCGGATGCCAATAAGCATGCCGTCGCAGACTTTGCGTTTTCCCTGATCCTTAACTGTGCACGTCAGCTCCCCTACGCGATTGAACAAACCCGCACAGGAAACTGGCCACGGATCTTCGCCTCCGATGTATATGGAAAAACGATTGGCATTATTGGGTTAGGTAACATCGGTAAACAGGTTGCACTGCGAGCCCGCGGCTTTAATATGCGCGTACTGGCTCACGACGCATGGCAGGATGCACTGTTCGCTGCAGATAATCACATTGAATACGTGTCGCTCGATGAACTAACAGAACAAAGTGATTTCATCACGTTACACACTCCGCTGACGCCAGAAACCACAGATCTCTTTGATTTAGCACAGATAAAAAAAATGAAGAGCAGTAGTTACCTCATTAACGTTTCACGCGGTGGTGTCGTTAATGAAGAGGATCTCTTTCTGGCTCTGACACAGGGCGTCATTAAGGGCGCTGCCGCCGATGTCTTTCTACAAGAGCCGTGCAATTCACATCCCTTATTTGCGCTCGATAATTTTATTCCTACGGCACATATTGCAGGATATACCGAGGGCGCGATCAGCAATATCGGCGAGCAATGTGTTTATAACATCATTGAACATGTCATTCATCAGCGTAAGCCTCAAAATATCATGAACGGATTATAACATTGTGGAGATAACCCTACTCTTCCCACAATAATAAAAATGAACATCTACCATGGGCCAGATATATGAATAATTTTGCAGAAAAATCCCGAATTCGCTGGTGGATTGCGGGATTAATGTGGCTTGCTATTGCAATTAACTATATTGACCGGACGGTATTATCTGCTGCAGCACCTCACCTCATTGATGAGCTAAAACTCGATCCTGAAATGATGGGGTTTATTATGGCGGCATTCTTCTGGTCATATTCCTTACTGCAAATACCGGCAGGTTGGTTTGCAGACCGCTTTGGTCAGAAAAAAGGTCTGGGCTTTGCCGTCGCGTGGTGGTCAATCGCCACCTCAATGATGGGTTTAGCCACTGGATTTAAATCTCTACTCGCATTGAGACTGGCTCTGGGCGTCGGTGAAGCAGCCGCCTATCCAAGCAATGCAGGGATCGCTGCGCGTTGGTTCCCGGATCGGGAGAGAGCCACCGTCTCAGGATTGTTTGACAGTGCCTCTAAATTTGGTGGTGCCGTCGCGATGCCGCTTATTGTCTGGATGATCTACCAGTTTGACTGGCGGATGACATTTCTGATTATTGGTGGCGTAGGCGTTTTTTGGGTCATTGCCTGGTATTTTATTTATACAGAAAACCCGGAAGACCACAAAAGGATCAGTACAAGCGAAATTAAACATATTCGCGAAGGGCAAAAGCAAAAACACGGCGACAAATCCGTATTACCGATGCGTTGGTATAAACTGTTGCGCTACCGGAATATTTGGGCAATGTGTATCGGTTTCTTTACCATCAACTATACATCCTATTTCTTTATTACCTGGCTGCCCACTTATCTGGTAAAAGACAAAGGAATGGATTTTATCAAAATGGGGATGGTTGCCGCCCTGCCATTATTATGTGGGATGGTGATAGAAGTCTTTGCCGGCTGGGCCTCTGACCGTATGGTACATAAGCGGGTCCTGTCGCTGACCGCCACAAGAAAATTATTCCTGACAATCGGTCTGTTAATGGCTTTATGTATTGGTTTTGCCCCTTTCACTGATTCCGTATTTATGACCGTGTTTTTACTGTGTGTGGCGAAATCAGGCACCACGGTTGCCGCCTCGCAGGTCTGGGCACTACCGGGTGACGTTGCGCCTAAAAACAGCGTATCGATTGTTGCAGGGTTACAGAATACTGTCTCCAACATGGGGGGCGCGGTAGGACCCATTATTACCGGTGCCATTGTGGCAGCCACTGGCTCCTTTACCTGGGCGCTGGTGTTCTCTGCCGCACTGGTGGTTCTGGGAATTTTGAACTATCTATTTTTGATGGGCAAAGTTGAGCCAATCATCGATAGAGAGCATGAAGCGTTGTGCATGAAAGAAGCGCAGCAGCACTAAACTCGCTCTGGCGACGGTATTCTCCGGTCAGTCAGTCGTGCTGACCGGCTTTATTTTTCCTCGTAACACACCCCGTTATCATCCGCAAAGCAGCGTGATCTAAATCACGAAATGATTGTATTTTCACCAGTAAACGTTTTAAGATCGCCACCTCTCCTTTTTGCAGCTAACCCGATTTATACATATGACAACAAACACTGTTTCCCGCAAGATCGCGTGGCTACGGGTAGTTACGCTTGCTATTGCCGGTTTTATTTTCAATACCACTGAGTTTGTCCCGGTCGGTTTGCTGTCCGACATCGCGCAAAGCTTTAATATGCAAACCGCGCAGGTTGGGATCATGTTGACGATCTACGCCTGGGTGGTGGCCCTGATGTCGCTGCCATTTATGCTGCTCACCAGCCAGATGGAACGACGTAAGCTTCTGATCTGCCTGTTTGTGGTGTTCATAGCCAGCCATGTTCTCTCTTTCCTGGCATGGAACTTCACTGTACTGGTCATGAGTCGCATAGGGATTGCCTTTGCCCATGCTATCTTCTGGTCAATTACCGCGTCACTGGCTATTCGCATGGCTCCTGCCGGGAAACGCGCACAGGCGTTGAGCCTGATTGCCACCGGTACCGCGCTGGCGATGGTATTAGGCCTGCCTATCGGGCGTATTGTTGGGCAATATTTTGGCTGGCGTACCACCTTCTTTGTCATCGGTATGGGGGCGTTAATCACGCTTCTTTGCCTGATTAAGCTATTGCCTAAGCTGCCAAGCGAGCATTCAGGCTCATTAAAAAGCCTGCCACTGCTGTTCCGTCGCCCTGCGCTGATGAGTTTGTATTTGTTAACGGTGATAGTGGTGACCGCACACTACACGGCTTACAGCTATATCGAACCGTTTGTCCAGACGGTCGCTGGGCTGAGCGCTAACTTTGCTACCATGCTGCTTCTGGTTCTCGGTGGCGCGGGTATTATTGGCAGCGTTATTTTTGGCAAGCTGGGTAATCAGTATGCCTCGGTGTTGATAAGCGCGGCTATCGCCCTGTTGACCCTGTGCCTGGTACTGCTACTGCCTGCTGCTGATAGCGAAATGCACCTTGCGATCCTGAGTATTTTCTGGGGCATTGCCATTATGGTGATCGGGCTGGGTATGCAGGTGAAAGTACTGGCGCTGGCTCCGGATGCCACTGACGTCGCGATGGCGCTGTTCTCCGGTATCTTTAATATTGGTATTGGCGCGGGGGCGCTGGTGGGAAATCAGGTAAGCCTGCACTGGTCGATGTCGACGATTGGTTACGTCGGTGCACTCCCCGCCGTTGCCGCGCTGATCTGGTCAGTGATTATCTTCCGCAAATGGCCGGTAACGCTGGAAGAACAACCACAGCAGCAATAAGATAAGAGCCCGGTAGACATACCGGGCCCGTTGTTTAATGGTAGGTTTGGATGATTTCCAACACGCCGTTAATAATAAACTGCACACCCATACACACCAGCAGGAAGCCCATCAGACGGGAAATAGCTTCGATCCCGCCTTTCCCCACCAGCCGCATAATTCCGCCAGAACTGCGCAGACATCCCCACAAGATAATCCCGACGACGGCAAAAATAATGGGTGGCGCAACCATGATCACCCAGTCCGGGAATTCGGAGCCGTGACGTACGGTAGAGGCCGAACTGATAATCATTGCAATCGTCCCCGGGCCGGCAGTACTCGGCATTGCCAGCGGAACAAAGGCAATATTAGCCGTCGGTTCGTCTTCCAGTTCTTCGGATTTGCTTCTCGCTTCCGGAGACTCATGCGCTTTCTGCTGAGGGAACAACATACGAAAGCCGATAAACGCAACGATTAACCCGCCCGCAATACGCAATCCGGGAATCGAAATCCCGAAAGTATTCATCACCAGTTGCCCGGCGTAGTACGCAACCATCATGATGGCAAACACGTAAACAGACGCCATTAATGACTGACGGTTACGCTCTGCGCTGTTCATGTTGCCGGCTAACCCAAGAAACAACGCCACGGTGGTTAACGGGTTGGCTAACGGTAACAGGACTACCAGCCCCAGTCCTATCGCTTTAAACAAGTCCATCATAATGTCATCTTTCCTGTGCGTTAATCGTCAACGGCAAGTATAAGGTGAAATCGCTGAGATAAGCCATTTTAGCGATGTAAGGATTCATTTTTCATCCTGGCGGATAAACCAGAATTATCAAAACGTTAAAAATAGATGAACCATTCGCCGGGCCTGATGATTTAGCAAAACGTGGCATGCGGAGACTCATTCATTTGACTTATATTTGCCTAAGCAATAATATCAGCCGTGACTAACTACTTGCCAGGGCAACCATTGTGAAAAGCACCAGTGATCTGTTCAATGAAATCATCCCACTGGGTCGTTTGATCTACATGGTTAATCAGAAAAAAGATCGTTTATTAAACGACTATTTGTCACCGCTGGATATCACGGCATCGCAGTTTAAGGTGCTCTGCTCCATCCGTTGCGCGGTGTGCATTACCCCTGTCGAATTGAAAAAAGTGCTGTCTGTCGATCTTGGCGCCCTGACACGGATGCTGGACAGACTGGCCTGTAAAGGCTGGATAGAAAGGCTTCCGAATCCACATGACAAGCGCGGCGTGCTGGTGAAACTCACCGAAGACGGCGCAGCAATTTGCGAGCAGTGTCATCAATTAGTAGGGCAAGACCTGCACCAGGAACTAACAAAAAACTTAACGGCGGAAGAAGTAGCAACACTTGAGCATTTGCTTAAGAGAATCCTGCCGTAAACAGAAAGAGGTATGACGATGTCCAGACGCAATACTGACACAATCACTATTCATAGCATTTTGGACTGGATCGAAAATAACCTTGAATCGCCACTCTCGCTGGAAAAAGTGTCTGAGCGTTCAGGTTACTCCAAATGGCACCTGCAGCGGATGTTCAAAAAAGAAACCGGCCATTCATTAGGTCAATACATCCGTAGCCGTAAAATGACTGAAATAGCGCAAAAATTGAAAGAGAGTAACGAACCGATCCTCTATCTTGCAGAGCGTTACGGTTTTGAGTCTCAGCAAACGCTGACCCGGACATTCAAGAACTATTTTGATGTACCGCCGCATAAATATCGGATGACGAATATGCACGGCGAATCCCGGTATTTGCTACCACTCAATCAATGCAATTGCTAATCGCCAGTTAACGACGTAACCGAGGAAATCATGAAACTTCTGTCTTATGCGATGCTGGCCCTGCTGCTTGTTGTATCGGGCCAGAGCATGGCGGAACAGACCCCGCAACCGACAACGCAAAATAATCGCGACGCGATGATTATGCCCCCTGCGCACGATCAGTCTCCGTTCGATTTTAATCATATGGGTGCCGGCAGCGATAAATCCGATGAATTAGGTGTGCCTTATTACAATATGCACAGCCTGTAATTTTTTGCCCCGTCACTGCGGGGCTTTTTTTAGCCCCTCGCCTGTGCAATCTTGCGCAGTCGAAAACCGAACACATTGATATACAACCCCGCCATGATCAACAACGCACCAATCAGTTGCAGCCCGGTTAACGTTTCATCCAGCAGCACGGCGGCACTGGCCAGCCCCACCACGGGTACCAGCAACGACAGTGGCGCAACACGCCAGGTTTCATAGCGTCCCAGCAGAGAACCCCAAATGCCATAGCCCACAATAGTCGCCACAAAGGCCAGATACACCAGTGACAGGATGGTAGTCATATCGATTGCCACAAGGCTCTGCACGATTTGCGTTGGGCCATCAAGCAATGCCGATGCCAGAAAAAACGGAACGACAGGAATTAATGCGCTCCACACCACCAGCGACATGACCGCTGGACGCGAAGTATGCTGCATAATTTTCTTATTAAAGATATTGCCGCACGCCCAACTCAGTGCCGCCGCCAGCGTCAGCATAAAGCCAAGCATACCGACATGTTGTCCATTGAGACTCGCCTCAATCAATACCAGTACACCAAACACCGCCAGCGCGATACCGACCAGTTGCTTCCCCTGCAAACGCTCGCCAAAGGCGAACGCCCCGAGCACGATGGTGAAAAACGCTTGCGCTTGTAAAACCAGCGATGCCAGACCGGCAGGCATCCCAAATTTGATGGCGCTGAACAGAAAAGCGAACTGACCGAAGCTGATGGTCAGGCCATAGCCAAGTAACAGCGAAAGCGGGATCTTCGGGCGGGCAACAAAAAAGATCGCAGGAAACGCCACCAGTAAAAAGCGCAAGCCTGCCAGCATCAACGGCGGCATATTGTGCAAGCCCACTTTGATGACGACAAAGTTAAGCCCCCATACCACGACAACCAGTAACGCCAACAACCCATCTTTACGCGACATACCACCGCCCCTGCAAATATTAAATTTTTGTAAACAAGTTAAGGTAACGGAAATCGTTGTACCGTAACAGATCATTAATTCAGGTAGGCCACACAGGGCATTTTCAGACAACTTATTGAGTGTACATCACACTTTTAGCATGCTATTTGTTTCTGATATCTAAAAAAAACATAACAACATGCACTGTCGGGCAAAAAAATGAATATCTCGCTGAGAAGGTCGACCCTTGCATTACTCGCGTCATCATTACTATTAACCATTGGACGCGGAGCCACGCTACCATTCATGACGATTTACCTCAGTCGTCAGTATGGCCTGGGTGTCGATCTGATCGGTTATGCAATGACAGTAGCACTGACTATTGGCGTCGTTTTCAGTCTTGGATTCGGCATCCTGGCCGATAAATTTGAAAAAAAACGCTTTATGCTGCTGGCGATCGCGGGCTTTGCTTCCGGCTTTATCGCGATTCCTCTGGTGCATAACGTGGTGGTGGTAGTTCTGCTCTTCGCGCTGATCAACTGTGCCTACTCCGTGTTTGCCACCGTGCTGAAAGCCTGGTTTGCCGATAACCTCTCAGCCACCAATAAAACAAAGATTTTCTCACTGAACTACACCGTGCTGAACATCGGCTGGACCGTTGGCCCGCCGTTGGGCACGCTACTGGTTATGCAAAGCATTAACCTGCCGTTCTGGTTGGCGGCCATATGTTCAGCCTTCCCGCTGGTGTTTATCCAGACATGGGTAAAGCGCTCCGCTATCCCTTCTGAAGGTTTGAACGCGACAGTATGGTCACCCTCGGTTTTGCTGCGCGATAAAGCATTATGCTGGTTTACGTTGTCTGCTTTTCTGGCCTCGTTTGTCGGTGGTGCATTTGCATCCTGTATTTCTCAGTACGTGATGGTGGTTGCCGATGGTGATTTTGCTGAGAAGGTGGTGGCAGTCGTTCTGCCCGTCAACGCGGCAATTGTGGTATCGCTGCAATATGCTGTCGGACGCAGACTGACGTCTGCAAACATCCGCCCACTGATGGCTGCAGGTACACTGTTTTTTGTTATCGGTCTGGTCGGTTTTACCTTCTCTGGCAACAGCCTGCTGTTCTGGGGGATTTCAGCCGCCTTTTTCACCATTGGCGAAGTCATCTATGCACCGGGTGAATACATGCTGATCGACAACATCGCGCCGGCAGGCATGAAAGCCAGTTATTTTTCCGCCCAGTCACTGGGCTGGCTTGGCGCGGCGGTCAACCCATTAGTCAGTGGAGTCATCCTGACCACGCTGCCCCCCTGGTCGCTGTTTGTCGCACTAATGGTGGCGATTGTCCTTGCCTGGGCGTTAATGATAAAAGGCATGCGCGCCAAACCCTGGAGCCAGCCGGCAGTCTGCTGAACATTACGGCGACAGTGACAAAACGCCGCTGTCGCCTGATTCAGATAGCAACCAACCCACGCACACCTTCTGCTGCCATGTTTTCACCAGATCCGCGTTGAATAATGTTTCCTCGCGACATTAACAGGTATTTGTCCGCAAGCTGTTCGGCAAAGTCATAAAACTGCTCCACCAGCAATATGGCCATATCACCACGATGGGCCAGTTGGCTGATAACCAGGCCAATCTCCTTAATCACCGAAGGCTGGATCCCCTCTGTTGGTTCATCGAGGATCAACAACTGCGGGCGACTGGCCAGCGCCCGGCCAATAGCTAACTGCTGCTGTTGCCCACCCGACAAATCACCGCCCCGTCGGTATTTCATCTCCTGTAATACCGGAAACAACGCATAAATTTCATCCGGTACACGTTTTGCCTGTTGTGCTGAAAATCGGGAGAGTCCCAGCAACAGATTCTCTTCCACCGTCAGGCGAGGAAAAATGTCGCGCCCCTGCGGCACATACGCTACCCCCGCCTGCACCCGTTGATGTGGCTTACGGTGAGTCATGTTTTTACCCTGCCAGATAACGCTGCCGCTGCGGGTTGGAATCAGCCCCATCAAGCACTTCAGCAGTGTCGTTTTGCCAACCCCATTACGCCCCAGCAGACATGTTACTTCACCGATACGCGCCTCAAAACTCACGCCGCGCAGGATATGGCTGCCGCCATAGTATTGATTTAGTTCATTTACCTGTAGCATCAGCACTCCTTAGCGTCCGAGATACACTTCAATCACCTGCTCGTTGGACTGAACATCGCGCAGGCTCCCCTCGGCCAGTACCCGCCCCTGGTGCAATACCGTGACGTGATCAGCAATGCTTTCAACAAACCCCATATCGTGCTCAACCACCATCAGAGAATGTTTTCCGGCAAGCTGGCGAAACAGTTCAGCGCTGTATTCCGTCTCGGCATCCGTCATCCCGGCCGCCGGTTCATCCAGGAGCAGCAAATGCGGCTCCTGCACCAGCAACATACCAATCTCCAGAAATTGTTTCTGTCCATGGGAAAGGCGTCCGGCACGACGGGCGCGTTCGTTACTCAGTCGCAACAGCGTCAACATGTCATCGATGCGATCCCGCTGTTCTCCCGATAAACACGCGCGTAAGGAACCCCAAACGGATTTATCATTTTTCATCGCCAACTCGAGGTTTTCTTCCACCGTCAGCGCTTCAAATACGGTCGGTTTCTGAAATTTGCGACCAATGCCCTGGCGAGCAATGGCGATAGCGTCGAGTGATGTTAAATCAATGGATTGATCGTAAATCGCCTGCCCACTTTGCGGCTTCGTTTTACCGGTGATGACATCCATCAGGGTGGTTTTTCCTGCGCCATTGGGTCCAATAACGCAGCGTAACTCTCCCACCCCAATATTGAGCGTCAAATCCGTTAGCGCCTGGAAACCATCAAAGTTAACGTTTATTTTTTCCAGTTGGAGCACCGGATCGGTTTGATTGCGAAAACGATCGCCCGGCATCTGGCGGGTAAAAAGCCCTTCATCTGGCTGCATTATTTGTCTCCCTTGCGAAACAGACCAGTCACGCCGCGAGGCAAAAACAGCGTAACGCCAATAAAAATCAGGCCGAGAAACAGTTGCCAGTATTCCGGCATGATGACGGTAAACCAGCTTTTAGCGCCGTTCACCAGCACTGCGCCAAACACCGGGCCAATCAACGTACCGCGCCCCCCCAGTGCGACCCAAATCGCGGCTTCAATTGAGTTGGTGGGTGACATTTCACTGGGGTTAATGATGCCCACCTGCGGAACATACAGCGCCCCCGCCAGCCCGCACAGGACGGCGGAGAGCGTCCACACCAGGAGTTTGAAGCCCTTTGGGTCATACCCGCAGAACATCAACCGATTTTCAGCGTCACGAACGGCGGTCAAAATACGGCCAAATTTACTGCGAGCCAGCGCCCACCCGATCCACAGCGCCAGAATCAGCAGCACAACGGTCGCCAGGAACAACGCGATACGCGTCGTGGTCGCCGTCACCGAAAATCCCAGAATAGTGGTAAAACCGGTAAATCCGTTATTACCGCCAAACCCGGTTTCGTTACGGAAGAACAGCAGCATGCCGGCAAAGGTCAGCGCCTGCGTCATGATGGAAAAGTAGACACCTTTGATTTTTGAGCGGAAGGCAAACCAGCCAAACACCAACGCCAGTAAACCAGGCACCATAACAATCAGCACCATCGCCCAAAGAAAATGCTGCGTTCCCCACCAGAACCACGGAAGTTCAGTCCACGACAGGAACGACATAAACGCGGGCACCCCTTCACCAGATGCCTGGCGCATCAGGTACATCCCCATCGCATAACCGCCCAGTGCAAAGAAAATACCGTGGCCCAGCGACAGCATTCCGGCATATCCCCACACCAGATCCAGGGCAACAGCCACAATGGCATAACAGAGAATTTTCCCGACCAGTGTCAGTGTCCAGACAGATATCGCCAGCGGATGATCCGCAGGCAGCAGCGCGAGAAATGGCAGAATAATCAGTGCCAGCAGTAAAGCCAGCCCCAGCACACAGGTAATACGCGGCGCTTTGCGCGCCAGCGTTAATGTCATTGGCATCGTCATCAGTCAATGACCCTCCCTTTTAGCGCAAACAGCCCCTGCGGACGTTTTTGAATAAACAGAATAATCAGCACCAGAATCATAATTTTGCCGAGGACGGCCCCAACCTGCGGTTCGAGAATCTTGTTGAAAATCCCCAAACCAAACGCCGCCGCAACGCTCCCGGCCAGCTGCCCCACGCCACCCAGCACCACCACCAAAAATGAATCAATGATGTAGCTTTGCCCCAGTTCTGGTCCCACGTTGCCCAACTGCGATAGCGCCACCCCTCCCAGTCCGGCAATGCCCGACCCCAGACCAAACGCCAACATATCCACCCGCCCCGTGGGAACACCGCAGCAGTCAGCCATGCTGCGGTTTTGCGTCACCGCACGCACGCGCATACCCAGACGGGTTTTATTCAGCAACAACCAGGTGAAAAACAGCACCAGAATGGCAAATCCCAGCACCACAATCCGGTTCCAGGGTAAAATAAGATTGGCATAGACCTGAATACCTCCCGACAGCCATGCCGGGTTGGCAACCTCAAGGTTTTGCGCACCAAAGGTCATACGCACCAACTGGATCAGCATCAGGCTAATCCCCCAGGTTGCCAGTAGCGTCTCAAGTGGGCGTCCGTATAAATGGCGGATCACTCCGCGTTCCAGCAGCATTCCAATAGTGGCGGTCAGCAAGAAGGCAACCGGTAGCGCAATCAGCGGATAAAAGGCTAACCACTGCGGGAAAAACTGGCTCATCAGCTGTTGCACTATCCAGGTACAGTAAGCGCCAAGCATCAGCATTTCACCGTGCGCCATATTAATGACACCGAGCAGCCCGTAGGTAATGGCCAGCCCTAGCGCCGCCAGCAATAAAATAGACCCCAGAGATAATCCCATAAACGCCTGGCCAAGCAGCTCTCCAACCTTCATTCGATGCCCGATGGTATTCAGGCTTTCACTGGCGGCAGCGCGTACGCGTGCATCGGGTTCATGTTCCAGCTGGGTGAAGGGCTGTAATCGCGCCTGTGTTTCAGGATCATTGGATGCACCCAGCAATTCGATGGCCTGGCGCCTGACATCGGGCGAAGTACTGCTCAGTTGCAGATTTGCCAGAGCAGCCGCCAGGGCGGATTTCACGCCAGCATCCGTCTCCTGCATTAGCCTGTGCTGCAAAAATGGCAACATGTCTGGCAGTGCTTCACGCTGTAATGTCCGGGCGGCAGCCACTCTCAAAGTGACACTGTCACTTAAAAGTTGATGAATAGCCAATGTGCCAGCCACCAGATTACGCAGGCGGTTAGTCAGGCGGATTTTTTTTAATTCGCCACTGGGCGTGCTGGCCGCCCCCAGTGATTGCACATGCGAACCGTTCATCGTGAATGCATTTTTAACGCCATCGGTCAGCAGGTTTTCGCCACTCAGGGCATTCAGCAAAGGTAAACGCTGCACATCGGGGTTAATCGCCCATTGTTCCAGTAATGTCGCCTGCTGTGTCCGACTGGCCGCGGCGAAGGTATCGGCATCTGTTGCCTGCGCTATCCACGGCAAAAGCCACGTCAGCAACAACACGCCACGAATAAAGCGCATGGCTTTCATGATAGCGTTCTCCAAAATTGGGCCCTCCCACAGGAGGGCGTAAGATCAGTTGCTGGCGGTTTTGACGGGTTGTTCAGATTTTTTATCATTCCCGGCGATATACGGACTCCACGGTTGGGCACGGACCGGGGCATCCGTTTGCCATACCACGTTAAACTGACCGTTACTTTCGATTTCGCCAATCATGACGGGTTTATGCAGGTGGTGGTTCGTTGCATCCATTGTCAGCGTAAAGCCAGAAGGTGCAGCGAATGATTGCCCCGCCATGGCTGCGCGAACTTTATCGACATCCGTCGTTCCGGCTTTTTCAACAGCCTGCGCCCACATGTGCAGGCCAACATACGTGGCTTCCATCGGATCGTTCGTGACCACAGAATCCGCATTCGGCAGTTTGTGCGCTTTCGCATAGGCGCGGTAATCAGCAATAAATTGCTTATTGGTGGCATTATCAACGGATTCAAAATAGTTCCAGGCCGCAAGATTGCCTACCAGAGGTTTGGTATCAATACCGCGCAACTCCTCTTCTCCAACAGAGAACGCAACGACCGGAACATCGGTCGCTTTCAGGCCCTGGTTTGCCAGCTCTTTATAGAACGGAACGTTAGAGTCGCCATTAATGGTAGATACCACCGCCGTTTTGCCCCCGGCGGAGAATTTTTTGATGCTGGCGACGATGGTCTGGTAATCACTGTGGCCAAACGGGGTATAAACCTCTTCAATGTCTTTATCGGCGACGCCTTTTGAATGCAGCCAGGCACGGAGAATTTTATTGGTTGTTCGCGGATAGACGTAGTCGGTGCCCAGCAGGAAGAAACGTTTTGCACTGCCACCGTCTTCACTCATCAGATACTCAACCGCCGGAATGGCCTGCTGATTGGGCGCGGCGCCGGTATAGAAAACGTTAGGTGACATCTCTTCACCTTCGTACTGCACGGGATAGAACAACAGGCCGTTTAACTCTTCAAATACCGGCAGTACAGATTTGCGCGAAACCGATGTCCAGCAACCCAAAACCACCGCCACTTTGTCCTGGCTTAGCAACTGACGGGCTTTTTCGGCAAACAGCGGCCAGTTTGATGCCGGATCGACCACTACCGGCTCCAGTTTTTTTCCCAGTACACCGCCTTTGGCGTTGATCTCATCAATGGTCATCAACGCCACATCCTTCAGCGGTGTTTCAGAAATAGCCATTGTCCCGGACAACGAATGCATGATGCCAACTTTAATGGTGTCGGCAGCCTGAACGCTAAAACTCATCCCCATAGCCACAACAGAGGCCGAAAGAGCAAAGGCTTTTAATAATGTACGACGCTGCATAGTTTCACTCCTGAAAGTAGACTTGCTGAAAGCTCCGGTGCAGCCGGACAGACAAAACGGTGCAAATTAAGTGTGTTCAGAAGGGATAAGGCAAAAACAGTGCCAGATATAAAAACAGCATACAATTCAATAGATTACAAATATTTCAATGAGGCGAAAATAAAAAGAATGCGTCGGCATGACACTAAGAGAGAAGAATTGAACCACCATGACGCGGTGTTGCATTATAAACGTGCAACATCTTGTGTCCGGACAACCCGGCAGCTACAGAGGATTACAGGATGAAATTATGATTATTTGCAGATGGGGGTGCCATTTCCGTCACTATTATTTATTTTCTTCGACGAGAAAAAGCCATAACTTTACATTTCAGACGAAATAATTACACAGTTCACTCTTTGTTTAAGTTTGAATTGCTACTATAGTCATTAACGAGGTGAAATTAAGGTAAGAGAGGAAACTCATAGATAAAGGAGCATTTACTATGCTGGGTAATATGAATATTTTTATGGCTGTTCTGGGAATTATTTTATTTTCCGGTTTCCTGGCCGCGTATTTTAGTCACAGATGGGATGATTGATGAACGGAGATAATCCTGCGCCGAACCGGCCCCTTGTCGCGTAACTGCACAAGGGGCCATTTTTTTACCTGCTTCCCTTCCCTGAATCATTTCTCTGAATTACAGGTAAAAAAAACCGCCGGAAAACCAGCGGTAAATGCTTGCATGGATAGATTTGTGTTTTGCTTTATACGTTATCTGGCAATTCCCTGCGAAGATAACGAATAGTCGGCTAATATATCATCGACAACCACAATGGAAGTTAAACGAAACGTAACTACAACCGATCTGTGCTGATAAAATTCACGCTCTGACGAGCGGTGTCGGTTGATCATTGGTGCCAACTAACGTGATTTTCTCTTTTTCATCCATAAACATGCAGCGATTCCTGCCGGTCTGTTTCCCTTCATACATAGCTCTGTCAGCACGTCCAAGACCGTTGTCCAGCGTTTCACCCTGTTGAACTCTGGTAATGCCAGCCGTTACCGTTATACCGATTTCGCCTTCTGGATAAGGGATTTTTTTCTGGCCAATCAGATGACAAAGACGCAACCCTGCCTGGCAGGCCTGCTCGTCCGTTTTGGTGCGGATGATGACAATAAATTCCTCACCACCATAGCGATAAGCAACCTCATCATATCGCGTCCATGATAATAAATTTGACGCCAGACTGCGCAATACTATGTCACCAACCAGATGCCCGTAGGTATCATTAACATGTTTAAAACGGTCGATATCCAGCAACAATATGTACAGGTTAAGCGGCTCAGCATCGAGTAACTGCTGGTCAAACGACTCATCAAGCATTCTTCTGCCAGGTAAGCCTGTTAACACATCAATATTACTGCGGATAGTCAGTAAATATATTTTGTAGTCCATGACCGCAGACGTAAATGCCAGTAACGCATCCTGGAAACTGTCGAAATGCCATGAATGGCTACGCTCTTCCACGATTGCCAAGAGCAATTCCTTGCCTAACAAATGCATTTTCTCGTGAGTCGCGTTAATCTTGCTGACATAACTACATTCATCATCATCGTGCTGTGGATGGTCTTTGAGCCACTGGCCAAATTGACAAACAACGTGAGAGTCATCGCCCGAAATATCAGGCTGAGTAACGTCTGATGACACCACACAGCGGAACATTTTCACTAGCCACTTATAATGAGCATCAATTGATTTGTTAAGTTCGATTAAAATTGCATCTATTTCCTGTGTTCTTCTGATCATCACGGTTTCCTTCCCTGTATGAACATTTAGACATGGGTATTTTAGCGCCCAAAAGGAAAATTTATGTAAATTTTTTAATAGTAATTAATATTAAGGAAAGTAAATAAAGATTACTTCGCATGATAATAAATTAAATTGAAATAAAAATAACCATTATAATCAATGCAATAGAATGAATGTGATTATTCTTATTTTATATTTAATGAAACAAAACACGTCTAAGTCAAATCGCAAAAAAGACGATAATATTAACCGCATGAAATGTGATTAAGAATCAACCATTACGTTGACGGTGGTAGAGAGAAACTACTGCTATGGTTTCCAATTAATCAGCATCGGTTCCAGGAATGTTCCCAAAATAGTTGCTTCATTCGCTACATTGTGTTCTCGTCTGCTGACGGTTCAGTTTATTTGGTGCTATGTTGGCGTGACCTGCAATCAGGAGATGATATGTTTTCTTTTCTCAAAACCCTTCACCGTCTCATCACCACACAACAAAAGACAGAAGAGTCGAACGATCAATACTCGAACGAGCAACTCATTCAATGGGCTACAGGCTGCATGCTGGAAGGGCTTCCCGATGATTTTTATCAGGCCCGGTTATTGTGCATATAATCCCCTGACCCTGAAAATCCTGAGGGTTCGATAGTCAACGTCAATCATGACGTCATGCTCACATCTGAATCCGAATATGAACAATTTCAACCTGCTGATTTTCTTTACCCCACACAATGTCTGGAAATGATCCTTGATGGTAAGGAATGGCATCAGGCCACCATCATTTTCAACAAAGATAACGCATCGTTTAAATGGGAGTAGCTTCGCGGTAAAGAATCTGCCCGCCCATACCTGAAATCAGCTTACCTACCCGAATATAATCCTTATAGAATAAAGCGGGCGCATCATCCCAGTGGCAGAGCGCGATTTCGCGCTTCAGATATGTGTCATAGTAGATAATCAGTTATCAATCCGTTTTTTTTAAAGAAATTTCTCATTCTGCCGATTTAACATTAGGGTCTGTATATATGGCAGGGTCGTGTATGCCGCCACCCAACGGATTAAAACGGATTAACTTCAAAGGATTCTGCATGTCTGCCGCTATTGAGACCTCCGGACAGGTCTACAAGAAAATCTCACAAGAAGTTGGACGCATTCTCGATAATCTTACTAAGCCTGTAACCGACACTGCGCTAAAGAAAGCCAACGACCAAGCCCGTCTTCAACTTGAAAGTTTCCAGACACGGTTAAATGAAGCCATCGAAAGCTTGAGCGCGAATGCTGAGTGGGAGACATTTACTATCGCCTTCTACGGCGAAACAAACGCCGGAAAATCAACCGTTATTGAAGCACTGCGCATCCTGCTTAAGGAAGAATCTAAACTCGCCAGACAAGATGCTTTTCGCAAGTTTCAGCAACAACATAATCTCTCGCCTGAGATTCTTGAGAACAACGAACGGCTGTTGAAAGACAATGAGACCCGGATCGAGACCCTTAGCCGGGCTATAGCAGAATTACGAGGAAGCTATGCTGCGCGGGAAGCTGAACTTGAGAAAGAATTGTCGCTACTGAGCACGCTTATTGAAGATCAGAAAAAGCATTGGTCCGCAATACGTCGGCTGATAGCCCTATACATTCTATCCCCAGAGCAAAAACAACAACAACAGCTGAGGAAGCGACAACTGGCATTGGACGCTGAAATTAGTCAGGCAACACAGTCCTTAACAAGCCAGCAAGCGGAATGCGACAGAGAGCGGCAGACGATTATAGAGCTACGGGCAAGATTGGAGAACCAACTTGGCGAACTAAACGCGCTAGCGGATGGTGAAATCATCGGCACTGGTCTGTCAGACTTCACTCTGGAAGCCACTCTTTATCCTTTCGAAGCACATGGCCAGCGTTTTGCTCTACTGGATATTCCTGGTATTGAAGGTAAAGAGAGCAAGGTGCTCGAACAAATTAAGCGAGCGGTCGAGAAAGCGCATGCGGTGTTTTATGTAACCAGCAAAGCAACTGCACCGCAGAAAGGTGATGAAGAAAATCCCGGAACACTGGAGAAAATTAAATCACACCTTAATGCGCAGACCGAGGTCTGGACATTGTTTAATAAGCGTGTGACAAATGCGATGAGTCTTAACAAACCCTTGGTGGATCAAGATGAAGCGCAGAGTATCAAGGATCTTAATGAAAAAATGCGCGAACAACTGGGTGACAACTATCGAGATACGCTGGTTGTCAGCGCCATGCCAGGGTTTCTCAGTGTGGCTGAACATTTGGTGCCTGGCGGGTCGCGCATTAAAAGCCGCGATAGATTTCTAAAATCCTTTACCAGAGAACAGTTACTTGAGAAAACGGGCGTTGCGGAACTTGCGCGCGTATTAACACAGCAGCTCGTGACCGACAGCAAAGAAAAAATTACCCGCTCAAATACCCAAAAAACTCGCGTTGTGCTGGATGATATTGCAGCACAAGTGACTACGCTGCAACAGGACACCTATGCCGGGCTTGCCAGTCAGTTCAGTGATAAAAAAGACAGTGCGCATAAGCAGCTTGACCTTGCTCTGAAGTCACTGTACCAGCGACTGATTGACCGAGCTGATGAGGGAATTAGCCAGTTCCGTAATCAGGCACGGGAACAAGTTTATCAGGCCATTGACGGTGACATTAGCACCGACCGTTTTAAAAGTGAGCTGGAGTCTGCTATCAGCAGGGAGCACGGCAAGCTTGAAAAATTCCTCCCAGAAGCACTGAAAAAAGAGCTCGAGCGTTTTCAGCTTGAGATTAGCGACATCATTGAGCAATTCCAGCAGCACGCTCACGAGATACTCGACACCTTCGCAAGCCTGCAAAAACATCAGTTCAGTAGCGAGTTTCCACTCACCATTGATATTGATAATGGCATCAAGGTCTCAGGGCTATTGGCATCGCTTGCAGGAGGTGCGCTGTTATTTTGGAACCCCGCGGGGTGGCTAATCCTTGCCCCTGCACTCGCAAGCCTTGCCTTTGCGGCTTACAAGGCGGTGCGCAGCTTTTTCAGCTCCAACTACAAAATGTCGCAACAGAAGCAGTCAGCTGACAAAAATCTCAGCAATGTGGCCGCTCATATGAATGGCGCAATCTTAGAAGGTATCGAAAAGGCCTTCCCTGAACTGAAGAAGAAAATAGCCGAACTCAAAGTAATGTTGGAAGCACCGGTACAGCAGGTATCAAGCATAAATGAGATTTTGACTCAGGCGGCCGCAGCGTTACGCCTGTTATCTAATGAAATTGATTTTTCTGGAGCTAAGTAATGGAAAAAACGCTTGAGGCTTTTAAAGCGCAACAGTTACGCAATATTAACATTTTGGATGAACTGACTGCATTTCTCGAGCAGGGGGAAAAGGTCGGTGTCCCGGTCGATGTACAACTTATTCATAAAATTGAGGCGGCCAAAGAGAATGCTGCGAATGGGAAATTAAAAATCGCTCTGATCGGTGGTTTTTCAGAAGGTAAAACCTCCATTGCAGCGGCATGGATGGGGCGTCTGGATAAAGCTAGCATGAACATCAGCCATCAGGAGTCATCCAACGAAGTCAAAGTGTACGACGTGGGTTCTGATTTTGTTCTGATCGATACGCCTGGGCTGTTTGGTTTTAAAGAGCAGTTCAATGAGGACACCCGAGCCGTCGAAAAATACAAGGACATGACAAAAAAGTATATCAGCGAGGCACATCTGATCCTCTACGTCATGAACTCCACCAACCCGATTAAAGAAAGCCACAAGGCCGACCTTGAATGGTTGTTCCGCACACTGAACCTGCTCGACCGAACGGTGTTTGTGCTCAGCCGTTTCGATGAGGTAGCGGACGTAGAGGACGAAGAGGATTACACGTCCAATATGCTGGTGAAACGCCAAAATGTGAGTTCTCGCCTTAGTGACCTGATTGCGCTGACCCAGCAGGAACGTGATGCGCTCAGTATTGTTGCTGTTGCGGCCAACCCGTTTGATATGGGAACGGAATATTGGCTGGAGAATCCTGACAAATTCCAGGCCCTTTCCCACATCGTCGAATTGCAGGATGCGACAAGTTACAAAATCGAGCGCAGCGGCGGTGCACTGGCACTGAGTGAAGAGACGAAAAAGAGCGTAATAAAGGATATTTTGTTCCGAAAACTTCCTGAGGCGATCGCTAACGATGATCGAATTAAGAAGGAGGTTGAAGGTCTTTCATCGATGCATACCCGGCTCTCTAAAGAGCTGCTCATGATGCAACGCGACATCACTGACGCCCGCATCAGTTTGAAAACCTTCGTTACTGATTACTTTAAAGATTTGATTTTGAGGGCCAAAGGCCTAAGTCTCGAAACCTATGTGGAATTTTTCGAGAACGAAATAGGCGAAAAAGGCATCGTGATTAATACCCGTCTCGAAAACGAGTTCGATCGTCGTGTCCAGTCCGTTAACAATGCTATCCGGAAAATGCATCTGGGCTACAGTGCGGAGATTAATCATTACAACGGCAATATTGCAGCCATGGGTAAGCAAGGGCTCAATTACATCGTTAAGAGCAATTTCATCAACAGTACAACCGTGATTGCGGCGCGTGATGGCGTGGTAACGGTTGGCAAAATGGCCGGATTAGAACTGGGCAAATTTCTGAAATTTAAGCCCTGGGGTGCCATAAAATTTGCAAAAGGCATGAACGGCGCGCTGGTATTTGTCGGCGTTGCGCTTGAACTCTGGGATACCTATAACCAAGCGAAGCGTGAAGAAGAGTTCAAGAAAATGATTGAATCCATGGTGGGAAATTTTAATCAACAGCGCGAGGGGTTGATTAATACGCTGGAAGAGAGTGATTTTGACCGTAAGCATTTTACCGGCTTCGCAGAGATGCAGGACGAAATGACCAACCTTGAGACAACGATGCAGGCGATCCGCGAGCAACAATCCCTTTTTTCCCGCTGGCGCGCGGATGCGGAAGCGATTGACGCTGAATACACGCGTGCGAACGACTGAGTCTGGAAGAAACCTGGATGGGCACGGAGGGTTGTAATGTGCCTGGCCCAGAGACGTTTTCAAATGATGCTTTGAAGATGGCGCAGGACTTATTTCTTCAATTTTTAAATTTCTAAATTGATCTTGGCAGTCGCTAACAACGTTCACTTCTGGCACAGAGCGGAGGAAGGCCCCCTGCAAATTTTGCAGAATTTAAGGATTCATTTTAGGGAGGAATTTTGGGGAAGAAAAAATCCAGCTAAAAACCGGGCATCGCGCCCGGTTCAATTTTTTGGCTGACAATGTCTTAAGCGCTCAAACCACGGTGTTTGAGCATTGGCTCCATTTTGGGGTCGCGGCCACTCCACTGGCGATAAAGCTCTGCTAAATCAGTGCTGTTACCACGGGACAAAATCGCTTCGCGGAATTTCTGTCCGTTTTCACGAGTCAACCCGCCCTGCTCTACAAACCACTGATAGCCGTCATCGGCCAACATTTGCGTCCACAAATAGGCGTAATACCCTGCGGCATAACCACCGCCGAAGATATGGGCAAAATAGCTACTGCGATAACGCGGCGGTACCGCCTGCAGATCCAGCCCTTCCGCAGCCAGGGCCTGTTGCTCAAATTCATCGACTGACAGTGATGACACACTCTGCTCCAGGCTGTGCCAGCGCATATCCAGCAATGCAGCGCTGAGAAGCTCCGTCATATCATAACCTTTGTTAAACAAGCTGGCCCGTTGCATCTTCTCCAGCAATGGCTGGGGCATTTTTTCACCCGTTTCAACATGGCGAGCATAACGCGCGAAAACCTGCGGATCACTCGCCCAGTGTTCGTTAATCTGCGACGGGAACTCGACGAAATCACGCGGGGTATTCGTGCCTGACAGCGTTGCATACCGTTGGCTGGCAAACAGACCATGTAACGTGTGTCCGAACTCATGGAACAACGTGATGACATCATCCCACAGCAGCAAGGCGGGTTGGCCCTGAGCAGGTTTCTGATAGTTGCAGACGTTGTAAATGACCGGTCTGGTTTCATTTTGCAGCGATTGCTCAACAAAATTCCCCATCCAGGCACCACCACTTTTTGAGTCACGGGCAAAGAAATCACCATAAAACAGCGCCAGTCCTACGCCATCATGATCGAAAATTTCCCAAACCCGTACATCCGGATGATAAACAGGGATGTCAAAGCGCTCGATGAATTTAATGCCAAACAGTTGGTTTGCTGCCCAGAAAACACCTTCATTCAGCACCGTATCAAGGGCAAAGTAAGGTTTAAGTAGCGCTTCATCAAGAGCATATTTTTCACGGCGTACCTGCTCGGCATAAAATGCCCAGTCCCAGGCCTCAACCTCGAATTCGCCCTGTTGCTGGTTAATCGCTTTCTGAATTTCAGCCTGCTCATTCAGCGCGCGTTGACGTGCAGCAGGCACGATCGCCCGCATAAAAGAGAGTGCCGCTGCTGGCGTTTTCGCCATCTGATCGGCAATTTTCCAGGCTGCAAAATTCGCAAAACCCAGTAATGTTGCCTGCTCTCTGCGGATCTCCACCAGCCGTTTAATGATAGCGCGGGTATCGTTGGAATCATTTTTTTCCGCCCGCGTCCATGCCTGGGTAAACAGGTTTTCTCGTGTCTGTCGATCGCGTAACGCAGCAAGTGCCGGTTGTTGGGTGGTGTTCAATAGTGGGATAACCCAGCGTACCTCAAGTCCTTTGTCGCTGGCGGCTTGCGCCGCAACGGCAATTTCCTCTGCACTAAGTCCGTCAAGTTGCCGGGCATCATCCATGACCAGTGCACCCGCCTTGTTCGCTGCCAGCAGACGCTGATTGAACTGACTGGTTAACGTCGCCGCCTCCGTATTTAGTTCTTTCAGGCGCGCTTTGTCGGCGTCATTAAGACGCGCTCCTGCCAACACAAAGCGTTGGTGAACCACCTCCAACAGACGCAATGACTCACCTTCCAGCTCCAGCGAAGAGCGTTGCTGCCAGACGGCATCTATACGCGCAAAAAGTGCGTCATTGAGGTAGATATCATTGGCCAGCGCAGCCAGTTCGGCGGAGAAGGCCTCGTCAAGCCGCTGCAGCTCATCGTTGGTATGCGCCGCCGTCATCGCAAAAAAAACGCTGGTGACGCGCGTCAACAACGCCCCACTTTGCTCAAGCGCCAGCAACGTATTTGTGAAATCAGGAGCCTGTTGGTTTTGCACAATCGCCGCTATTTCAGCGCGTTTTTGTTTCACACCTTCATCAAACGCGGGCCGATAATGGCAATCTTCAATCTGATCGAATTGCGGTGCCTGGTAAGGTAATGTGCTGTGGTGCAAAAAAGGATTTGTTAACGACATCTTTTCCTCCTGAAAACGATTTGTTTACTAGAGTAGGCCTCCCAGGATTCGACCGCAATCTCGTTAAGCAGGAATAGCTCTGAACAGAAATGACGTGCTATGGTAGTACTACATAAAAAGCGTTGAGGAACAGTGAGATGATCGTTTTAGTAACCGGAGCAACAGCAGGTTTTGGTGAGTGCATTACGCGTCGTTTTATTGAGAATGGGCATAAAGTTATTGCCACCGGACGCCGCCAGGAACGTCTGCAGGAACTGAAAGATGAACTGGGTAATAATCTGTATACCGCCCAGCTTGACGTACGCAATCGCGCATCCATTGAAGAGATGCTGGACGCCCTGCCCGCCGAATGGCGCAATATCGATATTCTGGTCAACAATGCCGGTCTGGCGCTGGGTCTTGAGCCAGCCCACAAAGCGAATGTTGATGACTGGGAAACCATGATCGATACCAACAACAAAGGCCTGATTTATATGACTCGTGCCGTTTTGCCGGGCATGGTCGAGCGTAACCGCGGCCACATTATTAATATCGGCTCTACCGCCGGTAGTTGGCCGTACGCTGGCGGGAACGTGTATGGTGCAACCAAAGCGTTTGTTCGTCAGTTTAGTCTGAACCTGCGTACAGACTTACACGGCACAGCGATCCGCGTTACCGACATTGAACCCGGGCTGGTTGGCGGTACCGAGTTCTCTAATGTGCGTTTCAAAGGCGACGATGATAAAGCAGGTAAAACCTACGAAAATACCACTGCACTGACTCCGCAAGATGTCACTGAAGCCGTATGGTGGGTTGCTTCGTTACCGGCTCATGTCAACATCAATACCCTTGAGATGATGCCAGTCACCCAGTCTTTTGCCGGGCTCAGCGTGCATCGAAGCTAAATGAGATACCCGGCCTTGTGCCGGGTATAGAAAGCGCGCGATAAGTGATAAAATAGCCGGGTTAACTCTCTAATAAGTAAGAATGAATGACCGTAGAAACGCAGCTCAACCCTACACAGCCGGTAAATCAACAGATTTACCGTATTCTTCGCAGCGATATCGTGCATTGCCTGATTGCACCCGGTACGCCATTGTCGGAGAAAGAGGTTTCCGTACGCTTTAACGTGTCTCGCCAGCCGGTACGAGAAGCATTCATCAAACTGGCAGAGAACGGTTTGATTCAGATCCGTCCACAACGTGGCAGTTACGTGAATAAGATCTCGCTGTCGCAGGTGCAAAATGGCTGTTTTGTACGTCAGGCCATTGAGTGTGCCGTAGCCCGCCGCGCCGCCTCGATGATCACCGACAACCAGTGCTATCAACTGGAACAAAACCTGCATCAGCAACGCATTGCCATTGACCGTAAGCAGCTCAACGATTTTTTCCAGCTTGATGATGAGTTTCATCAGAAACTGGCATTAATCGCTGATTGCCAGCTTGCCTGGGACACCGTCGAGAATATTAAAGCCACGATTGACCGAGTGCGCTATATGAGTCTGGATCACGTCTCTCCGCCTGAAATGCTACTTCGTCAGCATCATGATATCTTTGCGGCGCTGGTAAAACATGATGGCGATGCCGTCGAGCATGCAATGAAGCTGCACCTACAGGAAATTAGCGAATCTGTTCAGCTTATTCGTCAGGAAAATAGCGACTGGTTTAGCGAAGACTAATACGTAGCTCACCTCTCACTGAGGTGAGTTTCCCCGAACAATCCCCTCTCCCGCATATCCCCATAAAAAAAGCTGTGATTTTGATCGAAAACAAAAAAAATCATTAACGAGAAGCGTATTTATATTGCGCCCGTTACGTGGGACTAAAAGCCCACGGGCTTTGACGGTAAGTTGGAAAGGAGAAAACACCATGAAAACATACGATCGTAACCGCAACGCAATCACCACTGGCAGCCGCGTCATGATTAGTGACACCGGACTCACCGGCCGTATTACAGCCATTGACACCGATGGCCTGACCGCTGAGCAAATCCGCCGCGGTAAAACAGTGGAAATCGAAGGATGTGAAGGCAAATATGCCCCCCTCGAACTGATTCGTTTAGGCATGAACTAATTGGTGTGAATGCCAAAAACAATGCGCCATCTGGCTGTCGTTAAAGCCGGATGGCGACATAAAGCGTTATCTTACTGACTGTAATTTCGCCGCATATTTCGCAACCGTTGCCTTCGCACCTTCCGCCAACAAAGTCAGGTACGCTTCTGTAACCTGCTTTTTAAACAGTTCAATTTGTGGCAGTTCGTCACCAAAAATAGCGTCAATAGCCAATAGCGCCAGCACACGATCTTCACCTTCGTGACTGTTCTGTACCGCTTTCTGGATAACTGGCAGCAGCGGATCGCTAATTTCAATGGCTTGTCCCTGCTCATCCACACCACCGACATAACGCATCCAACCCGCCACACCGAGCGCAAGCAGATCAAAACCACTACCGTGCACGATATGCCAACGCACAGAGTCAAGCATACGTTGCGGCAGTTTCTGGCTACCGTCCATGGCAATCTGCCAGGTACGGTGGCGCAACGCCGGGTTGCTATAGCGATCAATCAGCAAGTCAGCATAATGCTGGAGATCCACCCCTTTCACTTTTAATGTTGGCGCTTGCTCCTGCAGCATCAAGGCGCGGGCGGCGAGACGATAGTTCTCATCCCCCATGCAGTCGTTGATGTGTTGATATCCTGCCAGGTAGCCGAGGTAAGCCAGGAAAGAGTGGCTGCCGTTAAGCATGCGCAACTTCATCTCTTCGAACGGGATAACATCTGCCACCAGCTCAGCCCCGGCTTTTTCCCACTCTGGACGCCCAGCGACAAAGTTATCTTCAATGACCCACTGACGGAACGGTTCGCATGCCACACCCGCCGGATCGCGTACCCCGGTAAGTTGTTCAATTTTGTCCAGCGTATCTGCGGTTACCGCCGGGACAATACGGTCAACCATTGTTGACGGGAACGTCACATATTGTTCGATCCATGCAGCCAGCTCAGCATCCACCGCGCGTGCATATGCGGTGACAACATTGCGCATCACATGACCGTTTTCAGGCATGTTGTCACAAGACATCACGGTAAACGCACCTAAACCTGCGGCTTTACGGCGTGCAAGTGCTTCAACCACCACACCCGGCGCGGTCTTCGGCTGTTTTGGGTTTTGCAGGTCGGCGGCAATCATCGGGTTATCCAACATCAATTGCCCGGTCGCCGGAGAGTGGCAATACCCCTTCTCAGTAATGGTCAGGGAAACGATCGCCACCTGCGGTTCGCACAGCGCGGCCAGTACAGCTTCCAGCCCATCAACCTGCGCATGCAACGCCTTTTTCACCACGCCAACAACTCTTGCTGTCCAGGCATCTGCAGACATTTCCGCAACGGTGTACAGGTTATCTTGCTGTTTCAAATCAGCAATCTGCTGCTCTCCGCCAATCAGGTTTACTTCGCAATATCCCCAGTCACTATTGTGATCTGCTGCCAGGATGTCAGCGTATACCCCCTGGTGTGCGCGGTGGAAAGCACCGAACCCCAAGTGAACAATACGCGGAACCAATTTTGTACGATCGTAGCCAGGAAGTGCAGCCTTTGCCGCTAAGAGCTTGTTTTGCATTGTATGACCTACTTATCAATGAAATCAGGACTGTCTCAGAGTAACGCCAGTATGGTTGTATGTTTTGATTTGCATTAAACTTTCTATAATTGGTATGACATCATTTGTTGAGTTATGTACCGATGTCGGTGAATTTGGCGGCATACTGCCGCCAAAGGATATTAATGTTTCTGCCACTGCTGGTATTCACGCTTAAGTCTTTGCGGAGCGGTTTCCGGCATCATCAACAAACCAATAATTGAGATAACGCCAAGTACAATCACATAGGTTGCAAGTCCATAGTAATGTCCACCTGTTACTTGCAGAATTTTTACTGCTACTAAGCCAAGAATCCCACTGCCTATTAGCGACCCCAGTTGCCAAATTAATGCTATTCCGCTACAGCGAATATGAGTTGGGAAAAGCTCTGGAAAATATGAAGCCTAAGGTGCATAACACATACTATGTCCAATACTCAGCACCATGATCATTACTATTTGTGTAAGCCAAAAACTATCCTGATTAATCGCAAGGAAGAAAGGAATAATCATAACGATCTGCAGCAACGCACCGATAATATAGACAGGTTTACGTCCAATTTTATCGCATAGTGACCCCATCAACGGTATTGCAATGATTTCTATTATGACCGCAACGATCATTGTCTCCATCAAAATATTAGCATCAAGATTATTTGCCTTACCGTAAGCCAAAACAATCACTGTGAACATTGCAAATGTGCAAGCTTCAATCAGTTTCGCACAGACTCCCTTGACAACAATGCCAGGAAAATCACGGATAACTTCAACGAGTGGACGTGATTCTTCTGCTTTTGTCTCCCTAATCTGAGCAAAGACAGGTGACTCATCAATTTTTAAGCGGATAAACAGCCCAACAATAACCAGTAACAGACTCAACAGGAACGGTATACGCCACCCGTAATCCATCATTGCCTCTGGAGAAAGTGTGGCATTTAACAACGCAAAGAGTGCTAACGGCAGAAGGAAACCAACCGGGGCACCAATTTGAACCCAACTGGAAAAAAATCCACGATGTTTGGGTTCAGAATATTCAGCAGTCATCAGTACTGCACCGGCTTGCTCTCCTCCGACCCCAAATCCCTGTAATACACGAATAAAAATAAGTAAAGCTGGAGCCCAGACGCCTATTTTCTCATATGTAGGTAATAACCCGATACAGAACGTCCCCAAACCAACAATTAATATGGTAATAACCAGTGCTTTTTTACGCCCAACCTTATCGCCAATATGGCCAAAGACAATTCCTCCTAATGGTCTAGCGAGAAAACCAACAGCATAGGTTGCAAAAGCAGCGAGAGTACTTATTAACGGATCGTCACTTGGGAAAAATAAATGACCGAAAAAGAGTACAGCTGCTGTCCCGTATGCAAAAAAGTCATAATACTCAGCAGCAGTACCAATTGCGGATGCTGAAGCCACTCGACGAATAATGGGCTTATTGTCTACGTTATTTTTAATATCGACTGAACTAACCATAAGTTTAACCTTCTGTAGGGTATTGGGTTAATCAACATCTTTCGTACGTAAAAATTACATTTACCAGTTCCACAGCGTGCCATCTTCAAGACGGGCTACCGGCAGATATGCGGGATCGTACGGATATTTCGCTGCAAGTTTTTCGTCAAACTCAATACCGAGCCCAGGTTTGTCTCCTGGATGCATATAGCCGTTATCAAAGGTCCAGTTATGCGGGAACACTTCCAGCATCTGTTCTGAGTACCCCATATATTCCTGCACCCCGAAGTTTGGTACCCACAGATCGAAATGCAGCGCAGCGGCCATGCAGACTGGCGACAAATCGGAAGGTCCATGAGAACCCGTGCGTACTTGATAAAGTGAGGCAAAATCGGCAATACGACGCATACCGGTGATACCGCCTGCGTGGGTAATGGTGGTACGGATATAGTCGATCAATTGTTCTTCAATGAGCTGCTTGCAGTCCCAGATACTGTTGAACACTTCCCCTACGGCAATCGGAGTCACCGTATGCTGGCGGATCAGGCGGAAACACGCCTGATTTTCAGCCGGAGTAGGATCTTCCATCCAAAATAAACGGTATTGTTCAATGCTCTTGCCAAAACGGGCCGCTTCAATTGGCGTCAGGCGGTGGTGCATGTCATGCAGAAGATGTTCATCAAAACCAAATTTGTTGCGGACGGCTTCAAACAATTTCGGTGTGAAATCGAGATATTTCTCCGTCGACCACAGCTGCTCTTCCGGCCATTGGCCTTTGGTAGCAGGTTCGTAGGCCAGGCCTTTACCTTTAGACATACCGTAGGTGGTCTTCATCCCCGGTACACCACACTGCACACGGATTGCTTTAAACCCCATCTCTTTATGACGCGCGTAATCCTCCAGCACATCATCAATGGAATGACCCGTGGTGTGGCAGTACACCATGACGCCTTCGCGTGATGCGCCACCCAGCAACTGGTACAACGGCATATTCGCCGCTTTCGCTTTAATATCCCACAGGGCCATATCTACCGCAGAAATCGCCGACATCGTTACCGGGCCGCGACGCCAGTAAGCCCCCTTGTAGAAAAACTGCCAGATATCCTCAATTCGATGCGCATCACGCCCAATTAGCTGTGGACACACATGATCTTTCAGGTAGGACGCCACGGATAATTCACGCCCGTTCAGCGTGGCATCCCCTAATCCGGTGATCCCATCGTCTGTCGTGATTTTCAGCGTGACAAAATTACGTCCTGGACAGGTAACAAAAACTTCAGCCCCGACAATCTTCATTTTTTAATCCTTACATCTGTTCTTGTGATGCAGGAAATTTACCCAACTGAACTACTACCATACAAGTATAAAGATCGAAAAAGCGCTCACTGATCACAAAAAAGGCGCTATGCGCGCCCCCATCCAGCCACGATGATCAACATCCCACACAGTGCCACTAACGCACCGGACCAGTCGTACAGGCTCAATTTTACGCCATCGACAATGCGTAACCAGAGCAATGCAGTCACCACATATACGCCACCATACGCGGCATATACCCGCCCGCTCGCCGCCGGATGTAGCGTCAGCAACCAGACGAACAGCGCTAATGACACCCCAGCGGGAACCAGCAGCCAGGCCGTCGCCCCACGCTTAAGCCAGAGCCAGGGTAAAAAGCAGCCAATGATTTCGCATAACGCGGTGACGAAGAAAAGTAATGTTGTCTTAAGCATTGAAGTTATTCAGTTACCTTCGGTTTAACCATGATACGACAGAATATGTCCAACGTATCCATATGCGCCCAGTGGGTATGCCCTGGCGCAGGAATGGTGTAGAATTTAACCCTGTTTTATCGTTTTTTTCCCTTTCTCATTAAAGGAATTCGCCATGAAAATTACACTGACCAAACGCCTGTGCCTGACGGCGATGCTGACGCTGGCGGCGGCTGTGTACACCTCTTCCGCATTTGCTGAAACCAGTAAACTGGTCATAGAGTCCGGGGACAGTGCGCAAAGTCGTCAACAGGCCGCAATGGAAAAGGAACAATGGAACGATACGCGTCAGTTGCGTCAGAAAGTCAACAAGCGTACAGAGAAAGAGTGGGACAAAGCCGACGCTGCTTTTGATAGCCGTGATAAATGTGAACAAAGCGCGAACCTGAATGCGTACTGGGAGCCTAACACCCTGCGTTGTCTCGATCGTCGCACTGGCCGCACCGTTGCCCCATAATCATTGTGCTCACTAGAAGATATTGAAAGGATACGATATGGCAAGCGCCCTCAGTGTAAAGCTGCGCCCGCTGGAGCGTGAAGATTTACGTTTCGTCCATCAGCTTGATAACAACGCCAGCGTCATGCGCTACTGGTTTGAAGAACCTTACGAAGCGTTTGTGGAGCTGTCAGACCTGTATGACAAACACATTCACGACCAAAGTGAACGCCGTTTTGTGGTCGAGTGTGACGGTGAGAAAGCCGGGCTGGTGGAGCTGGTTGAAATAAACCATGTGCACCGCCGGGCTGAATTTCAGATCATCATTTCCCCGGATTACCAGGGCAAAGGTCTGGCAACGCGCGCGGCAAAGCTGGCGATGGATTACGGTTTTACCGTGCTTAATTTATATAAGCTGTATCTGATTGTTGATAAAGAGAACGAAAAAGCAATTCACATCTACCGCAAACTTGGCTTTATGGTGGAAGGTGAACTGATTCATGAGTTCTTTATTAACGGCCAATACCGTAACACCATTCGCATGTGTATCTTCCAACAGCAATATCTGGCAGATCACAAAACACCGGGTCCCAACCTGTTACAACCTACCGCTCAGTAAAAACGGTTAGTAGTAATCAATGGTGTTTTCAATCGAGTAGTGATGTTCAACTGCCGGCTTCACGCTTTCGTCAACGATAACCAGCTGGCAGTTGACCGGATTAGCATACGAATCATACTCACAGGTTTGTTTGACGTTACCTAAAGGGTGATCGTTCAGCATGCTGACTGCCGTGTAATCCAGTTTTTTCGATGGATCGGCTGACGGTTTAGCGTCAACCTGCAGCGTATTGTCCTTACTGATGGTGGTTTTGCCGAGCGGGTAGCCTTCCGCGTCATACCGGTACTGCACCTTCATCTCTTTTCCCGTGGCGGACACAACAAAACCGTTATCGTCGGTATCCCACACTACGCCCGCAGAAGGCAGTTCCGCCAGTTGGCATTTCCCCTGTAAACGGATCCGTTTTTCCAGCGTTTCGGCGTCCCGATAGAAGTTCGCATCCAGCACTAATGCCATTCCCGTATTATTTTCGACATCATGCAATTCCAGCGTATCAAAACAGCCTTCCTGCGAGAGCGTACCTGTGACGCGCTTAGTCACTTCGCCTTTGTCGTTGAGCAGTGTCTGACTAAAATCTTTCACCGGGCCGCGTAACGGATCAAAATCAAATTCATTGGAGAAGCTGGCCATTTCCGGCGTAAAGGACACCAGCCCTTTGGCGTTATCACACCCAACCAACACGATACACAGGAAACCTAACAGGGTCTGTTTCTTCACATTTTTCACCGGGATAAGAAGATAATTCTCAATCATATTAGCAAATACAGTTATTTACACCAGAAATGCTAATCTTAGTTTATGTCGATCACGAAAGGAGTTGATGATGAAATACATAGCAGGAATTGCCGCGAGCTTATTACTGGTCGCTTCCCCGCAGATCCTGGCGGCGCCCGCGTCCTGTGAGCGCGTGAAGAGTGATATCGAACAGCGCATTATGAATAATGGTGTCGCGGAATCCAGTTTCACGCTGAATATTGTTCCTAATGACCAGGCCGATCAGCCTGATTCACTGGTGGTCGGTCATTGTGCTAATGATACGCACAAGATCCTCTATACCCGAACCCACAGCGGTAACGCGCCCGCAAACAGTAGCCCTTCTCAAGACGGCCACGTGGCTGAACCGCAGTAATTTTTTACCCTCCGTTCGCGGAGGGTCACTCCTGTTTGATATGCATTAATAAGATTTACCTATAAATAGGTAGACTCAACTTCATTGTTAGCAAGCTAGTTATTTCGTTATAAAACAATATATATAACGACAATTACAATGGAGTGGGTTATGTCTGAAGATGAGCAATATGGAGGTATTAGCCGCAGGACGTTAGTGAAATCCTCGGCTATAGGTTCACTGGCACTTGCTGCCGGAGGCCTGTCACTACCCTTTGGTATTCGTGCCGCTGCTGCTGCCGTACAACAATCAGTGCAACCTGTTGAAGATAAAGCTGTCTGGAGTTCCTGTACGGTTAACTGCGGCAGCCGTTGCCTTTTACGTCTGCATGTGAAAGATGATGCGGTTTACTGGGTTGAGTCTGACACGACCGGCGATGATACCTACGGTAACCACCAGGTTCGCGCCTGCTTGCGCGGTCGTTCAATTCGCCGTCGTATGAACCACCCTGACCGACTCAAATACCCGATGAAACGCGTTGGTAAACGCGGTGAAGGTAAATTTGAGCGTATCAGTTGGGATGAAGCGCTGGATACCGTTGCCGGAAACCTGAAGCGTATTTTGCATGATTACGGTAATGAAGCCGTTCACGTTCTTTACGGTACCGGTGTGGATGGCGGTAATATCACGAACTCCAACGTCCCCTACCGTTTGATGAATTCCTGTGGCGGCTATTTAAGCCGTTACGGGAGTTACAGCACCGCACAAATCAGCGCCGCCATGGGATATATGTTCGGTGCTAACGACGGTAACAGCCCCGACGATATCGCCAACACAAAGCTGGTTGTGATGTTTGGTAATAACCCAGCCGAAACGCGTATGAGCGGCGGTGGTGTAACCTGGTATGTCGAGCAGGCACGTGAGCGGTCAAATGCCAGAATGATCGTTATCGATCCACGCTACAATGACACCGCCGCAGGTCGTGAAGATGAATGGCTGCCTATTCGCCCAGGGACGGATGCTGCACTGGCCGCCGCAATCGGCTGGGTGCTGATCACAGAAGATCTGATTGATAAACCTTTCCTTGATAAATACTGCGTCGGCTACGATGAAACCACTCTCCCCGCCAGCGCACCGCGTAATGCGCACTACAAGGCTTATATATTAGGTGACGGCCCGGACGGAATTGCCAAAACCCCGCAATGGGCATCTCAGATTACCAGCATCCCCGCAGACAAAATCATCCAGTTAGCGCGTGAAATCGGTTCGGCAAAACCGGCTTACATCTGTCAGGGCTGGGGGCCGCAACGCCATTCCAACGGTGAACAGACAGCCCGAGCAATCACCATGCTCTCTGTTTTAACAGGAAACGTGGGAATTAACGGCGGTAACTCCGGTATGCGTGAAGGAACCTGGGATCTGGGCGTTGAATGGTTCTCCATGTTAGAGAACCCGGTAAAAACACAGATATCGGTGTTCACCTGGACGGATGCTATCGATCATGGCGCAGAAATGACAGCCACCCGCGACGGTGTACGCGGCAAAGATAAACTGGATGTGCCTATCAAGTTTATCTGGTGCTATGCCAGCAATACGCTCATCAACCAGCATGGCAATATTGCTCATACTCATGACGTTTTACAGGATGACAGTAAGTGCGAAATGATTGTCGGCATTGAGCACTTTATGACCGCATCGGCGAAGTACTGCGACATCCTGCTGCCGGATCTGATGCCTACTGAACAAGAAGACCTCATTTCACATGAATCCGCCGGGAATATGGGCTATGTAATCCTCGGACAGCCCGCTACCTCACCTAAATTTGAACGAAAACCCATTTACTGGATGTTAAGTGAAGTCGCGAAACGCCTGGGCCCGGACGTCTATCAAAAATTCACGGAAGGCCGTACCCAGCACGAGTGGGTGAAATATCTGCATGCCAAAACCAAAGAACGTAACCCAGAAATGCCGGATTACGAAGAGATGAAAACAACCGGTATTTTCAAGAAAAAATGCCCGGAAGAACACTATGTCGCCTTCCGTTCATTCCGCGAAGATCCTGCGGCAAACCCGTTGAAAACGCCCTCAGGGAAAATTGAGATTTACTCTGAAAGGCTGGCCACCATTGCCGAGACATGGGAACTCAAGCAAGACGAGATTGTGCATCCGCTACCGGCTTATGCGCCAGGCTTTGACGGCTGGGACGACCCCAAACGCAAAACGTATCCGCTACAGCTCACCGGATTCCATTATAAGGCGCGAACTCACTCCAGCTACGGCAACATTGATGTTTTACAACAGGCATGCCCACAGGAAATCTGGATTAACCCCGTCGATGCCCGTTCACGTGGCATTCATCACGGCGATACGGTGCGGGTGTTTAACAGCAATGGTCAGATGCTGATCGCTGCGAAAGTCACACCGCGTATTTTGCCCGGCGTGACAGCCATCGGCCAAGGCGCATGGCTCAATGCTGATATGTTTGGTGACCAGATCGATCACGGTGGCTCTATCAACATTCTCACGTCACATCGCCCTTCTCCGTTAGCGAAGGGGAATCCATCCCACAGTAATCTCGTTCAGGTTGAAAAGGCGTAAGGTGTAACCCATGACGACTCAATACGGATTTTTTATCGACTCCGCCCGTTGCACCGGTTGTAAAACTTGCGAACTGGCCTGCAAAGACTTCAAAAATTTAACGCCGGACGTCAGTTTCCGCCGTATTTACGAATACGCCGGCGGTGACTGGCAGGAAGATAACGGTGTCTGGCACCAGAGCGTTTTCGCCTACTACCTCTCCATTGCGTGTAACCACTGTGAAGACCCGGCCTGTACCAAGGTGTGTCCAAGCGGCGCGATGCACAAACGTGAAGATGGTTTTGTGGTCGTGGATGAAGACGTGTGCATTGGCTGTCGCTATTGCCACATGGCCTGCCCGTATGGCGCACCGCAATACAATGCTGCCAAAGGGCACATGACCAAGTGCGATGGTTGTCATGAACGCGTTGCTGAGGGTAAGAAGCCCATCTGTGTCGAATCCTGTCCGCTGCGGGCGCTGGACTTCGGCCCGATAGAGGAACTGCGTAAAAAACACGGCACCCTGGCCGCGGTTGCGCCGCTCCCTGGCGCGCACTTTACCAAACCAAGCATCGTCATCAAACCAAATGCCAATAGCCGCCCGACCGGGGATACCACGGGTTATCTGGCTAATCCGAAGGAGGTCTAAAATGGGAAGTGGATGGCATGAATGGCCGCTGGTACTGTTCACAGTTCTGGGTCAATGCGTAGCAGGCGCGCTAATCGTCAGTGGGCTGGGTTGGTTTACCGCTAAAGACGATGTTGTAAGACAGCGCATTGTTCGCAGTATGTTTTTTCTTTGGCTGGTAATGGGCATCGCATTCCTGGCCTCGGTTATGCATTTAGGGTCTCCGTTACGCGCATTTAACTCGCTGAACAGAATCGGTGAGTCAGCGCTAAGTAATGAAATTGCCAGCGGCTCGCTGTTTTTTGCCGTCGGTGGTTTATGGTGGCTGGTCGCTTTTCTCGGTAAAATGCCTGCTGCATTAGGTAAAATATGGCTGCTGGTAAGCATGCTGCTGGGCGTGGTGTTTGTCTGGGCGATGACCAACGTTTACCAGATAGATACCGTACCGACCTGGTATAATGGTTACACTACGGTGGCCTTTTTCATGACCCTGCTTCTGAGCGGGCCACTCTTTGCCGCCCTGCTACTGCGTGCTGCTGGTGTTTCTTTTAATGCCAACGTGTTCGCGGGGATCAGTGTGCTGGCGTTGCTGGTTAGCGCGGGTGTGATTGTCCTGCAGGGGCTTTCCCTCGGCACAATCCACAGCTCAGTGCAATTCGCCAATGCGCTGGTACCTGACTATGGCCGCTTACAGGTGTGGCGCATCGTCTTGCTGGCCGCAGGTCTTGGGTGCTGGATATGCCCGCTTATCCGCCGTAAAGACCCGCATGCCGCTGGGCTGGCGTTAGGTTTACTTTTAGTCCTGGCCGGTGAAATCATTGGTCGTGGTTTGTTTTATGGTTTGCATATGACAGTCGGAATGGCTGTTGCAGGTTAACTCTCGGGTGCGGGGCAACCCGCACTGTTCAGGATTGTTTGCATGACCCATTTTTCACAATGTGACAACTTTTCAACCGCTGCGCGCGTTCTGGGCGCGTTGTTCTACTATGCACCAGATAGCGCTGAAGCATCTGCGATGGTCAGTGCGTTAAAAGCAGATGGCTGGCAAGCACAGTGGCCGCTGCCGGAAGCTACGTTGTCGCCGCTGGCTGCTCAGATGCAGACAGATAGCGATGAAACGCTCCCGCAAGCCTGGCAACGTTTGTTCATCGGCCCCTACGCATTGCCATCCCCGCCCTGGGGTTCGGTCTGGCTGGATCGCGAAAACGTGTTGTTTGGTGAATCCACGCTGGCGTTACGTCAATGGATGCGCGACAACGGCATTCAGTTTGCGCTGCAACAGAATGAGCCAGAAGATCACTTTGGTTCACTGTTACTGCTAACCGCCTGGATTGCCGAAAATGGCCGCCACACCGAATGTGAGCAATTGCTGGCCTGGCATCTACTGCCGTGGTCGGCTCGCTTCCTCGATGTTTTTATCGAGAAGGCGGACCATCCGTTCTATCAGGCGTTGGGTAAACTGGCACGCCTGACGCTGGCACACTGGCAGTCGCAGTTATTAGTGCCGGTGGCAGATAAACCCTTGTTCCGTTAATGTCACCGACGGGCAGGATATTCCCTGCCCATTTACCGCAGGGTTTCGCACGCTGAGCTTTTGCTTCTGCGGCTAATTACCCGCAAAATAGGCCGTCTGAATTTTCCTGTCTGGCAACCCATGCATCGTTTACATGCTTATCCTGACCTGCGCACTCTGTTTCGGCGTCTACTGATCGCCGCGCTGATTGGTATCCTTGCAGCCCTGGCCGTTGCAGGATTTCGTCATGCGATGCAATTGCTTGAGTGGCTGTTCCTGAGTAACGATACGGGAAGCCTGGTCAACGCCGCGACAAATCTGCCGCCGTTCAGACGCATGCTGACACCTGCGCTCGGGGGTCTGGCGGCTGGACTTTTACTCTGGGGCTGGCAAAAATTTAATCGTTTACGCCCACAGGCTCCTACAGATTATATGGAAGCCCTACAGACTGACGGACAGTTCGACGTCAGCGCAAGTCTGGTGAAATCACTGGCCTCTTTGGTCGTCGTGGCAAGCGGCAGCGCCATTGGTCGTGAAGGGGCAATGATTTTATTGGCCGCACTGGCGGCCTCGTGCTTCGCGCAACGCTTCACACCGCGTTCGGAATGGAAATTATGGATTGCCTGTGGGGCGGCTGCAGGCATGGCAGGTGCGTATCACGCGCCGTTGGCGGGTAGCTTATTTATTGCCGAAGTGCTGTTTGGCACGTTGATCCTCGCCTCATTAGGGCCGGTGGTTGTCTCCGCAGTCGTCGCATTGTTAACCACCAATGCGCTTAGCGACAGCAACGCGCTGCTGTATACCGTTCATCTGACTCGGGAACTGCATGTGCTGGAATATGTGATGATTATCAGCACTGGTCTGTTAGCCGGTCTCTGCGGACCTCTTTTTATGTGGCTTATGACCACCAGCCACAACGGCTTTTTGCGCTTAAAACTCGCACCGCCAGGCCAGTTAGCCCTGGGCGGGCTGATCGTTGGCCTGTTGTCGCTACTCACTCCTGCGGTCTGGGGCAATGGCTACAGCGTAGTGCAATCGTATTTACTCTCTCCCCCTTTGCTCGCCGTCATCAGCGGAATTTTCATTTGCAAACTGCTGGCCGTACTCGCCAGTAGCGGGTCAGGGGCACCCGGCGGCGTGTTTACACCCACGCTGTTTGTCGGTTTATCAATCGGTATGTTGCTGGGTCGGGTATGGGGATTTTGGCTTCCGGGGACGGATGACATTGCGGTACTGTTGGGCTTAACAGGAATGGCTACACTGCTGGCGGCGACGACCCATGCCCCCATTATGTCGACATTGATGGTCTGTGAAATGACCGGGGAGTATCGACTGCTCCCCGGCCTGTTGATGGCTTGCGTCGTGGCGTCAGTGCTGTCGCGAACGTTACGCCGTGACTCTATCTACAGACAACACGCTGCCGAGCATTGACAGACGAATGTACTGAGAAAGCTCGCGCTGCTCTGCTCGTGGCAAATAAGGCAATTCACCAATCAACGGTGCCGGTAATTTTTTACTTAGCACGTCGATGATTTCGGCATAATGCGCCAATCCAGGGTTAATACGGTTTGCCACCCAGCCTATCAACGGCAGTCCGTCACTGGCAATCGCCTGTGCAGTAAGAATGGCATGGTTAATACAACCTTCCTGAATGCCCACCACCATCAGAACCGGGAGTTGTTCCTGTACCACCCACTCCGATAACGGACGCAGATCGTTCATCAGACTACGCCAGCCGCCTGTGCCTTCAACAACAACGTGATCAACCTTCTCGCTCAGGCTTGCCAGTCCATTGGATAACAGGGTGTAGTTAACCGGACCGCTATGCGCCACGCTGCTTTCGTCTTCGCTCAGCGCGATAGGGTTAACTGCCTCGTACGGCAGTTCGATGGATGACACGCTTTGCAGCACCAGCGCATCTTTATTGCGCATACCTTCCGGTGTCTCTTTGCTGCCTTTGGCGACGGGTTTGTAACCCGCCACACGTTTACCCCCTGACGCTAACGCTTGTAGTAATGCGCGGGAAACCACGGTCTTCCCAACAGAAGTGTCTGTACCTGTAATAAAGAAACGCTTCAGCATCACTAACTCCACCGTATGCTATGAAAATATAAGTCAGGAAAATAAAACAGTGGAGAAAGTCTAAGGTATGACGGCCAGAACCAGCTTGAGATAGCGCAATTTTTCGTACAACAGTTAAAAAATGTTAACCCTGTAATAGACGAATCAACAAAGAACCGTTATACATCGCGTCCTTAACGAGGGCAGCCCCCGCCATCGTCCCCTGATTAGAAAATTGCGTACTTTCGACAACAATGTGCTGGCTGTAGGCCGGAAGCGCCTGTTGACGAATGCTGTCAGCAATGGTCGGGAACAAAATATCAGCGGCTTTACTGAGTGGAGATCCTATCAATATCTTTTGTGGGTTGAACAAATTCACCATGATGGCCAGGATACGACCGACATGGGTTCCAACGCCACTAATAATATCTTTCGCCAATAAATCGCCCTGCATGGCCGCCTGACACAGTGCGTCTACCGTCAACGGTTGTCCGTGCAGAGAGGAGCTCATTGACTGCTTCAGTCGCACCTGCGCCAGTTCCAGCACACTGTCGACGCTGGCGATCGTTTCCAGGCACCCGTGGTTACCGCAGTAGCAACGTTTGCCGTAAGGGTCCACCTGCGTATGACCTATCTCAACCAGGCTACTGCTGCCTGCATGCAGTAAATGACCATCAGTGATCACCCCTGCACCCACGTTGTGATCGATGACCACCTGAATAACATCACGCGCCCCGCGCGATGCACCAAACAGTGCTTCTGCCATGGTCCAGGCGCTGATATCGTGCTGAATGTACACCGGCACGCCGGTATGTCGCTCCAGCGTTTCGCCGAGCGGCATCTCTTTGACGTCATCATAGAACGGCATGCGATGTACGATACCGTTTTCTGTATCAATAATGCCGGGTAAGGTAATCGCGATAGAGGTCAGGCGCTCGAGTTTTTGCTGGTGACGGATAAAAAACTGATCGACTTGCGCAACAACCCGTTCCAGTAACGGTGTCTCGCTGACCAGCGCCATTTCAAGACAATCCTCGACCACCAGTTTGCTGCTCAGATCGCGCAGCGCCAGGAAAATCTCGCCACGACTAATACGAATAGAAAGGTAATGCCAGGCTTCTGTTTCGACAACCAGCCCTACAGCCGGACGTCCACGGTTACCGGCTTCTTTTATTTCCAGCTCCTGCACCAAATGCGCTTCCAGCATTTCTCGGACAATTTTGGTAATACTGGCAGGTGCCAATTGTGCCAGGCGAGAGAGATCAATACGCGATACCGGTCCCAGCTGATCAATCAGACGATAAACCGCGCCCGCATTGGTCTGCTTAATTTGATCGATATGCCCAGGCTGACTATCAGCAACCACCACTTACTCCCTTTATTTTCGCGCTCCGAAATAATCTGTAGACTATGGTGAAGCACTTCAATGGTTTCCGTCAACTTTTTACTTAGCCTTGTGATTTACCGCACATTTTCGACCATTTTTAAACTAAATTAATCGCGCTGCACCGCGGCTAAAAGCTGTTGACGAAAACGTTGTGCAGCATGGCTTTGTTCATGATGCTTCGGCCACACCAACCACATTTCGGAGACCGCATCGTCTTCGGCAAGAGGGGTCCAACACATTTCATACAATTGCACCCGTTTAAAAGAGGCTGGCAAAATGGAAACCCCCAACCCTGCGGCCACCAGTCCAATGATAGTCATCGCCTCACCGACCTCCTGGGTGATGGTTGGCTTCAGATCATAACGGCGCATCAGGCCGAGAATATCGTCATACAACCCCGTTCCAACATGCGGATCAAAAAAGACAAATGGCTCATTGGCCAGCTCCGCCAGCGTCACCACTGGTTTTTGCGCCAGAGGATGTGCGCGTGGGATCATCGCCATCAGCGGCTCATGCAAAATGACCTCCCGCGCCAATGTGTCCGGAAGTTGCGTATTGCGCAAGAGCCCCAAATCCAGTGCACCCTCGTTGAGCGGGGCAATTTGCTCGCGCGTATTCATTTCACGGGTTTGCATATGCACTGCTGGATAGCATTGGCGAAAAAGAGACAGCGTATCGGACACTGCCTTAATAAACGGGGCTGATGACGTAAAACCGATGCGCAGTTCCCCCGACTCTCCCAGGTGTAATCGTTCGGCACGGGCGGCAGCCTCATTTACCAGCCCCAGGATCTGCCGACTGTCCGCCAGAAACTGTTTCCCGGCAGCGGTAAGCGCCACGCTGCGGTTAGTCCGCGCCAGTAGCCGAGCACCCACCTGCTGTTCGAGGATCTGGATCTGCTGGCTCAACGGCGGTTGCGAAATATTCAGTCGTGCCGCTGCACGACCAAAATGCAGCTCTTCCGCCACTGCCACAAAGTAACGTAGGTGACGCAGTTCAATATTCATATTCTTAAGATATTATTTGAGATTATTAATATATTAGACAGAATATTGTGATTTTCATACTCTTAAGGCTGGTCCTGTAGACCCTATGGATTTCACGTCGCATTGCGTGGCTTGAAAAACGCAGGGTATAGATGTAAATGATTGAGCAAGGATTTTAAGTGAGCCGTACAACTACTGTCGATACCGCCCCGGCGGGCGATGTTGATGAACAGATAGTCAATCCGCCGGATGGTTTTATTAAACGCGGTACATCCCCTTTTATGCGCGTCACGCTGGCGCTTTTTTCTGCCGGGCTGGCGACATTTGCCCTTCTCTATTGCGTTCAGCCCATACTGCCCGTGCTGTCGCATGAGTTTGGCGTCTCTCCTGCCAGCAGTAGTATTTCGCTTTCTATCTCAACGGCCATGCTGGCAATCGGCTTACTGTTTACCGGCCCACTTTCCGACGCCATAGGACGTAAACCGGTAATGGTGACCGCGCTGCTGCTCGCCTCTTGTTGTACGCTGCTTTCAACGATGATGACCAGCTGGCACGGTATTTTAATCATGCGTGCTCTTATAGGACTTTCACTGAGCGGCGTCGCGGCCGTGGGAATGACCTATTTGAGTGAAGAAATTCACCCGAGCTTTGTCGCATTCTCAATGGGCTTATACATCAGCGGGAACTCGATTGGTGGTATGAGTGGTCGTTTGATTAGCGGCGTATTTACTGACTTTTTTAACTGGCGAATTGCGCTGGCGGCTATTGGCTGCTTTGCCCTCGCCTCCGCGCTCATGTTCTGGAAGATCTTACCGGAATCACGGCACTTCAGACCGACATCGTTACGGCCTAAAACGTTATTTATCAACTTCCGTTTGCACTGGCGTGACAGAGGACTTCCGCTGTTGTTCGCAGAAGGGTTCTTGCTGATGGGGTCGTTTGTCACACTGTTTAACTACATCAGCTACCGTCTGATGCTGTCTCCGTGGGAACTCAGCCAGGCTGTCGTCGGTTTGTTGTCCGTGGCTTATCTTACCGGTACCTGGAGCTCGCCAAAAGCCGGTTCCATGACCACCCGTTATGGGCGCGGCCCGGTAATGTTGTTCTCGACAGGCGTGATGTTGTTCGGGCTAATAATGACCCTGTTTACCTCGTTATGGCTGATTTTTGCCGGTATGTTGCTTTTTTCAGCCGGGTTCTTTGCGGCGCATTCCGTGGCCAGTAGTTGGATCGGGCCGCGAGCCAAACGTGCTAAAGGCCAGGCCTCTTCACTGTACCTGTTCAGCTATTATCTGGGCTCAAGCATTGCCGGGATACTGGGGGGTATTTTCTGGCACAGCTATGGCTGGAACGGCGTGGGCGGGTTTATCGCACTGATGCTGGTGCTGGCGCTATTGGTTGGCGCCCGTTTGCATCACCGTCTGCACGTATAATCCACGATGCCCGGGTTCCGGGCATCGCCTTCATCACCCTGGCTGTAACGTCTGAGCCGCCATCTGCAGAGCAACAACCGTCCCGTTCATCACTATATGCAGCAAAATTGGCATCAACAGACCGTTGCTTTTCAGTCTGGCCAGGATCAACACCTGCGACACAAGAAACAACATCAGCAACGTGCGTAGATCCACATACTGCGTATGCATGATGGCAAAAATGACCGATACCACCACTGACGACAGCCAGGTTTTATTATTGAACCAGTACTGGAACGCGTTGAATAAACAGCCTCTGAAAACAATTTCTTCATAAACTGGCGCGATAAATATCAGGGTCAACGTAGATAACCACAACGCATAACTACTTAAGGATATTTGGCTGGTCACCCACGCTTCAGTTTGTCTGAGACCCAAAATCAATGGCAGGATAAGCTGAATAAACAGCAGCGCCGCGAACAAAATGGCAAACCACCTGGCGTTGAAAATGCCTTTGCCCAGTCCCTCTCTTTTTCTAAAGAAGAAATAATACAGCGGAACCAGCACAACAAATTCCAGCGCAAACAGCAGCGGAAAAAGTAACCCTTTGGCAAGCAGGTCCTGACTCGCGGGGAAAAACAATGGGGAAAATGTGAGGCCGAACATCAACAAAAACATAGAAAAACAGCCAGCCACCGCTTTTGTCCTGGCGATATACAGGTTGTCGGCATCCTGTGACATACGATCTCCTTGGGCTTATCGAAGATAAGTTGATGAATTACCAGAATATGATAAAGGTTCTCATTATCACAAGCAACCTACCAACTTTTACGCAATGCCCCGGGTTGCAATGCCAGAAGCGTTATAATCCCTTTATGCCGGAACCTCATCAGCGACGCAGTGACGAATCCGCCAGCGGCAAGGAAAAACGGAAGCAGGCCCCTGCCGTTGAATTAACAAGGCTAATATCTCCCCCATGCAGTTCGAGCATTCTACGCACAATCAGTAAGCCCAGGCCGCCCCGCTCTGCCCGCTGCTCACGGGGAATTAACGCAGTCGGGCGCTGAAATAATACTTCTCGTATTGCCTCATCTACCCCTGGCCCGCTGTCCTGCACTTCGGCTAACAAACGAGCTTCATCACACCAGACTTTTAGCCGTACTTCGCCTCCGTCAGGCGTATGACGGATTGCGTTATCCAGCAAATTCGTCACGACCCTTTCCATCATCGATAAATCTGCATTCACCAGCGGTAACGGCCCCGTTACCTCAAGGTGCAACTGCAAATGACGTGTGGCAACGGGGAGATCAAATTTCTGTGCCACATCCTGGATCAGCTCGCCAATAGCAAATCGTTCACGCTGCAGTTTTATACCACCATGCTCAAGCCTCGCCAGCTCAAACAGCTGTTGTGACAGATGGCGAACCTTATGCCCCTGGCGCAGCGCGATGCTAAGATAATGTCGATTTTCCTCCGGCGTCATGGTATCAGCTTTCAACGACAGCATTTCCAGATACCCCAGCAGTGAAGTCAGCGGTGTACGCAAATCGTGCGAAATATTGGCAATAAACTCTCTGCGCTGACGATCGCTGTCCGCTAATAGATCCCACTGCTGGGCAATTTTCTGCGCTAACTCGATAAACGCATTGTCCAGCAGCGCAATTTCATTCGCCGGCGCAGGTTTGGGATTTTTTTGCGCCAGCTGTTTGATGACGCTAATGCTGTCCAGCTCCAGTTTAGCCACCTGTCCAGTCAGCCTTTTCACCGGGTTCGTCACCCATCGCCATACCAGGAATCCCGCGATGGCAGCGGCTAATAAAACCAGGATTAACGTCCAGGCCACGGTATTCCAGAGCGTTTTTTGCCAGGCGGTATTCGCCAGCATATTCAGATCTTCGCCCTGCAGAATAATGTACAAATAGCCATGTAATTTACCGTTATATAAAACCGGCGCGGCGCTGAAGACTTTTTGCTGGCTGCTGCGCGGATCGTTGCCGTAGACGGGCAGTTCGTCCGAGTTAAGGAAAACCTGAATCGGCTGCACGCTAATTTTCTGGCGCTGAATATGCCCAGGCGGAGCAGCATCGGCGAGGATTTCACCTGACGGTGAAACCAGATACAGCTCCACGCTTGGGTTGAGCGTCATCAGGTGATCAAACAACCCCTTTAACGCCTGGCGATTAACCTGCCCACTGGCATCAATAAGTGACTCACTTTTGACAATCTTGCTGGCCAGTTCCAGCGAGAGCCTTTGCACCATGGCGTCGCCATACTGTTTACTGCTGCGGATCTGGACAATGCTGACGGCAACCGCGCAAATCAACATAATGGCGGTAAAGACCAGGGTCAGACGCTGGCTCAGCGACAGGCGATAAATCATGGCTGATGCTCCGCGTTAACCGCAGCAAGCTTATAGCCTCGTCCCCAAACGGTGAGAATAATTTCCGGCTCCGCCGCATCTTTTTCAATTTTGGTCCGCAGGCGATTGATATGGCTGTTCACCGTATGCTCATACCCTTCGTGCTGGTAGCCCCACACCTGATCTAACAGCGCCTGACGCGAAAAGACCTCCCCTGGATGACGGGCGAAAAAGTAGAGCAGATCGAACTCACGCGGCGTTAAATCAAGGGATTTACCATGCTGGCGGACTTCCCTGGCTAATGGATCAATCTCCACGCCATGGACGGTAATAATCCCCGCCTCCATACGCAGGTTTTGACTCATCGCCGCCTGACGGCGAAACAATGCTTTCACCCGGGCCATCAACTCCAGCACCGAGAAAGGTTTGGCTAAATAATCATCTGCCCCCATTTCCAGCCCCAATACGCGGTGAGTTTCACTGGTGCGGGCGCTGATAATGATGACAGGGAGGTAGAAACTCATTTGACGAATGCGACGACAAATCTCCAGACCGTCTACGCCCGGTAGCATCAGATCGAGGATAACCGCATCCCAGACATGCTTCTCAAGTCGCTCAAGCGCTCGTGCCCCATCAGCCTCATGAATAATTTCGTACCCCTCATCTTTCAGGCTAAGTTGCAAAAGCGCGGCAATATCGCTGTCATCTTCCACCAAAAATATCTTTTTTGCGCCTGCCATCAGTGTCACCTCCCTCTCGTCGTGCTGAAAGCTTACCTCAGGCAAGGGGCGGAAGTTATCACAAAATTTTTAACTTTTCGTGAGGATCCTGGGATACGCATACGCCCAGTATGTCGCTATACGCTCGTCAGGCATCAACAGGGAAACGTCGCTTTGTTGCCCCTAACATGAAAATAAAAAGGAAACGTTATGCAGAAAAAACGTCCACTTCGGGAAGCTGATGTTACAGCCGAGTCCGTATTTTTTATGCAACGACGACAAATCCTTAAAGCACTTGGGATCGGCGCGGCGGCGGCATCGTTGTCTTCCCCGACACAGGCCAGTTTATTGAATTGGTTTAAAGGCAACGATCGTCCACCTGCGCTGGCGGGCATACCACTCGGGTTTACAAAGCCCGAGCATTGGCAAAACAATCTGCCCCTGACGCCGGAAGACAAGGTGACGGGCTACAACAATTTCTATGAATTTGGTCTGGATAAAGCCGATCCAGCCGCCAATGCCGGTAGCCTGAAAACCGATCCCTGGACGCTTACCATCAGCGGTGAGGTGAACAAACCTTTAACGCTGGATCATGATGCGCTGACCACGCGTTTTCCATTAGAAGAGCGCATCTACCGGATGCGTTGCGTTGAGGCCTGGTCGATGGTTGTGCCATGGGTAGGTTTTCCTTTGCATAAATTACTGGCGCTGGTTGAGCCATCCAGCCACGCTAAATACGTCGCCTTTGAAACGCGCTACGCCCCTGATGAAATGCCGGGCCAGAAAGACCGCTTTATTGGCGGTGGGTTGAAATATCCCTATGTCGAAGGTCTTCGTTTGGATGAGGCTATGCACCCGCTCACACTTCTCACCGTAGGCGTATATGGCAAAACGTTACCGCCGCAAAACGGGGCACCGATACGCCTGACCGTCCCCTGGAAGTACGGCTTTAAAGGCATTAAATCGATAGTCAGTATTAAGCTCACTCGCGAGCAGCCGCCGACGACCTGGAATATGTCAGCGCCAAACGAATACGGTTTTTACGCCAATGTAAATCCGCAGGTCGATCACCCGCGTTGGTCTCAGGCCACAGAGCGTTTTATCGGTTCGGGTGGCATCCTCGATGTACAGCGACAGCCCACGTTGCCTTTCAATGGTTATGCCGATGAAGTGGCCTCTTTATATCAGGGCATGGACCTAAGGGAGTATTTTTAAGTGAGGCTAACCGCAAAACAGATAACCGCGCTGAAAATACTGCTGCATCTAGCCGGTTTTTTACCTCTGCTATGGCTCTTCTGGGCCGCACAACATGGCGGGTTGGGTGCCGACCCGGGAAAAGATATCCAGCACTTTACGGGCATTACTGCGCTGAAGTTTTTACTGGCTACCCTGCTGGTATCGCCGCTTGCGCGCTATGCAAAGCAGCCTTTGTTGTTTCGCACCCGGCGGTTGTTAGGTTTATGGTGTTTTGCATGGGCCACGCTGCATTTGACCAGCTATGCGCTGCTGGAGCTGGGTATGCAAAATCTGGGATTGTTAGGACGTGAACTGGTTTCACGCCCTTGGCTAACGCTGGGCATGACGGGTTGGGTTATCTTACTCCTGCTGACGCTGACCTCAACGCAAGCCGCGCAGCGTAAAATGGGCAAACGCTGGCAAACGCTGCACAACTACGTTTACCTGGCCGCCATTTTGCTTCCGCTGCATTACCTGTGGTCGGTAAAAGTGCTATCCCCGCTCCCCATTATCTACGCCATTTGTTTTGTCGTGCTGCTGGCTTTTCGCTATAAAAAGCTGTTACGGAAAACCGGGCATAAAGGTGTGTTTATGAAAAGTGAATGAATCACGGTAAACTTCTCACTACACCTAAGCAGAACGAGAACAAAAAATGAGTAACAATGATAATTACCATCAGCTCAGCCGCACGTTCCAGCGCCTCTCTCGCTTCTCCCACCTCTCGGCAATCGCCAGTTGGGACATGTTTACCATGATGCCATCAGGCGGCAGCAAAGCTCGCGGCGAAGCGCTGGCCGAGCTGAGCGTGCTTGAGCACCAACTGTTAACCGACCCGAAGGTGGCAACGTGGTTAGCCGCCGCACAGCAGGAAGACCTGAACGATGTTGAGCAGGCCAATCTGCGCGAAATGTCACGGCTTCATCATCAAGCGTCCTTGCTACCCGAATCGCTGGTCGAAGCGAAATCACTGGCGGGCAGTCGTTGCGAACACGCCTGGCGCAGCCAACGCCCGGCCAATGACTGGGAAGGGTTTGCTGAAAACCTGAAAGAGGTGGTGAAGTACAGCCGCGAAGAGGCCCGACTGCGTGCTGAAGCGAAAGGCTGTTCGCCCTACGACGCATTGCTGGATGTCTTTGAACCAGAAATGACCAGCGCCCGGCTGGATATTCTTTTTGCCGACATCAAAAGCTGGCTACCCGAATTGCTCAATAAAGTGGTGGCCAAACAATCACAACAATCGCTTATCGCCCCGGTTGGCCCTTTCCCGACCGCAGTTCAGCGTGAGTTGGGCCTTGAAACCATGGCGCAGTTAGGTTTTGATTTTACCGCAGGACGCCTGGACATCAGTGCACACCCCTTCTGTGGCGGTGTACCGGAAGATGTCCGTATTACCACCCGCTATGATGAAAATGAATTGCTCAGCGCGCTGTTTGGCGTTATCCATGAAACCGGTCACGCCCGCTATGAGCAAAATCTGCCACGTAACTGGTTAGGGCAACCTATCGCGCTGGCACGCTCAACCGCCATCCATGAATCTCAGAGCCTGTTCTTTGAAATGCAATTAGGCCGCAGCCCGGCGTTTCTGAAACGGTTAATTCCCGCAGTAACCCGGCATTTTGGCGATCAATCCGCCTTTGAGGAACGCAATTTCATCGCCTGGAACCAGCAGGTCAAACCGGGGTTTATCCGTGTTGATGCCGACGAGGTGAGCTATCCCGCTCACGTGATCCTGCGTTATGAAATTGAACGCGCACTCATTAATGGCGACATTGAGGTCGATGATATTCCTACCTTGTGGAATGAAAAAATGCAGGCCTGGTTAGGGCTGTCTACAATCGGGAATTACCGTAACGGCTGTATGCAGGATATCCACTGGACCGATGGCGGTTTTGGTTACTTCCCTTCGTACACATTGGGGGCGATGTATGCAGCCCAGCTTTTCAGTGCGGCTAACCGTGCATTGCCAGACTTAAACCACGCCATTGCGCAAGGAAACTTTAGCGCCTTGTTTGACTGGTTGCGCCAGAATATCTGGCAACATGGCAGTCGTTTCACGACCGAACAGCTCATTACCCAGGCAACCGGAGAACCGCTGAGCAGCCGCTATTTCCGCGCCCATCTGGAAGCCCGCTATCTGTAATCGTATACCGTGAGTCATTGTACAAACGGTTACACGTCGAAACCAATGACTCACGGAAGCCCAGAGATTACAGCGATATAGTTATTTCAACGGCCCCGCAGTGGGGTTGAATGAAAAACCAAATCGAGGGTATGAGAATGAAAAAAGTATTAGCTCTGGTTGTTGCCGCTGCTATGGGTCTGTCTTCCGCTGCATTTGCTGCTGAAACAACTGCGACTACCGCTCCGACTGCTGCTGCGACCACGAAAGCTGCACCGGCAAAAACCACTCATCATAAAAAACAGCACAAAGCAGCGCCGCAGAAAGCACAGGCTGCCAAAAAGCACGCTAAAAAATCCACGACTAAACCGGCTGTAGAACAAAAAGCGCCAGAGCAGAAAGCTCAGGCTGCCAAAAAACACACCAAAAAAGCCGCAACTAAACCAGCTGCAACCAAACCAGCCGCAGAGCAGAAAGCTCAGGCCGCTAAAAAACACACCAAAAAAGCAGTAAAACACGAAACCGCTAAACCTGCTGCTCAACCGGCTGCATAAAACATCTGTAGTAACCATGGCGTCCCCCATGCCATAGCATGCGGCGCTAAATCAGTCTGATTTAGCGCCGCCTTTCGGAGGGTAAAATGGTGTCACATTACCGCTTTGAGTTCATTCTTATTACCCTGATAATTTGCGCTCTTATCGCCATGCATTTTTATCTTTCCTGAGTGTAGTTATCTGATTTTACTCCCACTTTCCCGCCGTCCCGTCTATAGTATTAACTGAGGGTTTGCTGTTAATAATCATAATTCCCCACCAGAGTGTGATATGCATAAAACCATTGCGGTATTACTGGGTTCAATTTGTCTATTTCCTGTCGTTGCACATGCGGAGCAGCCTGCAACGACCGCTGCTGAAGCCGATAACATAAAAACGCTGTTTTTTGGTCATGATGATCGTGTGAGGGTGACTGACCCGACACAATCACCGTGGGACGCTATCGGGCAACTGGAAACCGCCAGCGGTAACCTGTGTACGGCTACGCTCATTTCACCTCACCTGGCCCTGACTGCCGGGCACTGCTTACTCACCCCACCGAAAGGCAAGCCGGATAAAGCCGTCGCGCTACGTTTTGTGTCGAAAAAGGGTATCTGGCGCTATGAAATCCACGGCATTGAAGGACAGGTTGATCGCTCTCTCGGCAAGCGCTTAAAAGCAGATGGTGACGGCTGGATTGTCCCACCTTCTGCGGCTCCGTGGGATTTCGGTCTGGTGGTGTTACGTTATCCCCCCTCCGGGATCACGCCGCTACCGTTATTTGACGGTGATAAAGCCGCGTTAACCGCAGCGCTAAAAGCCGCTGACCGTAAAGTGACTCAGTCGGGGTACCCGGAAGATCACCTGGATGAGCTGTACACGCATCAGGATTGCGTGGTAACTGGCTGGGCGCAAAATACAGTCCTGTCACATCAGTGCGATACGCTCCCTGGCGACAGCGGCTCCCCATTGATGTTAAAGACAGATTCAGGCTGGCAACTGATTGGTGTGCAAAGCTCCGCTCCTGCAGCGAAAGATCGCTGGCGGGCAGATAATCGCGCCATTTCTGTGACGGGTTTTCGCGATAAACTGGAAGCACTGGCGAAGGGATAACACATGCTGCCCATATTTGCGGGCAGCACGTAGATTAGGCAAGTTTGATCATGATCATTCCGGCCAGCAGCAAGGCGACGCCAATCCAGCCTTTGTTATTCAGGCGCTGACCAAAAAGCACCCATCCTGCGGCTAACGTTGCGGCGATCCCGAATCCTCCCCACAGTGCGTAGGCGACAGAAAGATCGATCCCTTTTACCGCCTGGGATAGCGCACTAAAGGCCGCTAATACCGCCACCAGCGACAACACGCCATAAGCCTTACGGCGGAAACCATCGGAAAATTTTAAGAAGACGTTAGCAACGATTTCAAGAACGATGGCCATTCCAAGCCAGGCGCCGTGAACCCACTCAAACTGCTGCATGGGTCACCTCCCTCCTCGCTTTTGCCGGCTTGCGTGTACCCGATTTGATCAACACAATGCCTAACACCAGCGAGACCAGTCCAGCAACTTTCATCGTGGTCAAGGTTTCGTCGAATAACAGCACGCTAAACAGCGTAATAAATAAAATTCCGATACCTTCCCATAAGGCATAGGCCACACCAAGGGCGATTTTTTTAACGGCAAAACTGAGAAAAATATACGATAAGGCGATCATTACCAGCATTAAAATAAAGCCCGCATTACCATGGCCTACGCTGGCCCATTTCATTGACAGCGTACCGGTAATTTCAGCCGCAATGGCCAGACCTAATAATATCCAGTAAAACATGATGCTTCTCCTGCTTGAGAATATAGTCCTTTGGGCCTACTGCATGCAGTAAACCAAAAAATAGAATCAGATAGCTCAGCGCATAACGCCAGCTCAGGCAGAAGAAGGGACTAAAGCGCGTTGCGCCAGTGTTGCTCACCCGCGAGCAAGAAAGTGGAAGAGGTACGAAGAAGTGTAGGTAAACGCAAAAACATCCTGAACGTATTGTCCATAATATTACAATTATCCGCAGTGTTGCTTCTCATCATCGCGGATGATAATTGTCCTCGGTAGTTAAACACAGATGATTTGTATCATAGGTTCAATGCGAACTCAAAATCTTTTCACTTCTTTACCCGGCTCGTTTGATTTTTGTTATAACGGCTCGAGGCAGATCACATTATTATATAGATAAAAAACTCAGGGATTCACATGGCAAAACCGATCATCACGCTTAACGGCCTAAAAATAGTTATTATGCTTGGCATGTTGGTTATCATTTTAACCGGTATCCGATTTGCCGCCGAAATCATCGTACCGTTTATTCTGGCGTTATTTATCGCCGTCGTGCTCAATCCCGTAGTACAACGCATGGTTAAGCTCCGTATACCGCGTGTATTCGCCGTGTCATTGCTGATTGTTATTATTGTCATGCTAATGGTGCTGCTTCTGGCTTATTTAGGTACCTCCTTAAATGAGCTGGCACGGACACTGCCGCAATATCGTTCGTCCCTGGTTATCCCACTGAAAAATATCGAACCGTGGCTACAACGTGCGGGGATCGGGGTTTCCGTCGACGAGTTGGTGAAATATGTTGACCCGAACGCTGCAATGACGCTGGTCACCAATTTATTAACGCAACTCTCCAATGCGATGTCCTCGATATTTCTACTATTGCTGACCGTGGTTTTTATGCTGCTGGAAGTACCGCAACTCCCCGGCAAACTCAAACAAATGATGAGCCGCCCTCTTGAAGGAATGGCCGCGATCCAACGCGCTATCGACAGTGTCTCGCACTACCTGGTGCTAAAAACCGCCATCAGTATCGTCACCGGACTGGTCGCCTGGGGCATGCTTGCCGCACTGGATGTCCGCTTCGCGTTTGTCTGGGGACTGCTGGCCTTTGCCCTGAATTATATTCCTAACATCGGTTCGGTGCTGGCAGCGATTCCCCCTATTGCTCAGGTCCTGGTATTCAGTGGTTTTTACGACGCGTTGCTCGTGCTGGCAGGTTATCTTGTGATTAACTTGGTATTCGGCAATATCCTCGAACCGCGCATCATGGGGCGCGGGTTGGGGCTTTCTACGCTGGTGGTGTTCCTGTCGCTGATTTTTTGGGGCTGGCTGCTCGGCCCCGTTGGAATGCTGCTTTCAGTACCGCTGACCATCATCGTAAAGATTGCCCTTGAGCAAACAAATGGTGGTCAAAGCATTGCCGTCCTGCTGAGCGATCTTAACAAGGAATGAGTGTATGCCCCGCTTTCGCGGGGCTGTTCAACTACTGTTTGACACGGAATACCAATGCAGCGCTCATCAGTGTGAATAGCGCAATAATCCAGGCCATGGTCCAGGGGGTGCCGTCACTCAATCTCGCCAGCAGTAAAGACGAGATGATGCCACTGCCATACTGTAATGAACCAATCAGCGCCGAAGCTGAACCGGCGATATTGGGGGCCGCATCCAGCGCGGCGGCCGTCGACGTTGCGGCAATGATTCCATTCATCGAAAACAGCAGAAACACAGTGATGATAATGGCGATAATCCCCCCTATTTCCAGCTTAACCAGCAGTGCCAATGCAACAGCAGCCAATGCCGCCAACATCGTCGCGTACTTCAGCAACTGTTCTAACGCATGCCGTTGCACCAGCCGGCGGTTGACCGCACTCATCGCCATAACGCCGACAATATTTAACGCAAATAACCAGCCGTAATGCTGCGGATCGACATGGTAATAGCGAATGTAGACAAATGGCGAACCGGTAATAAACGCATACGCCCCCACATAATAAAAGGTCAAACTTAGGGTGTAGCGCATAAATTGACCATTGGTTAATAGCGTGCGGTAATGACGAAATGCGCCTGCCAGTGAGGCTTTTACGCGTCTTTCTTCAGGGAGTGTTTCCGGCAACCACAGCAAAGAGATAAACATCAGCACACCAATGACTACCAGTAACCAAAAAATAGAGTGCCAGGTGCTCAGTCGAATAATTTGCCCGCCAATCAATGGTCCAGCAATGGGGGCAATCGCCATAACCAGTACCAGGGTTGACAACATTTGTGCCGCACGAGTACGAGCAAAGAGATCACGAATCATGGCACGCGCCAGCATCGGTCCTGTACAGGCCCCCAGCGCCTGAAAAACCCGCCAGAAAACAATTTGCGTGATATCCGTAGACAGCGCACACCCCGCTGAACCGATGATAAACAGCACCATGCCGATGAACAGCGGTTTACGTCGACCCAGATGATCGCTGATCGGTCCCCAGATCAGCTGCGCAATAGCAAACCCCACCAAAAAACCGGTAACAGTAAGCTCCACATTGCCGTTTAAATCCCCTGCCATGGTCGGCATCGCCGGGAGATAGATATCGGTTGAAAGTGAAGTAAAGGCCATCAAGCCGCTGAGGATAAGAATAAAAGAGAGACCGGTGTGGCTTGCAGTCGCAACCGGCGAGCGCTGTTCACGTGTACGCATAGCGTCCTGTTATCTTAGGTAAAGTCAGGTGGCAGTATATACGGGGTGCATGGCAGTGATTAGATAGCGAAAGAAGCATAAGTTTATGAGTGTCAATCATGAATAACACCCCTTCCGCGCCAAATGTATGTGACAAACTTCGCATATTATCCTGCCAAAAATGAATTTAGCTCATAGGTCTATGCCGATTTAACCGACTAATGGTGTGAACAGATTTTTGCTAATCTGCTGCCAATGCAAAAATGATGTTCAGGAGCGTTCCATGAATACAACCGTCTTAAATAACGGTGTTGAGATGCCTCTGCTCGGTTTTGGCGTATACCAAATGACCGACGCTAACGAGTGTGAGCAAGCCGTGCGGGATGCCATCGAAATAGGATATCGTCTGATCGATACCGCCGCCTCCTATCTGAATGAAACTCAGGTCGGCAATGCGCTGCAACAAAGCGGCGTACCACGCGATGAACTTTTCATCACCACCAAGCTGTGGTTACAGGATACCAGCTACGCCGGCGCGAAAGCTCAGTTTGCGCGTTCGTTGCAGCGCCTACAGCTAGACTACCTTGACCTGTATTTAATCCACCAGCCCTATGGCGACGTGCACGGCGCCTGGCGTGCTATGGAGGAACTCTACGAGGAAGGGAAAATTCGCGCGATTGGCGTCAGCAATTTTCACCCGGACCGTCTGGCAGATTTGATGGCCTTCAACCGCATTATCCCGGCAGTGAACCAGATAGAGGTGAATCCCTTCCACCAGCAACCGCATGCCGTAGCCTGGATGCAGAGCCGCAATATTCAACCACAAGCCTGGGCGCCGTTCGCCGAGGGGCGCAATGACCTGTTTCAAAATCCGACACTGGCCGCGATTGGCGAGAAGTACGGGAAAAGCATCGGTCAGGTGGTGCTGCGTTGGATTTATCAACGCGGAATTATTTCTCTGGCAAAAACCGTGCGTAAAGCGCGTATGACAGAGAATATTCAGATACTGGATTTTGCCTTAACAGCTGAAGAAATGACGCAAATCGCCGCCATGGACACCGGGATCAGCGCATTTTTCTCGCATCGCGATCCGGCTCGTGTGGAATGGATAACCCAGCGTAAACTGGATGTTTAACAAACAAACGGCCTCCGCAGAGGCCGTTTTACTTTTAAGCACGCATTACAGCGCTTTCAGAATCGCATCCACACTGGCTTTGGCATCACCAAACAGCATATGGGTGTTTTCTTTAAAGAACAGCGGGTTCTGCACACCAGCATAGCCGGTGTTCATTGAGCGTTTGAACACGATAACATTCTGCGCTTTCCACACTTCCAGCACTGGCATTCCGGCAATTGGGCTGCGCGGATCGTCTTGCGCTGCCGGGTTTACCGTATCGTTCGCGCCAATAACCAGCACGGTATCGGTCTCGGCAAAATCATCGTTGATCTCATCCATTTCCAACACGATGTCATACGGCACTTTGGCTTCCGCCAGCAGCACGTTCATATGACCAGGCAAACGCCCTGCTACCGGGTGAATACCAAAACGGACTTTGATACCACGGGCGCGCAGTTTCTCAGTAATTTCCGCCACCGGATACTGCGCCTGCGCCACCGCCATACCGTAGCCCGGGGTGATAATCACGGAATGCGAGTTTTTCAGCATTTCAGCGGTATCTTCGGCATTGATCTCGTGATGTTCACCGGCTTCTTCGGCATCACCGGTTGAGGAGCCGTCAGTGCCAAACCCACCCGCAATAACGCTGATGAAAGAGCGGTTCATTGCCTTACACATAATGTAAGACAGGATCGCACCCGAAGAACCGACCAGCGCACCGGTAACGATCAGCAGATCGTTGCTCAGCATAAAGCCTGCCGCTGCTGCCGCCCATCCTGAATAGGAGTTCAGCATAGAGACGACGACTGGCATATCGGCCCCACCGATGGATGCGACCAGGTGCCAGCCAAACGCCAGGGCGATAATGGTCATCACCAACAGCGCCAGGACCTGCAGGCCCACGCTCTCGGTACGAACAAACACGACCAGCAGCAGGAAAGAAACCACCAGCGCCGCCAGGTTCAGCTTATGGCGGTTCGGCAGCATCAGCGGCTTAGATGAGATCTTGCCGCGCAGTTTACCAAACGCCACGATAGAACCAGTGAAGGTGACTGCACCGATAAAGATGCCGAGGAACACTTCAGTCAGGTGAATGTTCACCAGGATCGGTTCCAGACCGGTATCGTGATACAGATAGCTGTTGAAACCAACCAGTACGGCGGCCAGACCGACGAAGCTGTGCAGAATCGCCACCAGCTCCGGCATCTCGGTCATCTCGACTCTTTTCGCCAGACGAATACCAATTGCGCCACCGATGATCATTGCGACCAGAATCCAGGCGACGTTGCCGGTATCCGGGCCAAAAATCGTGGCAATCAGCGCAATCGCCATCCCGGCGATGCCGTAGTTGTTACCCTGTTGCGACGTTTCGTGTTTGGAAAGCCCCGCCAGACTAAAAATAAACAGGATTGCGGCAACAATGTATGCAGCTGTAACTAATCCTCCAGACATATGTTACCCCTTAGTTTTTCCGGAACATTTTCAGCATGCGCTGAGTCACGGTGAAGCCACCGAAAATATTAATGCTGGCAATAAGCACCGCGATAAAGCTCAGGAAACTCACCCAGCCGCCCTGGCCAATTTGTAATAATGCCCCCACGACGATGATCCCGGAGATAGCGTTAGTCACGGACATCAGCGGGGTATGCAACGCATGCGAGACATTCCACACCACGTAGTAACCTACCACGCAGGAAAGTGCGAACACCGTAAAGTGTCCGAGGAACTCTTTTGGCGCGACATCGGCTAGCCAGCCAAACAGAATCACCACCAGCGCCATCAGCGCATATTTGCGCCATGGGGATGCAGGTTTTTTCTCTACCTGTGGTGCCGGAGCAGCTTTAGGCGCCGCCTGTGGCTGAGCAGAAACCTGGATAGGGGGTGCAGGCCACGTAATTTCACCATCGCGAACCACTGTCACGCCACGCACCACCACATCGTCAAAATCAACGGTGATGTTGCCGTCTTTCTCTTTGCACAACAGTTTCAGCAGGTTGACAAGGTTGGTGCCATACAATTGCGAAGACTGAGTCGGTAAACGACCCGGCAAATCGGTATAGCCAATGACCTTGACGCCGTTCTCGGTGGTGGTCACCTGATTGGCAACGGTATACTCGCAGTTACCCCCGTTTTGCGCGGCGAGATCGACAATCACGCTGCCGGACTTCATCGAATCAACCATCTCTCGCGTGATCAGTTTCGGCGCAGGTTTCCCTGGGATCAGCGCGGTGGTAACGATGATGTCGACGTCTTTTGCCTGAGCGGCGAACAGCTCCATCTCCGCTTTAATAAACGCTTCGGACATCACTTTGGCGTAGCCATCGCCGCTGCCCGCTTCTTCTTTAAAGTCCAGCTCAAGGAACTCAGCGCCCATACTCTGAACTTGTTCTTTTACTTCCGGGCGTGTGTCAAAGGCGCGAACAATCGCCCCGAGGCTGTTTGCCGCACCGATAGCGGCCAATCCCGCCACACCAGCACCGATCACCATCACCTTGGCAGGTGGAACTTTACCCGCCGCGGTAATTTGCCCGGTAAAGAACCTACCGAACTCATGTGCCGCTTCAACAATTGCACGGTACCCGGCAATATTGGCCATCGAGCTTAAGGCATCCAGAGACTGCGCACGCGAAATACGCGGCACAGAATCCATCGCCATGACCGTCACATTTCGCTCAGCGAGTTTTTGCAGTAACTCTGGGTTCTGCGCAGGCCAGAGAAAACTCACCAGCGTGGTACCCGGATTAAGCAACGGAATCTCAAACGCTTCTGGCGCGTTGACCTTCAGGATAATCTCTGACTGCCAGACAGCATTCCCGTCAACAATTTCTGCGCCTGCTTGCACAAACGCCTTATCGTCAAAACTAGCCAGTTGACCTGCGCCGCTTTCAACCGCGACGCTAAAACCCAGCTTCAGCAGCTGCTCAACCGTTTTCGGTGTGGCTGCAACACGGGTTTCATTGGTTAACCGTTCTTTTGGTATGCCAATTCGCATAATGTTCCCTTCCATCTGTATTTTTGATGATGGTTTATCAATGTTCGCAAGAGGCATGCGCACACTCCCGAGAGAGCTCAGTGTTACCTCAATAAAATAAAACAGTAACAAACTCTGTATAACCTACTGAAAATGACGCCTGTGATCTAGCGCCAAAAAACAGTATTTATTATGAAATTTGCAAAACAGGAATGAATTCACTCGCAAGCAGGGATAATGCCCTTTAAATAGCCCGCAAAGGCTGATAATTCGCTCAAGCGAAGCGGCAAAACATGATTAAGCGCCACTATAGAACAATTGATTAACATTAAATTAACTTATGAAATTCAACTGCTTTATCAGTTTTAGCCGCCAAACGCCGAATTTTTAGACATATCACTAAATGTTATCGATGTTGTTAGCATGGGTGGCACGATGAGTGAAAAATCACGCAGACACTGACACAATTTAAATGCAATAATCAGCCACGTTTCTAGTCAATAACAATACCAGTACCTGGTTTGCGCAAGGCGAAGGATTATTTTTATGAAGCTTAAGAACACTCTCCTGGCGTCCGCTCTTCTTTCTGCGACTGCTTTTTCTGTAAATGCAGCGACAGAATTGACGCCGGAGCAAGCAGCTGCCCTGAAACCCTATGACCGCATTGTGGTTACCGGTCGTTTTAATGCTATCGGTGATGCGGTAGACGCCGTATCCCGTCGTGCAGATAAAGACGGTGCAGCCTCCTTTTATGTTGTTGATACCTCAGATTTTGGCAGTGGCGGTAACTGGCGCGTCGTCGCCGATATCTATAAAGCCGACGCTGAAAAAGCAGAAGTCACCAAAAATCGCGTCATCAACGGCGTTATGGAATTACCGAAAGACCAGGCCGTTCTGATTGAACCTTTCGATACCGTTACGGTTCAGGGTTTCTTCCGCAGCCAGCCTGAAGTAAATGATGCCATCACCAAAGTGGCGAAAGAAAAAGGGGCTTACTCTTTCTATATCGTACGCCAGGTTGATGCCAACCAGGGTGGTAACCAGCGTATTACCGCATTCATCTACAAAGAAGATGCGAAAAAACGTGTTGTTCAAAGCCCTGATGCGATCCCTGCTGATTCTGATGCCGGACGTGCCGCGTTAGCAGCCGGTGGCGAAGCCGCGAAGAAAGTTGAAATTCCTGGCGTGGCCACAACCGCGTCGCCGAGTGCCGAAGTGGGTCGTTTCTTCGAAACTCAGTCGACTAAAGGCGGACGTTACACTGTCACCCTGCCTGACGGTACCAAAGTTGAAGAACTGAACAAAGCTACCGCCGCGATGATGGTGCCGTTCGACAGCATCAAGTTCACCGGTAACTATGGCAACATGACCGAAGTCTCTTACCAGGTTGCTAAACGTGCAGCGAAAAAAGGTGCTAAGTATTACCACATCACCCGCCAGTGGTCGGAACGTGGTAACAACATGACCATCAGCGCCGATCTGTATAAGTAACAGACAATAGTATTAATAAAAGGCGGCTTAATGCCGCCTTTAGCATTTTTAGTCACAAATCTGCCTATCCCCATTGCATGCGCTGTCTTCTCTCCGTAAAATCCCGCGCCTTGAGTCGCTTTCACCATTTTTATGCGATTTGCCAAAATAATTATTCTCTCACTCTCGTTTTTGTAACTGGATACAAATGGAAAAGAAATTGGGTCTGAGCGCACTGACAGCGCTGGTTCTAAGCTCAATGCTTGGCGCTGGTGTTTTCAGCCTGCCACAAAATATGGCTGCGGTAGCCAGCCCGGCAGCATTATTGATTGGTTGGGCGATTACGGGTGCGGGGATCCTGCTGCTCGCGTTTGCCATGCTTATCCTGACGCGTATCCGCCCGGAACTGGATGGCGGCATTTTTACCTACGCGCGTGAAGGCTTCGGCGAACTGATCGGTTTCTGTTCCGCGTGGGGGTATTGGCTGTGCGCCGTTATCGCTAACGTTTCCTATCTGGTTATCGTCTTTTCCGCACTTAGCTTCTTTACCGATACACCTGCGTTGCGTTTGTTTGGCGACGGGAATACCTGGCAGTCTATTGTCGGCGCATCGGTACTGCTGTGGATCGTGCACTTTCTGGTGTTACGTGGCGTACAGACAGCCGCCAGCATTAATCTGGTGGCGACGCTGGCGAAGCTACTGCCGCTTGGCCTGTTTATCGTTCTGGCATTTATGTTATTTAAGCTCGACACCTTCAGCCTCGACTTTACCGGTGTGAAACTGGGTGTTCCTGTCTGGGAGCAAGTTAAAAACACCATGCTTATCACCCTGTGGGTGTTTATCGGTGTCGAAGGCGCTGTCGTGGTGTCCGCACGGGCGAGGAACAAACGCGATGTCGGACGCGCGACGCTGCTGGCAGTACTTGCCGCGCTTGGCGTCTACCTGTTGGTAACCCTGCTTTCTCTTGGCGTAGTCGCACGCCCGGAACTGGCTGAAATCCGCAACCCATCAATGGCTGGTCTGATGGTTAAAATGATGGGGCCATGGGGCGAAATCATTATCGCCGCAGGTTTGATTGTCTCTGTCTGCGGCGCCTATTTGAGCTGGACGATTATGGCGGCGGAAGTCCCGTTTCTGGCATCCACGCACAAAGCATTCCCGCGTATTTTTGCCCGTCAGAATGCGCAAGGCGCGCCATCGGCATCACTGTGGTTGACTAACATCTGCGTACAGGTCTGTCTGGTGCTGATCTGGCTCACAGGTTCTGACTACAATACGCTGCTGACTATTGCCTCAGAGATGATTCTGGTGCCCTATTTCCTCGTCGGCGCATTTTTGCTGAAAATAGCAACCCGTCCAATTCATCAGGCTGTTGGTGTCGGTGCATGCATTTATGGCTTATGGTTACTGTACGCGTCAGGTCCGATGCACCTGCTGTTGTCCGTGGTGCTGTATGCTCCGGGTTTGCTGGTTTTCCTTTATGCCCGCAAAACTCACGCGCATGACAACGTATTAAAACGCCAGGAAATGGCTTTGATCGGCCTGCTTCTTGTAGCAGCTGTTCCAGCGACCTGGATGCTGATGGGTTAAATAGTTGACCCATCGTTTGCGACTCATGGAGAACTCGATGGGTAAAAAGCCCGCTTTGCCAATACTTATCACCGGAGGGGGCCGTCGCATCGGTCTCGCCATCGCGTGGCATTTTCTGAATCAAAAGCAGCCGGTGATCGTCAGCTACCGGACACACTACCCGGCGATTGATGGCCTGCAAGAGGCGGGTGCACAGTGTATTCAGGCTGACTTCGCGACCGACGAAGGTGTCCTCGCTTTTGCCAATGAAGTGAAAGCCCGTACCGAAGGTTTACGCGCTATTGTGCATAATGCCAGCGCCTGGGTTGCCGAAAAACCGGGGCTGCCGCTTTCTGAGGTGCTGACCAGCATGATGCAGATCCACGTGAATACCCCTTACCTGCTTAATCACGCGCTGGAAGGCCTGCTGCGCGGACATGGGCATGCGGCCAGCGATATTATCCATTTTACTGATTACGTCGTCGAACGCGGCAGCGACAAGCATATTGCGTATGCTGCCAGTAAAGCGGCTCTGGATAATATGACCCGCTCATTCGCCCGCAAACTGGCCCCGGAAGTGAAAGTTAACGCAATCGCCCCCTCGCTAATCCTGTTTAACGAGGGTGACGATGCAGAATATCGTCAGCAGGCACTGAATAAATCGTTGATGAAAACAGCGCCCGGTGAAAAAGAAGTCATTGATTTAATAGACTACCTGTTTACCAGCTGCTTTGTTACCGGCCGCAGTTTTGCCGTTGATGGTGGTCGTCACCTGCGCTAGTGCAGTTTTATCCAACAAAAGATCTGCAACCACGCGCTCAGGCTCCAGCAAACTACCGAGCCAATGAGCGCGACGGGTAAACGCATAAAACCGGTGAAATACCACAGTGAAATGAGGTAGACAAAATAGGGAATAATCGACCACATGCTGAATACGATGGTTGTACGTAATGCCTCTATTCCCCGCTCACTGGCCACAATATAGTGAGCTATCAGCGCAAAGGTTGGGAACAGTGGAATTAACCCCGCAATATAGTAATTCTTTGTTTTAGCCAGTAAACCAATCAGCACCACTACCAGCGCACCCAGCGCCGCTTTTACTACGAGCCCCATCGTTTTGCCTTAACACATCAATAACATCAGCCTCTAGCATAGCGGAAGCGTTCTCGTTTAGAAAAGATTAATGGAAGGAAAAACGATGGCGGTGTATGTTGGCGTTTTATATTCAAAATGAATGATATGAACACCATCGTATTTGTTGAAGATGATCCCGAAGTAGGTTCGCTGATTGCGGCCTATCTGGCCCGGCATGATATTGAGGTTATCGTTGAACCTCGTGGTGATATGGCCGAAGAGAAAATCCTGCAAGTGCAACCCGATCTGGTTTTGTTAGATATTATGCTTCCAGGTAAAGACGGTATGACTATTTGCCGTGATTTACGTGGGCGCTGGCAAGGTCCAATTGTCCTGCTGACTTCGCTGGACAGTGACATGAACCATATTCTGGCCCTCGAAATGGGTGCCTGCGACTATATCCTGAAAACCACACCACCGGCGGTGCTGCTGGCTCGCCTGCGCCTGCATTTACGCCAAAACGAACATTCAGCCCAGGCTAAAGGGATTCAGGCTGCCACCATCACCCCGCACACCACACTGCGTTTTGGCGCACTGACCATTGACCCAACCAATCGGTCTGTGCTGCTCGGCGGTGAACAGGTCGCCCTCTCTACGGCGGATTTTGAGTTACTTTGGGAACTGGCAACCCATGCCGGGCAGATTATGGATCGCGATGCCTTGCTGAAAAACCTGCGCGGCGTAAGTTACGACGGTATGGACCGCAGTGTCGATGTCGCAATCTCCCGACTACGCAAAAAACTGCTCGATAACGCGACTGAACCCTATCGAATCAAAACGGTACGCAACAAAGGTTATCTGTTCGCTCCGCATGCCTGGGACGACGAGTCTCAGAAATAGCCCACCGAATGAACCACATAACCAATCGTGTGGACGCCATCAACGTGACAGTGTCACGTTGAGTTGCATATCGATTTTTCTACCTCAACTGAACGTCAGACCGTCATATTTTTTCCAGCGGTAGTTCAATGCGGAAATAATCCAACAGGCAATAAAGACACCAATAATGGCAAACCCGACGTTGCCCATGTGGTCACTTAAGTTACTGACCGTGTCCCACAGCCCGCCCTGTAGCGAAAACGCATCAGACAGCAGGCTCAATCCCTCCAGTCCGCCGATAAACAGCGCCACAATCACTGAGGTTCCGGTAATGGTCATATTGTAATACAGCTTACGTTGTGGCTTATTGAATGCCCAACCGTAAGCCTCAACCATCAGAATACTGTCGAGACAATCAATCAGCGCCATACCGCAGGTAAACAGCGCCGGGAAGACTAAAATGGACCAGACAGACATCCCGTTGGAGGCGCTTGAAGCCGATATGCCCAACAACGAGATTTCAGTCGCGGTGTCAAAGCCCAGGCCAAATAAGAAACCAACAAAATACATGTGCCAGTCTTTCCCAACCAACCTGAAGGCTGAGCGGAATAGCCAACTCAGCGGACCTGAAACCGTGACATCTTCGGTGGAGAGATCATAAATACCGGTGCGTTTCAGATGACGGAACGCTTTCCAGACCTGGCAGAAAATGATGAGGTTGATGGTAGCCAAAATCAGCAGAAATGCGGCAGAAACGGTGGTGCCGATAATGCCGCCAATATTCTGAAACCATACCATATGCTGCTTAAACACGCTGGTGGTCAGAGCAATACCCATACTTGCCAGCACGACGATGGTGGAGTGTCCCAGAGAAAACCATGCGCCCGTCGTCAATGCGCGTTTGTTTTGCTGCATGAGCTTTCGCGTCGCACTATCTATGGCCGCAATATGATCGGCATCGACTGCATGACGCAAACCATAACACCACGCGATCAGGCTCAGTGCCAGAAGTGACGTATTATGCCTAAACGCGGTGAATGCCCAGAGCCAGGCGACTATGTTTGCTCCGATGAGAAAAACCACCAGCAATATGAGGTTTGGCCGTTTTTTTATTAATGAAAACAACGAAGTCATTATTTCCGGCCCACTCGTTTTGTAATAAACAACACAACATCACCGCCGTTCACTGATAGATTAATAAAACGTTTATCAGCCTAATGATAACGTTTAAGAATTACCAGCCCAGTGTCTTAGATCAAAGTTGCCTGCTCTCTTCGTCCAGTTCAGCAATCGCTAGCTCCGCGACACGCAAGGTTATCGCCGCATTTTCCCCATCCTCCAGAAACCATGCAGAAGATAAACCACACCATGCGGCTATCCACATCAGCAGTCGCTGTCGTTCAATCCCGGTTATCTCAGCGACAAGTTGCACGCGTTGCTTAAAAATATTTGGGTCTGTCGCGATAGCAACGCCGGGATCGGCAAGGTCAGGATTCGTGAATATATTGGCGTAATCAAACCCTCGCTCACCCAATAGCCCCTTGGGATCAATTGCCAGCCAGCCTGCCGGGCCAAAATCGAGGACATTGCCGTGGTGTAAGTCACCATGCAATACGACCTCATCCTGAGGTGAAGAGAACAACTCGTTTGCAATCTCTGCACAGCGCGTCATGACTCCACCATAGATTTTCGCCGCAGGAGCAAGATGGCGAAACCAGTGCCGCAGCGGCGTTAATACCGGTGTCGACGCATTGGCTGGTCGATGGAGTTGTCGGGCGGTATTGCAAAGAATACGGCATGCCCGCGCATCCTCCCCCGTTCGGGACATCGCGGATAACGAATCCGCTCCTGTTGCGCGGACTAGCAGGGTCGCGCCATGATCATGAGCTATCACTTGCGCGGCACCGCTGCCATTCCACCACACCATAAGCTCGCCGCCAGTACGCTCATTTTCATCATCGGTGAGCTTAAGCATGGCTTTCCGCCCCTCCTTGATTGTGGTAACGGGTAATAGCGCTGATGTTCGCGTCATAACCGGATTGCCGTCAGGAATGAGCGCCCATTGGCGAAGCCAGGTTTGAAACATGCATTTTTCCACTGTGTTCCCTCATGTTAGCCAGGCGTCTACGCTCTTTTGCTGAATCGATTCTTGTATTAATATAGCGCACACAGGGGATGGCATTCCCCCTTGAACCGCCATGTGGCTAATGATGCCTGCTTTATATTCCCGGACCGGGAAGAGGCAGGTGTACGTATTTTTAGCCATGCTGCGCTGTGTGTCCGGGATGAAAATTCATCTGAGGATGCGTCAATGCGCTCAAATCACTTTCTGCTCAATAATTCAATAACTGCTCTCGGGCAATGGCTTGCCCTGGCTTTGCTCATCGCCATACTAACCGGCACAGCTTCTGCATTATTCCTGTTTTCTCTTGATTGGGCCACCACGACCCGAGTCAACCACCATTGGCTTATCTGGCTACTTCCTGTCGCCGGTTTCATTGTAGGATGGATTTATCTGTTGTACGGAAGCGCCGTTGAGGGTGGCAATAACCTCGTTCTTGATGAAATCCACCATCCTCACAGCATCATCCGCCTTCGCATGGCGCCGCTGGTCTTTATCAGCACCGTGATTTCTCATCTGTTTGGTGCCTCAGTCGGGCGTGAAGGAACGGCAGTACAAATGGGAGCATCCATCGCCGATCAGTTTACGCGTCTGTTTAGACTGACACCTGACTCCCGGCGTCTTGTTCTGATGGCGGGCATCAGTGCGGGGTTTTCATCCGTATTTGGCACCCCGCTGGCCGGTGCAATCTTTGGTCTTGAGGTTCTGGCGGTTGGCCGCATGAATTACAATGCGCTTATTCCCTGTATTTTTGCGGCTATCGTCGCCGATCAGACTGGTTTGTTGTGGGGTGTGAAGCATACACATTACGTCATCTCCCAGGTCCCTGATTTCTCCGCATGGACACTGATTGCCGTTATTATCGCCGGTTGCTGCTTTGGTTTTACCGCGCGGGTCTTCGCTAACCTCACGCATACCATGGGTAGCATAATGAAGCGAACCTTTCGCTACGCACCGCTTAGGCCATTCATTGGGGGACTTGTCGTGGCCGTCGCGGTGTACTTTTTAGCGGCAGATCGCTATATCGGCCTCGGCATTCCAGCGATCGTGGATGCTTTCCAGCAACCGCTGGCCCCCTGGGATTTTCTGGGCAAACTGATATTTACCGCGGTCTCACTGGGCACAGGTTTTAAAGGAGGGGAAGTCACCCCGCTTTTCTATATTGGGGCCACACTGGGTAATGCTCTTGCGCCACTACTGCATTTACCCGTCAGTTTCCTTGCGGGTATGGGGTTTGTCGCTGTCTTTGCCGGGGCCGCAAATACGCCTGTCGCTTCTACACTGATGGCCATTGAGTTATTTGGGTCAGAAACGGGAATTTATGCCGCACTGGCCTGCGCGGTTGCCTGGCTGATATCTGGTTATACCGGTATTTATCGTTCTCAGCGTGTTGCCTGCCCGAAACACGGTTTTGTCCCGGAGAACATTAAACTGGCGGATATACCGCATTTCCTCGCGGCAAATACCCGCAAACAGGATTAAATCATTTGGCTATAAAAATGGGGGTTGCCCAATAAGGCGCAGGCTTTGTCGTTATCTCTCAGTCGACAAAGCCGCGCCCACAAATAATGCCAACGTCACCCCACCTGCCGTGAACCGTTGGCATTATAATTAATCATCGTTTTCATAACCCAATTGCTTTCCTAACTTCCCTACCTTTTCTTTTTATGTTTATTGTTTCCCATGCCTTCTCTGAAAGCATCAGCCTGGGTTTCCGCTGCACGCTCGGTCGCGTAGTTAGCATTCACCGAACGCCAGTATTCTTTTTCCTCATGGTAGCAAGTATCACGACTTACGCCTGTTGCTACGCATCTGTCTACTCGTTGTTGTTCAGTCACGCAGCCGGATAACAAGGATATAGCGGAGGTGAATAAAACCGTCATCATTAACTTTTTCAAAATAGATACCTTAGAATTTCCAGCCCGCGCCCAGAACCACACTATTAGCTTGTGAACCAAAGATCTTAGAACCTTCATAGCCCGCATCGATAGTGAAACCTGCAATGGGGGTTAACTGAATACCCGCTCCATATGCAAAGCCAGTAGATGTATCTGTATCACCATCAGCCTTTATTGCTCCCCTTGCGATACCCGCCAATACGTAAGGTTTGAGGACATCGTTTATGCGATAACTTGCCCCCACCAGAGCAGAACCATATCCACGGTCAATATCGTTTTCATTGTCAGCGGAAATAGTGAGCGAGGAGATGACACCCAAATCACTTTCATCGGGCGTGTATCCATACTTCGCATTAAAACCACTAAGGCTTTTTCCTGCTGTTTTGGTATGAACATAACCGCCGGTAATCACATTTTCACCTGCCAGAACAGATGCAGACAATGCCAATACCACAATGAACAAACCACTGTTGAAATTTAACAATCCCATTACCATTCCTATCATCAATAAGTAACAAATCAGAATAATCAACTGAATTTATAATCACATCGCAAAAGTATATTAGGGCAATTTTCCAGCATTCAGAATTATCAAGAAGTAGTATTTCAAATGAAATTTTACATTAAATAAAAATCATAGCGGGTAGCGAAATAGAAAATAATTCAGGTAGATAAAGAATTCTAAATACCGGATTAACATGGTGTGCTAGAGTGCGATTTCCGCCAGAACTGATGAGAGGTTTACGCTATGCAGCAAATTGATTTTTTTATGATAGATGCTTTTACCACTACCACGTTTGGCGGAAACGCTGCCGCAGTATGCCCGCTCACAGAATGGTTACCTGATGAAACACTATTAAAAATGTCAAAGCAGCATAACCAGTCGGAAACTGCTTTTTTCGTCCCGACACAGAAAGGTTTTGAATTGCGCTGGTTTACGACTCAGGGCGAAATCAACCTTTGTGGCCATGCCACACTTGCTGCGGCACATGTCATCTTTGAACACCTTAATTACTCGAACACCATCATTCATTTTGAAACCCGATTTGTCGGCGCACTGACGGTGAGCCGTAACGGCACATGGCTGACACTTGATTTTCCTGCATGGGAAACTGAATCTATTATCCCGCCGGCATTACTACTGCAAACGTTAGGTATCACGGAATACAAAGAAGTACGCATGGCGCGTGATTATATGGTCGTGTTGGAGAATCAGCAGCAAGTTGAAGCGGTTAAACCGGACATTAATGCCATGATCCCTCTTGGGAAAATGGTTTGCATAACCGCGCCAGGTGAAGGCGAATACGATTTTGTCAGCCGTTTCTTCTGCCCTGGAGAGGCGGTGGCTGAAGACCCGGTCACCGGCTCAGCGCACACGATGCTCATCCCTTACTGGGCCAGGCAGCTAAACAAAATGCAGATGCTGGCACACCAGGGATTCGCACGCGGCGGAGAATTACGCTGCCAGCTCGTGGGCGACCGTGTGTATATAGGCGGACAGGCAACGACCTATCTGCAAGGCAAAGTGTTTTTGCGTTAACACATGATTAAGTTGTGTGAGAATAATGCTCGCTTAAGTGCTATGTCGTAACTCAATGCACCATTTACCATTTGTTATCGTCAAGGGATGAATCTCCACCGGTAATCTGCGTTGAGTATTGTCCTTTATGATTACAATTTGGTTCATTTTTAGAGCGGCAATGACAAGCTGATGTATGCAGAAAACCACCTATCGCGAGGAATACATCTAAATATTGGGGGGTGATTGTTTATCATTATCTGGATAAAATCACCAACACCCTAAGAACCTGTTTCAAAACCATCATAGATCATGCTAAAAAAAATACAAAAAACATATATCAAGCGTATGTCTACTTATTCCACTTTTTATATTGTCAAAATTTACCTTAAGGGCCACGGGTGATTCACATCCAGAATTGTTCAACGTAATAATATTATTACTGCTAACAAGTTTTACGTTGGGATCAAAAAAATCATATTATATAATTGTATTTCCAGTATCGATTATAGTTGCGCTATACGCTCCTATTGGCTTTACATATGGTTTCCCATCATATCAATACGTGGCTTCATTATTTGCAACTGATACTCAGGAAAGCCTTGAGTTTCTAACTCTAATACCATACAAGTCCTATACTTATGCAGTTTTGATTCCTTTTCTTTTTTATGGCCTATACCTTCTGTCATGTAAATTAAGAATAAGGCCCATTAAAAACAGAACTTATGTCATGCTTGTAGCGATATTTCTAACCATCTCATCTGGCGCCCTTGTTTTTATCAAGGAAACGGGAGGTTCCATTAATGACTTTAAATCTGATCAGGCGGAATTATCAAAATATGTAAACAATAATGACTGACGGGAACTCCATCAGACAGGTAAAACAAAATATGATGATTATATCCTTGTTATCGGAGAAAGTGCCCGGAGGGACTATTTTCACATATATGGTTATCCTATAGATAATACACCATTTCTGGATAGTGTGAATGGCGTCATCGTAAATGGCCTGACATCCGGAGGAACCTACACCATAGGTTCCTTACGTATGATGCTAACACAAGGTGACCCTGACACCTGGCAACCACACTACAACATGAATATCATGGGAATGGTTAACAAGGCTGGCATTGAGTCTTACTGGCTATCAAATCAGGGGCAGTTCGGAGAGTGGGACTCTCCCGTATCCTCCATTGCAAAGAATGCCGGGTACTCCTACTTTACTAAATTCCAGGGATACAATGAGTCTAACCTTCAGGACTCAGTGCTGTTAAGAAAATTAAAGGACATTTTATCAAAGGATACAAATAGGAAAAGATTCATAGTTTTACATACTATGGGTTCACATCCAGACGTTTGTGACAGAATAAAAGACATGGATATTCAGTACAAATCCCGCTCAAAAATAAATAATTATATAGCTTGTTATATTTCTAGCATCAGGCAAACAGATGATTTTCTAAAAAATGTTTATAATATATTGAAAACTAACAATGGGAAGCGTTCTTTCAGCATAATTTATTTTTCTGATCACGGTTTAGTTCATCGTGAAATAAATGGCGAAATTAAACTTAACAATAATTATGCCAGCAGATATCATCATGACATCCCACTGATAAAAATATCATCTGATGATATCAAGCGGACAACAGTGACATCCCAAAAATCTGGCCTGATGTTCGTTAATGGCCTAGCTGACTGGATGGGCATTGAAGGCAATTCAATTAGCTCATATAACTTGTTTGATGGTGTACCCAATACACAGGACTACGGGCTAAGCAAACAGGCGTACAAAGTTGACGATCCTGCAATAGATATCACTGCCGATCTAACAAGCAGACCTGGAGAGATACGGTAGATGCCTATACCGACAATACCGTGTAATCTGCCAGGATAAGTGCGTTGATGGTGGTCGGATTGATATTCCCCCGTGCGTCAGTGGATGCAGTGATACCGTCCACCTGCTTCGGAGGCAACTGCACATTAGCTAACCTATTGAGTGTTCGGTGATTTCATGAAAAAGCTGTTTGTGCAGTTTTATCTCTTGTTGTTTGTCTGTTTTCTGGTGATGACCCTGCTGGTTGGCCTGGTGTACAAATTCACCGCTGAACGTGCGGGCAGACAGTCGCTCGACGATTTGATGAAAAGCTCGCTGTATCTGATGCGCAGCGAATTACGCGAAATCCCACCGCGTGACTGGGGGAAAACCCTGAAAGAGATGGATTTAAATCTGTCTTTTGATCTTCGCGTAGAACCGTTGAATAAATACCATCTGGATGCTCCCACTATGCAACGCTTACGGGAAGGCGATATCGTTGCACTCGACGATCAGTACACCTTTATTCAACGAATCCCGCGCAGCCACTATGTTCTTGCCGTCGGCCCGGTACCTTATCTCTATTTCCTGCACCAGATGCGCTTGCTGGACGTCGCGCTGATGGCCTTCATTGCTATTTCATTGGCCTTCCCTGTGCTGATCTGGATGCGCCCACACTGGCAAGAGATGCTCAGACTGGAGGCCGCTGCGCAGCGTTTTGGTGAAGGGCATCTTAATGAGCGGTTGCACTTTGACAGCGGCTCAAGCTTTGAGCGTCTGGGCGTGGCGTTTAACCAAATGGCAGACAATATCAATGCCCTGATTGCTAGTAAAAAACAGCTGATTGACGGCATTGCCCATGAGCTTCGCACGCCGCTGGTGCGATTGCGTTACCGCCTGGAGATGAGCGATAACCTTACCGAGCAGGAATCGCAGGCGCTAAACCGCGATATTGGTCAACTGGAAGCGTTAATTGAAGAATTGCTCACCTATGCGCGTCTGGATCGGCCGCAAAATGAGCTAAAACTCAGTGTTCCGGACCTGCCCGTGTGGCTAACAACCCATCTGGAAGATGTACAAAGCGTCAATCCTGATCGTGCGGTACGCCTGCGCCATCTTCAGATCGGAGACTACGGCGCACTGGATATGCGTTTGATGGAGCGTGTGCTGGATAATTTGTTAAACAACGCTCTGCGTTACTGCCAGTCCACGGTTCAAGCCAGCCTGCAACTCAATGGCAGTCAGGCAACGCTGATCGTCGAAGATGATGGACCTGGCATCGCACCAGCTGCGCGCGAGCAAATTTTTGAACCGTTTGTACGTCTGGACCCCAGCCGTGACCGGGCGACAGGTGGCTGCGGACTCGGCCTCGCCATCGTCCACTCCATCGCCCTGGCTATGGGCGGTACGGTGGTCTGTGATGAAAGTGAACTGGGTGGCGCCCGCTTCTCCTTCAGTTGGCCTGTCTGGCATAACATACCTGAATTTTCAGCTGCCTGACCTACCGTGCTCGGTAGTCAGGCTGAGCGTCTTGTGTTATAAAAAAGTATGTTGTAACTAAAATGGTAAACCTATGGCTCGCTACGATCTCGTTGAACGCTTAAACGGAACCTTTCGCCAGATGGAACAAGAACTGGCACACCTCACCGGACAATTGCAACAGCAGACGCTGCTGATTGCTCGCGTGTTCTCTTTGCCGGAAGTGGTGAAAGAGGCAGAACACGCGCCACTGGAAACCATCGACGTTAAACAGCACCTGGGTAAAGAGGCGGAAAGCCTGGCACTACGCCACTATCGCCACCTGTTTATTCAACAGCAGTCCGAGAATCGCAGTAGCAAAGCGGCTGTCCGCCTGCCGGGGGTACTCTGCTATCAGGTGGATACCGCCACTCAAGTCGTGCTGGAAGAGCAAATACAACGTATTAATCAGCTTAAAACCACCTTTGAGCGCATTGTCACCGTCGAGTCTGGTCTGCCATCAGCCGCGCGTTTTGAATGGGTGCACCGCCACCTACCGGGGCTGATTACGTTGAACGCGTATCGGACGCTAACGGTTGTCAGAGAACCGGCTACCCTGCGATTTGGCTGGGCCAACAAGCACATTATTAAGAACCTGACGCGTGATGAGGTGCTGCAACAACTGGAAAAGAGCCTGACATCACCGCGCAGCGTGCATCCGTGGACACGCGAAGAGTGGCAGGCCAGGCTTGAGCGCGAATACCAGGACATCGCTGCCCTGCCACAACAGGCAAAATTAAAAATCAAACGCCCGGTCAAAGTACAGCCCATCGCCCGTGTCTGGTACAAAGGGCAGCAAAAACAGGTGCAATATGCCTGCCCGACGCCATTAATTGCGCTAATAAATAACGAAAATGGCATGACGGTGCCGGATATCGGAGGATTACTGAACTACGATGCTGACAATGTTCAGCATCGTTTTAAACCTCAAGCGCAACCGTTAAGACTGATTATCCCACGGTTGCACCTGTATGTAGCGGATTAACGACCCGGTCGCATGCTACCGACCATCAGTTCCGGGCGGACCCAACTGTCGAATTCGGCCTCGGTTAAATATCCCAGCGCCAGGGCTGACGCTTTTAAGGTCAGTCCTTCTTTATGCGCCTTTTTAGCAATCTCAGCCGCTTTATCGTAGCCAATATGGGTGTTTAGCGCGGTTACCAGCATCAGTGACTCGTTGAGCAACTGATCAATGCGTTCACGATTTGGCTCGATCCCTGTCGCACAGTGCTCGTTGAAGCTTTCCATACCATCAGCTAACAGGCGAACCGATTGCAGGAAGTTATGGATAACCATCGGGCGGTAGACGTTCAGTTCAAAATTCCCTGACGCCCCGCCGATATTAACGGCAACATCGTTACCCATGACCTGACAGCACAGCATAGTCAGGGCTTCACATTGTGTCGGGTTGACCTTGCCCGGCATGATGGAACTGCCCGGTTCATTTTCAGGAATAGAAATTTCGCCAATGCCGCAGCGCGGACCGGATGCCAGCCAGCGTACATCATTGGCGATTTTCATCAACGATGCGGCCAGGCCTTTGAGCGCACCGTGGGCATGTACCAGTGCATCACAGGTGGCTAGCGCTTCGAATTTATTCGGCGCGGTGACAAAAGGTGCAGAGGTCAACGCCGCCAGTTCATCCGCAACCCGCTCGGCATATTCCGGGTGGGTGTTCAGCCCGGTCCCTACTGCCGTACCGCCCAACGCCAGTTCAGCAACGTGCGGCAGACTATGTTCGATATGCTTCAGGTTATGTTCCAGCATTGCCACCCAGCCGGAGATTTCCTGGCCCAGCGTCAGTGGCGTCGCATCCTGTAAATGGGTTCTGCCGATTTTGACAATGTCGGCGAAGGCATGCGATTTTTCACGTAATGTGGTGGTCAGCACCTTCAGCTGTGGGATCAGATGTTCACGCAGAGCCAACAGCGCGGCGACATGCATTGCCGTGGGAAAAACATCATTTGAACTTTGGCTTTTATTGACGTCATCGTTCGGATGTATTTTTCGCTCCATCCCCCGCACGCCGCCCAACAATTCGCTGGCCCGGTTTGCCAGCACCTCATTCATATTCATATTGCTTTGCGTGCCGGAGCCGGTCTGCCAGATAGCCAGCGGAAACTCATCACGATGTTTGTCTGCCAGCACCTCGTCTGCAGCCTGCATGATGGCGGAGGCTTTCTCCGCAGCCAGCAACCCCAAATCCTGGTTAACCTTCGCAGCGGCCCGCTTAGTCAGCGCCAGCGCGTGGATCAGCGAGACCGGCATTTTCTCTGTTGAAATGCGAAAATGCTCCAGCGATCGTTGAGTTTGCGCGCCCCAGAGTTTATCGGCCGGAACATCGATCGCACCCATTGAATCATTCTCGCGGCGTACCGTTACCATTACCTGCTCCTTATATTAACAATTGATTAGGTTATGTTTCGACATTGCCCACTTGCATTGGTCTTATGAGTATTAACGAGGAAAAAACTGTCGTTTGGTGGTTCGTGCGGTAAAAAAAAACCGCCCCGTAGGGCGGCTGACGTTACTTAACGCAGCGTGCGCACTGCGACGTCTGAATTTGCTGGAAGAAATCGTTGCCTTTGTCATCCACCAGGATAAACGCCGGGAACTCTTCCACTTCAATTTTCCAGATGGCTTCCATCCCCAGTTCGGGATATTCCACGCACTCCAGGCTCTTGATGCTGCCCTGGGCCAGCACAGCCGCTGGCCCACCAATGCTGCCTAAGTAGAAACCACCATGCTTATGACAAGCGTCAGTAACCTGCTGGCTGCGGTTTCCTTTTGCCAGCATAATCATACTCCCGCCCGCGGCCTGAAGCTGATCAACATAGGAATCCATGCGACTGGCGGTGGTTGGGCCAAGCGAGCCAGATGCATAACCTTCCGGCGTTTTTGCCGGTCCGGCGTAATAGATTGGGTGATCTTTAACATACTGCGGCAAACTTTCGCCGTTATCCAGCCGTTCTTTCAGTTTCGCATGCGCTATGTCACGTCCAACGATGATCGTACCATTCAGCGACAAGCGGGTAGAAACCGGATATTGCGACAACTGCGCCAGAATATCTTTCATCGGGCGGTTCAGGTCGACACGCACCGCTTCGCCTTCGCCTGCCTGACGCAGTTCTTCCGGGATATATTTGCCAGGATTGTGTTCGAGCTTCTCAATCCAGATCCCTTCACGGTTGATCTTAGCTTTGATGTTTCTATCCGCTGAGCAAGAAACGCCCATGCCAACCGGGCACGACGCGCCGTGACGCGGTAAGCGGATCACACGGATATCGTGTGCGAAATATTTCCCGCCAAACTGGGCGCCTAAACCAAGGTTCTGCGCTTCAATCAGCAGCTCTTTTTCCAGTTGAACATCACGGAATGCCTGGCCGTGCTCGTTACCTTCGGTCGGCAGCTCATCGTAGTATTTCGCCGAAGCGAGTTTCACCGTTTTCAGCGTGGCTTCTGCGGACGTTCCGCCAATCACAAACGCGATGTGGTACGGCGGGCATGCGGCTGTTCCCAGTGTACGCATCTTCTCCACCAGGTAATTTTTTAATTTGCCTGGTGTGAGCAGCGCTTTGGTTTCCTGGTACAGATAGGTTTTGTTCGCCGAACCGCCGCCTTTGGCAATACACAGGAATTTGTATTCATCGCCGTCGACGGTATACAAATCAATCTGGGCTGGCAGATTGGTACCGGTGTTCACCTCTTTGTACATATCCAGCGCGGCGTTTTGTGAATAGCGCAGGTTATCTTCGATGTAGGTGTTATAAACCCCACGTGCCAGCGCCGCTTCGTCACCGCCGCCGGTCCAGACATGCTGTCCTTTTTTACCCACGATAATCGCCGTGCCGGTGTCCTGACATGTTGGCAGAATGCCTTTTGCCGCGATATCAGAGTTACGCAGGAATTGCAGGGCGACATATTTATCGTTTTCGCTGGCATCCGGATCACGCAGGATGTCTGCAACCTGCTGCTGATGTGCAGGACGCAGCATAAATGATGCGTCATGGAACGCCTGGCGCGCCAGTAAAGTTAAGGCCTCTGGCGCAACTTTGACAATCTCCTGCCCTTCAAATTCGGCAACGGAAACATGGTCGCTGGTCAGCAGATAGTATTCGGTATCATCCTTTTTGAGGGGAAAAGGATGCTGATAATGAAAGGGTTTGTTTGACATTGTGCTCTCACTTACTGCTCGGTCTGGTTATTCTCTGGGCAGATGTTCCATTGCCCTGCTTCCCTGCCGCAGATCGGGTTGTAGAAGGTATGGCTTTCTGCAACCTGAATTACTCAGGGTATTAAAAGCGAGTCACCATATCCTACACAATTTTTTAACAAAAACTGAGACTAGTACGACTTTTTGCACGTGCAGGTTACTTCGTCCGGGGTTTCTTGGTTTAATAGCCAGAGATTTTTCAACATTGAAACAGGGCATTGATAATGCAAAAACTGATCAACTCAGTGCAACACTACGCCTGGGGAAGCAAAACTGCGTTAACGGAACTTTATGGCATTGCCAACCCAACCCAGCAGCCAATGGCCGAGCTGTGGATGGGTGCTCATCCGAAAAGCAGCTCTCAGGTTCAAGGGGCCGATGGCCAACCCGTTGCTCTGCGCGATGTTATCGAGCACGATAAATCCGCACTGTTAGGCGATGCCGTAGCAAAACGCTTTGGCGAACTGCCTTTCCTGTTTAAAGTGCTCTGCGCCGCTCAACCGCTTTCTATTCAGGTCCATCCGAACAAGCACAACTCTGAGATAGGATTCGCCAAAGAAAACGCAGCCGGGATCCCAATGGATGCCGCGGAGCGTAACTACAAAGATCCGAACCACAAGCCAGAACTGGTTTTTGCCCTGACGCCATTCCTGGCGATGAATGCGTTTCGCGAGTTCTCTGACATCGTTGCGTTATTACAACCGGTTGCTGGCGCGCATCCTGCCATTGCTCACTTTTTGCAGGAACCCAGTGCCGAACGCCTGAGCTACCTTTTCGCCAGCCTGTTAAATATGCAGGACCAGGAAAAATCGCATGCACTGGCAATACTGAAATCAGCCCTTAACAGCCAACAAGGCGAACCGTGGCAGACTATTCGCCTTATCGCTGATGTCTACCCGAACGACAGTGGTCTTTTCTCCCCACTGCTGCTGAATGTGGTGAAGCTAAATCCTGGCGAAGCGATGTTCCTGTTCGCCGAAACACCGCACGCCTATCTGCAAGGTGTGGCACTTGAGGTCATGGCAAACTCAGATAACGTGCTGCGTGCTGGACTGACGCCGAAATATATTGATATTCCGGAGCTGGTGGCCAACGTTAAATTTGTCGCAAAACCCGCGAACCAACTGTTGACCACTCCGGTCAAAACCGGTGGTGAACTCGACTTCCCGATCCCGGTTGATGATTTCGCCTTCTCCCTGCATGAACTGTCTGCCGGGGAAGCCGTAATTAGCCAGCACAGCGCGGCGATTTTGTTCTGCATAGAAGGTGAAGCGCTACTGAGCAAAGGCGATCAGCGTCTGGTACTAAAACCGGGTGAATCCGCATTTATTAGTGCGAATGAATCGCCAATAAGTGTCAGCGGCGTCGGCCGTCTAGCGCGTGTTTACAACAAGCTCTAGCAAGATACTGATATTTTTAACAACTCTTGCTAAGCTAGTAGAGAGTTAAAAACATGTCACTCCTCCAAGCGTCTTTAAACGCCTGGTTTTATTTTATGGATATCGAAATGAAAAAATCGCTGGTAGCTGCGGGTGTGGTGGTTGCGCTGGGTATCGTCTGGACGGGCGGCGCCTGGTACACCGGAAAGAAACTGGAAACGCATCTCGCCGAGATGGTGACGCAGGCAAACGATCAGTTAAAACGCTACTCCCCTGAGGCGGGCATTGAACTGAGTTATCAAAACTACCAGCGCGGCGTGTTCAATAGCCAACTGCAGTTGGTGGTAAAACCTATCGCCGGACAGGCTGATTCCTGGCTGAAACCGGGACAAAGCATCGTCCTCAATGAAACCGTGGATCACGGTCCCTTCCCGCTGGCTCAGTTGAAATCACTGAATCTGGTTCCGGCTATGGCCTCCGTGAAAACGACGCTGGTCAATAACGACGTTACCAAACCGTTGTTTGATATTGCCAAAGGTGAGACGCCATTCATCATTAACTCCCGTATTAGCTACAGTGGCGATACCCGTTCCGATCTCTCCCTCAAACCACTGAACTATGAGAAAGGCGATGAAAAAGTGGCCTTTAGCGGTGGGGAATTCCAGTTCACCGCAGATAAAGACGGCAATGTGGTTTCCCTGACGGGCGATGCGCAAAGCGGTCAGGTTAATGCAGTCAACGAATACGATCAGAAGGTACAAATTACCTTTAATAACCTGACAACCGAAGGGTCCAGCAGCGTCGCCAGTTTTGGTGAACGCATCGGCGACCAGAAGCTGTCTCTCGATAAACTGTCGATATCGGTCGAAGGCAAAGAGCTGGCCGTGCTGGAAGGCATGGGAATTGATGGTAAATCCGATCTGATTAACGATGGAAAAACCGTGAACAGTCAGCTGGATTACACCCTGAACAGCCTTAAATTACAGGGGCAGGATTTGGGTAGCGGCAAGCTGACGCTGAAAGTGGGTCAGATTGACGGTGAAGCCCTGCATCAGTTCAGCCAGCAGTACAGTGCCCAAACCAAGGCCCTGATGTCGCAGATTGATGTCGTCCAAAACCCAGAGCTGTATCAGCAGAAAGTGACGGAAGCGTTCTTCAATGCGCTGCCCATTCTGATGAAGGGTGAACCCGTAATCACCATTGCGCCGTTAAGCTGGAAAAATGCGAAAGGTGAAACGGCGTTTAACCTGTCGCTGCTGCTCAAAGATCCAACCGCGACCAAAGAAGAGCCACAAACGCTGGCTCAGGAAGTGGATCGTTCCGTCAAATCACTGGACGCGAAGCTGACTATTCCTGTGGATATGGCGACTGAGTTCATGACACAGATAGCCAAAATTGAAGGCTATCAGCAGGAGCAAGCCGCGGGGCTGGCGAAACAGCAGGTTAATGGTCTGGCTGCGATGGGTCAGATGTTCCGCATTACCACGATGCAGGACAACACCATCGGCTCCAGCCTGCAGTACACCAATGGTCAGGTAACGCTCAACGGGCAGAAGATGCCGCTGGATGAGTTTGTTGGTATGTTCGGTATGCCGACCCTTGGCGAACCGGATGCTCCGGCTGTTCCCCAGCAGTAATTGTTCTCTGAACCCAGCCCGATAATACCGCTTATCGGGCTTTGACCTTCGACAAGCTATTTCTGCGTGACCAGTCGGGCGGAAAGCGTCAGATTGCGGGAATGGCTGTCATCATGACCAATGCGCTGCAGTATACGTTCAGCCAGGGTGTAACCCATTTCGCGTGCCGGGGTACTGGCCCAGATAATGGGAATGTCATCCAGCGCGTTTTCCGCCACATCCGCAAATCCCGCCAGCGAAACTTGCTGTTCAAAATAGCGATCGACGCCAATTTCGCCGCTCTGACGCCCCGCTCTCATCAGTCCAAACCAGGCGCCAACAGCGATGGTCTCGTTGTAACACACAACGGCGCTGATCGTCGGGTTGCGGCGTAACAGTGCAGTAACGGCTTCGGCAGCCTGCTTCTGACTGGATGAACACTCCAGAACCCAATCACTATGAAACGGTAAACCATATTTTAGCAGCGTCGCACAATAGCCGCCGACACGCTCCGCGCGGGTTAAAGAAGAACTCTGTCCTCCCAGCCACGCGATTCGCTGGTGACCGTGCCGAATGAGATGCTCAACCAACAATTGCGCTGCCTGCATGTTGTCGGGTCGGACCGTGTCGACGTCATCCAGGTAACTGGCTCGTGAGGCAAATACGACCGGAATCCCTTTTTCTTCAGCCAACTGCCGCAGTGCATCACTGCTGTCAGCGGCACCCGCAATGACTACACCATCCACGCCCTGATTGAGGAGCATCGCGAAACGCTGCGCCAATTGCTCACCGTCTTTACCGCCGTGTAAAAGAAAGACCATCCGACCCTGTGCTTCTAATGCTTCCGTCAGGCCTGCCGTCAGTTCAGCATAAAATGGCGTAGACAGATCGCGGACAATCAGCCCAACCACACCACTCTGACCGCCACGCAGCACCGATGCCTGACGATTACGTACGAACCCCAACTGCTCAATGGCAGCGTTTACCCGCTCCCCGGTTGCGGATGAGATACGCCCTTTTCCACTAAGCACCAATGAGACTGTACTGACCGAAACTCCCGCAGCCAGCGCAACATCATGGATGGTTATTTTTTTGGCTATAGCCATAAAAACAGAAAACTCCCTGATAACGTGACGGATAAAACGTTTTATCAATCGGTTATAGTTATACGCTCTATTATCATTCGATAATGTGATTTATACCGCACTAAAATTAGGTAAAACGTTTTATCTTCTCGCCATCATTTGTCACCAAGCTTTCACGAGGAGTCGTTAGATGACGACGAGAACCACACCCAAAATAACGTTATGGGAATTTTTCCAGCAGTTGGGCAAAACCTTCATGTTGCCCGTGGCTCTGCTCTCCTTCTGCGGGATCATGTTGGGGATCGGCAGTTCGTTAAGCAGCCATGATGTCTTAACGCTGATCCCCGCATTGGGTAACCCGGTGCTTCAGGCTCTTTTTACCTGGATGAGTAAAGTCGGCTCTTTCGCCTTTAGTTTCTTACCCGTGATGTTCTGTATTGCTATTCCTCTCGGTCTGGCGCGCGAGAACAAAGGTGTGGCGGCATTTGCTGGGTTTGTTGGCTACGCGGTCATGAACCTTGCCGTTAACTTCTGGTTGACGGCGAAAGGGATTTTACCCACCACAGATGCGGCAATCCTGAAGGCCAATAATATCCAAAACATCCTGGGTATCCAGTCGATCGACACCGGTATCCTCGGGGCCGTCATAGCCGGGATCATTGTCTGGATGTTGCATGAGCGCTTCCACAATATCCGTCTGCCGGACGCATTGGCTTTCTTCGGCGGCACCCGTTTTGTTCCCATCATCTCTTCACTGGTCATGGGGCTGGTTGGGTTAGTTATCCCTCTGATCTGGCCTGTATTTGCGATGGGTATTACCGGGCTTGGCAATATCATCAACAGCGCAGGTGAATTTGGTCCGATGCTGTTTGGTACCGGCGAACGTCTTCTGCTGCCTTTTGGCCTGCACCATATTCTGGTGGCCCTCATTCGCTTTACTGAAGCGGGCGGGACCCAGGAAGTGTGTGGTCATAGCGTCAGTGGCGCACTCACTATTTTCCAGGCGCAGCTGAGTTGCCCAACCACGCAAGGCTTCTCTGAAAGCGCAACCCGCTTCCTGTCTCAGGGCAAAATGCCGGCATTCCTCGGCGGTTTGCCGGGTGCAGCATTAGCGATGTATCACTGTGCTCGTGCTGAGAATCGACATAAAATTAAAGGGTTATTAATTTCTGGTCTGATTGCCTGCGTCATTGGCGGTACCACTGAACCACTGGAATTCTTGTTCTTGTTTGTCGCCCCGGTTCTGTACGTGATCCACGCCTTATTGACCGGCCTCGGCTTTACCGTGATGGCGGTGCTCGGTGTGACTATCGGCAACACAGACGGTAATCTGATTGACTTCGTGGTGTTCGGTATCCTGCACGGGTTGTCCACCAAGTGGTATCTGGTCCCTGTTGTCGCGGCCATCTGGTTTGCGGTGTACTACGTTATCTTCCGCTTCGCGATCACCCGCTTTAATCTGAAGACACCGGGCCGTGATGTCGACGTTTCCAGCAATATCGAGAAAGTGATGGCAGGCACCCCCGGTAAATCTGGCTACAATGTCCCGGCAATTCTGGCGGCACTGGGTGGCGTGGAGAATATCGTTAGTCTGGATAACTGCATTACCCGTTTGCGTTTGTCGGTCAAAGATATGTCACGCGTCAATGTCCAGGCACTGAAAGACAACCGGGCCATTGGCGTGGTACAGCTCAATCAGCATAACCTTCAGGTCGTTATTGGCCCGCAGGTCCAGTCAGTGAAAGACGAAATCGCGGTTCTGATGAATACAGTACAGGCGTGAGGACAACGACATGTTTGATTTTTCAAAGGTTGTGAACAGGCAAGGAACATGGTGCACCCAGTGGGATTATGTCGCTGACCGTTTTGGCACTGCCGATCTGCTGCCGTTCACCATCTCTGATATGGATTTTGCTACGGCCCCTTGCATTCTGGAGGCGCTGACCCAGCGCCTGTCACACGGTGTGTTAGGATACAGCCGCTGGAAAAATGACGAATTTCTGGCGGCCATTAGCTACTGGTTTCAAACTCGTCACAATACCCAGATCGACACTCAATCGCTGGTATATGGCCCCTCAGTTATCTATATGGTCTCTGAACTCATCCGTCAGTGGTCGTCTGTTGGCGACGCGGTCGTTGTCCATACGCCAGCTTACGATGCATTCTACAAGGCTATCGAAGGCAACCAGCGCACAGTGCTCCCCGTCGCTCTGGAAAAGCGGAGCGACGGTTGGTATTGCGACATGGCAACGCTGGAGGCAGCTCTTTCACGACCCGAGAGTAAAATTCTTCTGCTGTGCAGCCCACAAAATCCAACGGGCAAAGTGTGGTCGCGCGAGGAACTGGAAACCATGGCTGACTTATGCCAGCGACATGGTGTTAACGTCATTTCCGATGAAATCCATATGGATATGGTGTGGGGAGACCAACCGCATATCCCATGGATCAATGTCGCACGCGGCAACTGGGCGCTACTCACCTCCGGCTCCAAGAGTTTCAATATCCCGGCATTAACCGGCGCATATGGGATCATCGAAGACGCCAATAGCCGCAACGATTATCTCAACGCGCTAAAGGGACGCGACGGACTGTCTTCTCCTGCGGTGCTGGCACTCACCGCACATATTGCCGCCTATCAGCAAGGTGAACGCTGGTTGGATGCCTTACGGGATTATCTTGCCGGTAACCTGCATTACGTTGCTGATGAACTTAATACCGCGTTCCCTGAACTTAACTGGCAGATCCCACAATCCACCTATCTGGCCTGGATAGACTTACGTCCGCTCAAGGTTGATGACCAGGCGTTACAGAATGCGCTTATCCACCAGCAAAAAGTGGCGATCATGCCGGGATCGACTTACGGAGAGGAAGGGTGCGGTTTTGTACGCCTGAATACCGGATGCCCCCGTTCAAAACTTGAGAAAGGCGTTCAGGGATTAATTAGCGCCCTGCGCTCTCTGCGCTAACAAAAGTTGCGCAATGAAATTAATCATTGCGCAACATAGATTTTTATCCCGATTTATTCTTATAATACTGCGCACTTTACCTAAAAACATGAGTGCGACCATGATTGATACTTCCCTTCCTTTAACCGACGTCCATCGCCACCTTGATGGGAACATCCGAGCCCAAACGATCCTGGATCTTGGTCGTCAGTTTAATTTAACGCTCCCGGCTCAAACACTTGAAACGCTGATCCCTCACGTACAGGTAACGTCAACTGAGCCTGATTTGGTCAGTTTTTTGTCAAAGCTTGACTGGGGTGTGAAAGTGCTGGCATCGCTGGATGCCTGTCGTCGCGTCGCATTTGAAAATATTGAGGATGCCGCCCGTAATGGTCTGCATTACGTTGAACTACGCTTTTCTCCAGGCTACATGGCTATGGCGCATCAACTCCCCGTTGCAGGTGTGGTTGAAGCCGTTATTGCCGGCGTGCGCGAGGGCTGTAAGGCTTTCGGCGTTGAAGCCCGTTTAATAGGTATCATGAGCCGTACCTTCGGCGAAGCAGCCTGTCTGCAGGAACTGGATGCACTGTTAACGCACCGTGATCACATCACGGCACTGGATTTGGCCGGCGATGAACTCGGTTTCCCGGGTAGTTTGTTCCTGTCCCATTTCAACCGTGCGCGCGACGCAGGTTGGCATATCACGGTTCATGCAGGTGAAGCGGCAGGCCCGGAAAGCATCTGGCAAGCTATCAGAGAACTGGGAGCAGAGCGTATTGGCCACGGCGTAAAAGCCGTCGAAGATCGCGCCCTGATGGATTTTCTCGCCGAGCAGCGTATCGGCATTGAATCCTGCCTGACATCGAATATTCAAACCAGTACCGTCGCCTCACTGACGACGCATCCGCTGAAAACATTCCTTGAGCACGGAGTGCTGGCGAGTCTGAATACGGACGATCCGGCGGTTCAGGGTGTGGATATTATTCACGAATACACCGTAGCCGCTCCGGCTGCAGGATTGACGCGTGAACAGATTCGCCAGGCGCAAATCAATGGTCTGGAAATGGCGTTTCTGAGCAATGTAGAGAAACAAGCACTGCGTGACAAAGTCGCCGCAGCGTAATGGTTTTATTGCCGGATGGCGCTAACGCTTATCCGGCCTACGTTACAATGTAGGTCGGATAAGATGCCTCGACATTATCAGGCAAGGCACAGCGTCGATCGGTGTTTCGCCGATTCAATGCCCAGCTCAATCAGTTCCATGATTTGAATGGCTTGTCTGGCTGGAACCGGGTTCTCGCCGTTACCATTCAGCGCATCACGGATACCCGCATAGTACGCAGGATAATTGCCTGGCACGGTTAACCAGGTTTCTTCTACCTGCTCATCACCTTCCATGCGTGTCAGTACACCATCACGCATGTCATAACCCCAGTCTTCCTGCGGCAGGCGCTCACCATTTTTAAGCCGTTCCTCTTGTGGGTCCAGACCATACTTCACATAGCTGCCACGCGATCCGTGAACGATATATCGAGCAGACTCAGCGGCTGCCAGCATCGTTCCGTGCAGAATCACCCGACGCTGCGGATACGTCAGGATGGCATGGAAGTAATCTGTCGACTGCGCCCCCGGGCGGAGCTGTGCCAGATCGACCGTCAGACTCACGGGCAAGCCAAACAGGTTAATTGCCTGATCTAAAAGATGCGGCGCTAAGTCATACCAGATACCACTCCCCGGGCCACCCTGTTCACGCCAGCGGTCACGGACCTGCGGACGGAAGCGATCGAAATGAGATTCAAAATAAGCCACCTCACCCAACGCGCCATCCGCCAGCAAGGCTTTCAGCGTCAGAAAATCGCTGTCCCAACGACGGTTATGGAAGACAGAAAGCAGGCGACCTACGCTTCTGGCGAGCGCATCCAGCTCGCGTGCTTGTGACAGTGTCACAGTGAAAGGCTTATCAACAACCACGTGCTTACCTGCTTCCAGCGCCGCTTTCGCCAGCGGGAAGTGTGTATCATTGGGTGTAGGGATCACAATCAGGTCGATACTCGGATCGTTAAACAGGTGTTTGGGCTCAGTAACAACTGCCACTGAAGGCCAGTCCGCCTTCACTTTTGTTTCATCACTACTGGACACCGCAACCAGTTCCAGACCCGGAGTGCCCACGATCAGGGGGGCATGGAAAGTTTTACTGGCATAACCGTAACCGATTAGCCCAACGCGGATGTTGTCACTCATGTTTTTGCCTCTCAATTCAGATCTGGCCTATTTCACACCATAGACAGTAGCGCCACAATAGTTTAATAACCTTTGCGCTACAAAGGTTGTTACTTAACTTAAGTCAAACATATGCCACTTAGAGTTAACTTGCCGCGAAAAAGTCATCGAAATCGTTCCCAATGCTCTTGCTGTATTATTTATTGATAAGTAACATTTGCTCCCTGTGTTTATGGATAAATCAAAGCAAATGTCGTCAGTAATGAATCGTCTTATTGAGTTAACAGGTTGGATTGTTCTCGTGGTCTCCGTGATCCTGTTGGGTGTTGCCAATCATATTGACAACTACCAACCACCGGAACCCGTCGCTGCAGTACAGAAAAAATAAATATACGCAGCCCGTTATAGCCAGGCAGTTAACTCCGCGATGGTTGCTGGGTGGGGCTGTAAAAGATCAGTTTTTGTCAAAAAAAAGCGAATTATGCCGCATCCCGCTCCAGTGCGTATTGCCTGCGATCGTGAAGCGCGTTACCCTTTCCACAGGCGCGAATAGCGCCTGGTTCCCACAGGGTTGAAAACTCTTCTTACATTTGCGCGCAAATTCGCGTTTACCTGTACAACGTTGGTTGTTTTTTAATATTTACTACTCCGTTAGTATTATTTTATTAATATGGATTGCCTTTTATGACTGTTCAGGATTACTTATTAAAATTCCGCAAAATCAGTTCGCTAGAAAGTCTGGAAAAATTGTTCGATCATCTTAACTACACACTGACTGACGATAGCGACATTATCAATATGTATCGCGCTGCAGACCATCGCCGTGCGGAGCTTATCTCCGGAGGCCGCCTGTTCGATGTCGGTCAGGTGCCCAAATCCGTCTGGCATTACGTGCAATAAACAAGAAAGTAGCGCCTGGCGTTAAAAGCTTTATAATAATTGCCCCAAAATGAACGGCATGTCTGTTCGCGCGCGTAAACCTGGAGATGAAATGACTACAACACCGGCACAACGTATCGGAGGCTGGCTACTTGGGCCATTGGCCTGGCTGTTAGTCGCGTTGTTAAGTGCTTCGCTGGCGTTACTGCTGTATGTCACTGCGTTGGCTACACCGCAGACATTCCACACGCTGAGCGAGCAAAGTACGACGAATTTGCTGCTATGGGGCGTCTCCTTTATTACCGCTATCGCCATGTGGTACTACACGCTGTGGCTGACCATCGCGTTTTTCAAACGCAGAGCCTGCGTGCCAAAGCATTATATTATATGGCTGCTGATCTCAGTGTTGCTGGCGATTAAAGCGTTTGCATTTTCTCCTGTTCCGGATGCGTTTGCCGTACGTCAGTTGCTGTTCCCATTGTTGGCGGCTGCGCTGCTGGTACCCTATTTCAAACGCTCGCAACGCGTTAAGACGACGTTTGTGAACCCGTAATAACCCTACAGTTAACCTGTTGTCGCCTGTTGTAGATTGTCAGATAATAGGCGGCTTTTTTATTTCAGGCCGAAAAATGACTGATTACCTGCTGCTGTTTGTCGGAACTGTACTGGTCAATAACTTTGTACTGGTCAAGTTTCTGGGCTTATGCCCCTTTATGGGCGTTTCCAAAAAACTGGAAACCGCAATGGGTATGGGCCTCGCCACGACCTTTGTAATGACGCTGGCATCCATTTGCGCATGGCTGATTGACACCTGGATCCTCATCCCGCTCGATCTCATCTACCTGCGCACGCTGGCCTTTATTCTGGTCATCGCCGTGGTGGTGCAATTTACCGAGATGGTTGTACGCAAAACCAGCCCAGCGCTGTATCGCCTGCTGGGGATCTTCTTACCGCTGATCACCACTAACTGCGCGGTATTAGGTGTAGCGTTGCTGAACATCAACCTCGGGCATAATTTTTTACAGTCGGCGCTGTACGGTTTTTCCGCTGCCGTCGGCTTCTCACTGGTGATGGTTCTGTTCGCCGCAATTCGCGAACGCCTCGCCGTGGCAGACGTTCCTGCCCCGTTCCGCGGTAATGCGATTGCGCTGATTACCGCAGGTTTAATGTCTTTGGCCTTTATGGGCTTTAGTGGTTTGGTGAAGTTGTAATGAATGCTATCTGGATTGCCGTTGCCGCAGTGAGTCTGCTGGGTCTGGCGTTCGGCGCTATTTTGGGTTATGCCTCTCGTCGATTTGCCGTCGAGGATGACCCGGTCGTGGAGAAAATTGATGAAATTCTCCCGCAAAGCCAGTGTGGACAGTGCGGTTACCCGGGCTGCCGTCCTTATGCTGAAGCGATTGGCTGTCAGGGCGAAAAAATCAACCGTTGCGCCCCTGGTGGCGAAGCGGTGATGCTAAAAATTGCGACCCTGTTGAACGTCGATCCGCAACCTATTGATGGTGATGAGCAGGATGCTACCCCCGTTCGTATGCTGGCGGTCATTGATGAAAATAACTGTATCGGCTGCACGAAATGTATTCAGGCCTGCCCGGTCGATGCCATCGTGGGCGCGACGCGTGCCATGCACACGGTGATGAGCGATCTGTGCACCGGATGCAATTTGTGCGTTGATCCGTGTCCGACCCAATGTATCGAATTACGCCCGGTCGCCGAGACACCTGACAGCTGGAAGTGGGATTTAAACACTATTCCTGTGCGCATCATTCCTGTGGAACAACATGCTTAAGTTATTCTCCGCATTCAGAAAAAATAAAATCTGGGACTTTGATGGCGGCATTCACCCACCAGAAATGAAGACCCAGTCTAACGGGACACCGCTGCGGCAGGTTCCGCTGGCTCCGCGCTTTATTATTCCGTTGAAGCAGCATATTGGCGCTGAAGGTGAACTGTGTGTCAATGTGGGCGATACCGTGCTGCGTGGTCAGGCGCTAACCCGTGGGCGCGGCAGAATGCTGCCCGTGCACGCCCCAACCTCCGGCACCGTTGTTGCCATTGCCCCGCACTCCACCGCGCATCCTTCGGCTTTAGCTGAACTTAGCGTCATCATTGATGCGGACGGTGAAGATCGCTGGATTGAGCGTGACGGTTGGGCAAATTATCGTGCCCACAGCCGCGAGGAGCTCATAGCCCGTATTCACCAATTCGGTGTTGCCGGACTCGGCGGCGCCGGTTTTCCAACTGGCGTCAAACTGCAAGGTGGCGGTGATAAAATTGAAACACTGATCATCAACGCCGCTGAATGTGAACCCTACATCACCGCCGATGACCGCTTAATGCAAGATTGCGCGGCTCAGGTGGTTGAAGGTATCCGCATACTCGCTCATATTCTTCAACCACGTGAAGTCCTGCTGGGCATTGAAGATAACAAACCACAAGCCATCTCCATGCTGCGCGCTGTGTTGGCTGATTCTCACGATATCAGCTTACGTGTCATCCCCACCAAATACCCGTCAGGCGGCGCCAAGCAACTGACGCAAATCCTGACCGGGAAGCAGGTGCCTCACGGTGGACGTTCCTCCGATATCGGGGTGCTGATGCAAAACGTGGGGACTGCCTATGCTGTCAAGCGGGCCGTTATTGACGGCGAGCCAATCACCGAGCGAGTGGTCACGCTAACGGGTGAAGCAGTCAGTCGCCCAGGCAACGTTTGGGCGCGATTGGGTACACCTGTTCGTCATCTGCTTAACGATGCAGGTTTCTGTCCTTCTGCTGACCAGATGGTGATCATGGGCGGTCCGCTGATGGGCTTTACCCTGCCCTGGCTGGATGTTCCCATCGTGAAGATCAGCAACTGCCTGCTTGCACCCTCTGCCAGTGAAATGGGTGAACCGCAGGAAGAAAAAGGCTGTATTCGCTGTAGCGCCTGTGCCGATGCCTGCCCTGCCGATCTTCTGCCGCAGCAACTTTACTGGTTCAGTAAAGGCCAGCAGCATGATAAAGCGACAACCCACAACATTGCTGACTGCATTGAATGCGGGGCATGTGCATGGGTATGCCCAAGCAATATCCCGCTGGTGCAGTACTTCCGCCAGGAAAAGGCGGAGATTTACGCCATCAGTCAGGAAGAAAAACGCGCTGCAGAAGCAAAAGCGCGCTTTGAGGCCCGACAAGCCCGACTTGAGCGAGAAAAAGCGGCACGTCTTGAACGGCATAAAAGCGCTGCTGTACAACCTGCTGCGAAAGATCATGATGCCATCGCTGCCGCACTGGCTCGCGTAAAAGAGAAACAGGCTCAGGCTATGCAGCCGGTTGTCATCCAGGCGGGTGAAAAACCGGATAACAGCGCAGTGATTGCCGCACGTGAAGCGCGCAAAGCGCAGGCCCGCGCCGCGCGAAGTGAAAATCCGTCAAAAGATGAGAACAGCAGCGCGGGTACGGATCCACGCAAAGCCGCCGTCGAAGCCGCAATTGCCCGTGCTAAAGCTCGCAAGCTAGAGCAACAGGCCGCCACGGAACCCGCCGAGCCGGTTGACCCGCGCAAAGCCGCCGTCGAAGCTGCCATCGCCCGCGCCAAAGCCCGCAAGCTTGAGCAACAAGCCGCCACGGAACCCGCCGAGCCGGTTGACACGCGCAAAGCCGCCGTCGAAGCTGCCATCGCCCGTGCTAAAGCCCGCAAGCTTGAGCAACAAGCCACCACAGAACCCGCCGAGCCGGTTGACCCGCGCAAAGCTGCCGTCGAAGCCGCAATTGCCCGCGCCAAAGCCCGCAAGCTTGAGCAACAAGTCGCCACGGAATCTGTCGAACCGGTTGACCCGCGCAAAGCTGCCGTTGCGGCCGCTATTGCACGCGCTCAGGCCAAGAAAGCCGCACAGCAGCAGGTTGTAAACGAGGAATAAATGGTATTCAGAATAGCTAGCTCCCCTTATACCCATAACCAGCGTCAGACATCGCGTATCATGATGCTGGTTCTGATTGCTGCATTACCAGGAATTGCCGCTCAATGGTGGTTCTTCGGCTGGGGTACATTGTTCCAGATAGTGCTGGCATCGGTCAGTGCCATCGCCGCCGAAGCGGGCGTGCTTAAACTACGTAAACAGCCCGTTGCCGCGATCCTGAAAGACAACTCCGCCCTGCTGACAGGGTTGCTGCTTGCCGTCAGTATTCCCCCCCTGGCTCCGTGGTGGATGGTGATCCTGGGTACCGTCTTCGCCGTTATCATTGCCAAGCAACTGTATGGCGGTCTTGGGCAGAATCCCTTTAATCCGGCAATGATTGGTTATGTCGTGCTGTTGATCTCATTCCCGGTGCAGATGACAAGCTGGCTGCCACCACATGAAATTGCCGCTACGGTGCCCGGCTTTTTTGATGCTTTAAACGTTATCTTTACCGGGCATACCGCTGGCGGCGGCGATATGAACACACTACGCATGGGCATTGATGGTATTAGTCAGGCAACGCCTCTGGATACCTTTAAGACCTCCCTGCACGCGGGACGTACTGTTGAGCAGGTGATGCAATCCCCTATCTACAGCGGCATGCTTGCAGGCGCTGGCTGGCAGTGGGTAAACCTTGCCTGGCTGGCGGGTGGTATCATACTGTTATGGCAGAAAGCGATTCGCTGGCATATCCCGGTGAGCTTCCTGCTATCGCTTGCTGTTTGCGCCACTTTAGGCTGGATTTTCTCGCCAGATTCTCTGGCATCACCGCAGTTGCACCTGCTTTCCGGCGCCACCATGCTGGGTGCATTCTTTATTCTTACCGATCCCGTTACGGCATCAACTACCAACCGTGGTCGCCTGATTTTTGGCGCGCTTGCGGGTCTGTTGGTCTGGCTGATTCGTAGTTTTGGTGGATATCCTGATGGCGTAGCCTTTGCCGTGTTACTGGCAAATATCACCGTTCCACTGATTGATTATTACACCCGTCCTCGTGTGTACGGACATCGCTAAGGACAACGTATGCTGAAAACGATTCGTAAACACGGTATCACTCTGGCACTGTTTGCTGCGGGCTCTACAGGGTTAACAGCGGCGATTAATCAGCTAACCAAGTCTACCATTGATGAACAAGCGGCCCTGCAGCAAAAGGCGTTGTTTGATCAGGTACTGCCTGGCGATCGCTACAATAACAATCTGCCAGAAAGTTGCTATCTGGTTAATGCCCAGGCACTAGGTAAAGGTACACATCGTATCTATATTGCCCGCCAGGACGACCGTCCGGTTGCGGCAATTCTGGAGGCCACGGCCCCTGATGGTTATTCCGGTGCAATTCAACTGCTGGTTGGTGTAGATTTCAACGGTACTGTGCTGGGTACGCGGGTGACGGAACATCATGAAACGCCAGGCCTCGGTGATAAAATTGAGTTACGTCTTTCAGACTGGATAACCCACTTTAGCGGCAAAACGATTAGCGCGGAGAACGACCCTCACTGGGCGGTGAAAAAAGATGGCGGCGATTTTGATCAGTTCACCGGTGCGACCATTACGCCCCGGGCAGTGGTTAATGCTGTGAAACGTGCTGGCCTGTTTGCGCAGACGCTGCCTGCGCAACTTCCTCAACTTAGCGCCTGTGGAGAATAACCATGAGCGAAATTAAAGACGTCATTGTTCAGGGTCTTTGGAAAAATAACTCCGCCCTTGTCCAGTTACTCGGCATGTGTCCGTTGCTGGCCGTTACCTCTACCGCAACCAATGCGTTAGGTCTGGGGCTTGCGACTACGCTGGTGTTGACCCTGACAAACCTGACTATTTCAGCGCTACGCCGCTGGACACCGCCCGAAATCCGTATTCCCATTTATGTCATGATCATCGCCTCCGTGGTGAGTGCGGTACAAATGCTTATCAATGCCTACGCCTTTGGCCTGTATCAATCACTGGGTATCTTTATCCCCTTGATTGTAACCAACTGCATTGTTGTGGGCCGTGCTGAAGCCTTTGCCGCGAAAAAGGGCCCTGCTTTATCCGCGCTCGATGGTTTTTCTATTGGTATGGGGGCGACCGGTGCCATGTTTGTACTCGGATCGCTGCGTGAAATAATAGGTAACGGTACATTGTTCGACGGCGCAGACGGCCTGCTGGGCAATTGGGCCAAAGTCCTGCGCGTGGAGATCTTCCATACTGACACACCATTTCTGCTGGCCATGCTACCGCCGGGTGCATTCATTGGCCTGGGGCTAATGCTGGCGGTTAAGTATCTGATTGATGAAAAGATGAAGAAGCGCCGTGCCGAGGCCGCAATGGCAACAGACCCGGCGGGTGAAACAGGGAATGTGTAATGAACAAAACGAAACGGCTGGAAATACTGACGCGCCTGCGTGATAACAATCCGCATCCGACAACCGAACTTAATTTTACATCACCGTTTGAGCTGCTGATTTCGGTCTTGCTCTCCGCGCAGGCCACCGATGTCAGCGTCAATAAAGCGACGGCTAAGCTATACCCCGTCGCCAATACCCCTGCAGCCATGCTCGAGCTCGGTGTTGAGGGGGTTAAGTCGTATATCAAGACGATTGGTCTGTTCAACAGTAAAGCAGAGAACGTGATTAAGACCTGTCGTATCCTGCTGGAACAGCATAATGGCGAAGTACCCGAAGACAGGGCGGCACTGGAAGCACTGCCCGGTGTTGGTCGTAAAACGGCCAATGTGGTGCTGAATACCGCCTTCGGCTGGCCAACGATTGCCGTAGATACCCATATTTTTCGGGTCTGTAATCGTACACAATTCGCCCCAGGTAAAAACGTCGAACAGGTCGAAGAGAAGCTGCTGAAAGTCGTCCCCAGTGAATTTAAAGTCGATTGTCACCACTGGTTAATTCTTCATGGTCGCTACACCTGCATAGCCAGAAAACCACGCTGCGGTTCCTGCATTATCGAAGATCTGTGCGAATTCAAAGAAAAAGTCGATATCTGACAGTATGGGCCATAACATTGGCCCCTCTTCCATAACGATTAGTTATGCACTTCTCAATCGTTCATTTCCCGACAATGATGCCGTACCTTCCGGCATATCTAATGTAATATTCTTGTGAACTAACACCTGAGCAGGTTAATCGTTTTTTTAATAGTAGAAATTTCTATCCATCCGTGATCAAGATCACCCTGATAACATTATGTAAAATATTTATTATTTTGTCGTTAAAATGACAATCATATGACCTGACAGCTTCGTTTCGATACAAAACATTACACTGGCTATTTTTCAGATAATGGACCATATCACTACCTTCAAGGCAAAATAGCAGAACATATCGCCACATTCCCATTTTAACCCCATCCTCACAGTGTAAAAATCTGCCATTCTTCAAATGAAGAAATTTAACGCTGGATAACATTTCTCAGTCCCGACGATTTCACCATCTGAGTTATATGTAACAGATTATTACAAACCCCTTGTCTGAATGGTCAAGATAGTGAACATTACTTGCCGTTTCCCCTCCCACTATAACAATCGGACGGATGAACTTGACTCATCACGTACCAGAACACCCCCGTTGATATGGGATGTAAAAAAAGAGGTAAAAGTGTCTACTGCAAACAATAAACCAACAGAAAGCGTCAGTTTAAACGCCTTCAAACAACCAAAAGCGTTCTATCTCATTTTCTCAATTGAGCTGTGGGAACGTTTTGGTTATTACGGCCTGCAAGGGATTATGGCCGTCTACCTGGTGAAGCAACTGGGTATGTCAGAAGCGGATTCCATCACTCTTTTCTCCTCCTTTAGCGCCCTGGTGTATGGCCTTGTTGCCATTGGTGGCTGGTTAGGTGATAAAGTTCTGGGCACAAAGCGTGTGATTATGTTGGGTGCCGTTGTCTTGGCCATCGGTTATGCACTGGTTGCATGGTCTGGTCACGATGCGGGTATCGTTTATATGGGTATGGCGGCCATCGCGGTCGGTAACGGCCTGTTTAAAGCAAACCCATCTTCCCTGCTTTCTACCTGCTATGCCAAAGATGACCCGCGTCTTGATGGTGCATTCACCATGTACTACATGTCCGTCAACATCGGTTCATTCTTCTCTATGCTGGCAACGCCGTGGCTGGCAGCGCGTTACGGTTGGAGCACCGCATTCGCCCTGAGCGTCGTGGGTATGCTGATCACCGTTGTTAACTTCGCCTTCTGCCAGCGCTGGGTTAAACAGTACGGTTCCAAGCCTGACTTTGAACCCATCAACTTCCGCAACCTACTGCTGACCATTGTTGGTGTTGTGGTGCTTATCGCTATCGCAACATGGCTGCTGCACAACCAGGGCATCGCACGTATGGTTCTGGGTGTTATCGCCATGGGTATCGTGGTTATCTTTGCGAAAGAAGCGTTCTCTATGCAGGGTGCTGCACGTCGTAAGATGATCGTCGCCTTTATTCTGATGCTGGAAGCCATTATCTTCTTCGTGCTGTACAGCCAGATGCCGACATCCCTGAACTTCTTTGCGATTCGTAACGTTGAACACTCTATTCTGGGTATTGCTTTCGAACCAGAGCAGTATCAGGCACTGAACCCGTTCTGGATCATCATCGGTAGCCCAATTCTTGCCGCTATCTATAACAAGATGGGTGACACTCTGCCGATGCCGACCAAGTTTGCAATTGGTATGGTGCTGTGCTCCGGTGCATTCCTGATCCTGCCGCTGGGCGCGAAATTCGCGACCGATGCGGGTATCGTTTCGGTTAACTGGCTGATCATCTGCTACGGTCTGCAAAGTATCGGTGAGCTGATGATTTCTGGTCTGGGTCTGGCGATGGTGGCGCAGTTGGTTCCACAGCGTCTGATGGGCTTCATCATGGGTAGCTGGTTCCTGACCACTGCCGGTGCAAACATCATCGGTGGTTACGTGGCAAACATGATGGCGGTTCCGGAGAATGTGACCGATCCGTTGATGTCCCTTGAAGTCTACGGTCGCGTGTTCCTGCAGATTGGTGTTGCTACTGCAGTTATCGCCGTACTGATGCTGCTGACGGCGCCGAAACTGAACCGCATGACCCAAGATGACGACATCAGTGAGAAAGCCGCTAAGGCCGCAACAGCGTAATTCTCAGGGAAACTTAATTTCAGGCCGCTAACTGTTGTTAGCGGCTTTTTTTTTGCTCCAGGTAGCACTACCATACGGTATACCTCAGCCAAAAGGAGTTACCGATGAAACTGTTCTACAAACCGGGCGCTTGTTCTCTTGCTTCCCACATCACACTTCGTGAGAGCGGTAAAGATTTCACGCTGGATGGTGTTGATCTGATGAAGAAACGTCTGGAAAACGGCGACGATTTTTTCGCGGTAAACCCGAAAGGACAAGTTCCCGCACTGTTGCTGGATGACGGTACACTACTGACCGAAGGCGTCGCCATCATGCAATATCTGGCAGATACCGTTCCAGACCGTCATCTCCTGGCTCCTACCAGCAGTCTCTCCCGCTACAAAACTATCGAATGGCTTAACTATATCGCTACAGAGCTACATAAAGGTTTTACCCCACTGTTCCGCCCGGATACGCCAGAGGAGTACAAACCAACCGTTCGCGCATTGCTTGAGAAAAAAATGCAGTATGTGAACGAATCGCTGAAAGACAATCCGTGGATTTGCGGCGCACGCTTCAGCATTGCTGATGCCTATCTGTTTACCGTGCTGCGTTGGGCGTATGCGGTTAAGTTGAATATGGCAGGATTAAGCCATATCGAGGCATATATGACGCGCATGACTGAGCGTCCGGCAGTTGCCGCAGCGCTTAAAGCGGAAGGGTTAAAGTAATTGCTGTTACCGGGTAGCGCTTGCGCTTACCCGGCCTACCGACAAACGTAGGCCCGATAAGCGTGAGCGCCATTGCACATTGATTACAGCTGAGTGGCGCTAAAGTAGTGTTCTGGTTTCGCGATACGATCCTGTGCGGCAACCACCTGCAGTTCATACTCCTGCATCTCTTTGGTGGCGATCATAATTTCGTACACCGCCGCAGTCACATGCTCCAGCGCCTGCTGCAATGAAGCCCCCTGCAACAGTTTAACCAACAGCAAGCCGCTGGTGACGTCACCAACGCCAACCGGTTGACGTGCGCCAAAATCAACAAGCGGACGGCTGATATGCCACGCCTGATCGGCGGTGACCAACAACATCTCAAAGCGATCTGCGCTGATACCTGCACGGGCAAGATGCTTAACCAGCACAATTTCCGGCCCCTGAGCAATCAGTTCACGGGCAGCCATCACCGCCTCATCAACATTGTTAACCGCATGCTCGCACAGAATTTCGAGCTCAATCAGATTTGGCGCGATAATGTCGCTGGCCGGAAGTGCGTGACGAACATGAAATTCCGCAACGCCGGGCGCCACGATGCACCCTTTTTCAGGATGCCCCATCACTGGATCGCAAAAGAATTTCGCCTGAGGATTTGCCGCTTTCACTTTGCGCACAATACCCAGAATATGCTCACCCTGCTCTGCGGAACCCAGATAACCACTCAGCACCGCATCACAGGTCTGAAGTTTATCGATATCAGCAATGCCCTGAACAATTTCAGTCAGGTGGCTGGGCGGCATAACACAGCCGGTCCATTTACCGTACTGAGTGTGATTAGAAAACTGAACGGTGTTGAGCGGCCAGACGTTCGCGCCAAGACGACGCATCGGAAATTCGGCAGCACTGTTGCCGGCATGGCCAAAAACAACGTGGGACTGGATGGCGAGGATATTCTTCATTTTACTTACCACAACCCTAAAAAAATAAAGGGGCGTAGTTTCCCACGCCCCTGCTGACTTTTACTTATTTCCAGCAAATCAGACAGTAGTTCTTTTTGCCACGGCGCAGTAAGGTGTAGCGGCCGAACAAAATATCACTGTCCTGGAAGAAATATTCTGGGTCAGATTGTTTCTCACCATTAATGGTGACCGCATTAGACGCAATGGTCTTACGCGCCTGACCGCGAGAAGGCTGCAGCTCAGAATCCACCAGCGCCTGCATCAGGTCGGCACCCTTGTCCATTTCGATCATCGGTACGCCATCCTGCGCCAGCTGTTCGAAGTCCGCTTCGCTCAGGTCGCTCAGGTTACCATTGAACAAGCTTTCGGTAATGCGTTTCGCCGCCACTAAACCTTCTTCGCCGTGAACCAGACGCGTTACCTGCTCAGCCAGAACATACTGGGCACGCGGCGCTTTACCGCTGTTCTTATCTTCTTCTTCCAGCGCATTGATCTCTTCAATGTCCATGAAGGTGAAGAATTTCAGGAAGCGATAAACGTCCGCATCAGCCGTGTTGATCCAGAACTGGTAGAACTTGTATGGACTGGTTTTCTTCGGATCCAGCCAAACTGCGCCACCTTCCGTTTTACCGAATTTGGTACCGTCAGCTTTAGTGATCAACGGAACAGTCAGACCAAATACCTGATTCTGATGCAGGCGGCGGGTCAGATCGATACCAGAAGTAATGTTACCCCACTGGTCAGAACCACCAATTTGCAATGCCACGCCATGCAGTTTATTCAGGCAGGCAAAATCATAACCTTGCAGCAGGTTGTAAGAAAACTCGGTAAAGGAGATCCCCTGATCGTCACGGTTCAGACGCTGCTTAACCGCTTCTTTGTTGATCATCTGGTTTACGGAGAAGTGTTTGCCGATATCACGCAGGAAAGTCAGTACGTTCATACCGCCAAACCAGTCGTAGTTGTTCGCAGCAATCGCCGAGTTGTCGCCACAGTCGAAATCGAGGAACGGTGCAACCTGTTTGCGGATTTTATCCACCCACTCTTGCACGGTATCTTCAGTATTCAGTTTACGCTCGGCGGCTTTAAAGCTCGGATCGCCAATCAGACCCGTTGCACCACCCACCAACGCAACAGGCTTATGGCCTGCCTGCTGGAAGCGTTTCAGGCATAACAATGGAACCAGATGCCCCAAATGCAAGCTGTCAGCGGTAGGATCGAAGCCGCAATAGAGCGCGATCGGGCCTTGCGCCAGTCGCTCTGCTAACGCTTCCTCGTCCGTCACCTGGGCCACCAGCCCCCGCTCTTGCAATTGTTTAATCAAGTTACTGCTTGCCATCAAAATCTCCATGTATAAAACGACTGCACCTTTGCCGGTACACGACTTTTCGCCTGATGCGAAAGAGACATAGAATAAAGCGCCGGATTCATCAGCACCAGCGCTTAAAACAAGAATTTTGCATCTTTAGGGGGCCAGACGGTCAATTTTCCACGCGTCATCTTCACGTTGGTATAAAAAACGGTCGTGCAGACGGTTTTCGCCACCCTGCCAGAACTCCATTTGTTCAATGCTCACGCGAAAGCCGCCCCAGAAACTTGGCAACGGCACTTCCCCTTGCTGAAACTTCTGCTTCAGCTCAAGAAATTTACTTTCCAGAATTCCACGTGCGGAGATCCGACTGGACTGCTTAGAAACCCAGGCGCCAATCTGGCTATCGCGCGGGCGACTGTGGAAATATTTTACCACCTCAAGCGTGGACAAGCGTTCGGCCTTGCCGATGACCATCACCTGCCGTTCCAGCGTATGCCAGGGGAATAACAGACTGATGCGCGGGTTGTTCTCAATCTGGTGCGCCTTACGGCTGCCCATGTTGGTATAAAACACCAGCCCTTTGTCATCATAATGTTTGAGCAACACGATTCGCTGGTACGGCTGACCGTGTTCATCGACTGTTGCGACGACCATCGCGGTAGGGTCTGCCAGTTTGGCATCACAGGCTTGCCCCAGCCAGCGCTCAAACAGCGCGAGGGGTTCGGCGGGAAGATCGCGGCGGCGAAGACCGCCTTTCGTGTATTCACGGCGCAGATGCGCGATTTGCTGCAATTCGTCGTTATCAGACATGATGTTGGGCTACGGATTGTCAGTGGGTGACGCTATTGTGCGCCGCCCAGGTGAAAATCTCAACGCTTCGGGTTCTGTAACTGACAGTTATTCAGCACAATTCTGTCTCGTTTATAGACCGTCGCATTGTCTCCTTTAGACCAGAAGACGTAGATACCATCTGTGTAGCGTGCACCCGATGCCGACACGCCCTGTTTGAGATTCAATAGTTGATTATCATAAACAAAGCTCGCCACCTGTCGGGTATTATTCAATTTTACGGTAAGCGGTTTTTCATCACAGCGATATTCGAGCGTATCCGTTTGCATACGCTCGACAAATTGGTTGTACACACTACAACCGGTAAGCAATACGGGCAGACACACTAATAACAGTTTTTTCATAGCCATATCCTGAAGACTTTCCTGGTCCCGGAGGGCAAAAACACCCTCCCTAACATCCCTAGTTTATCGGTATAACGCGTGGAATAATTTCAGTTAACTCTGAGTTCGTGGATTCGCGGGGAAAATAGCCCCTAAAACGCTGGGCTCAGATGCGCCGGTCACCGAAGGCAGGTTCCCCGGCAGTCCCGCAAGTGTACGCCACGCCAGCCAGGCAAAGGCTAACGCTTCCATATCATCACCACTGATCCCGGCTTCATCGGTGGAGGTCACTTCCGTACCCGGCAACAGCGCCGCCAGACGCATCATAAGAAGTGGATTACGGCTTCCGCCGCCACATACCATCAACCGTTCACACCCTCCGCTCAACAGGACCTGCTCGGAAATCGTCACGGCCGTCAGTTCAGCCAACGTCGCCTGTACGTCTCGTGGGCTAATTCCCGGAAACTGGGTCAGATGGCGTTCAATCCAGCCATAATTGAAATATTCGCGCCCCGTACTCTTTGGCGCTGGTGCGGAAAAATACGGGTCGTTAAGCATCGTTTGTAACAGCGGCAGAATCACTGTACCCGAACAGGCCCACTGCGCATCTTTATCATAAGGTTGGCCACATTGCCGCCAAACCCACGCATCCATCAGCATATTGCCCGGACCGGTGTCATATCCCCGAACCGGTTGTTTTGGAATGAGCAGTGACAGATTGGCAATACCACCAATATTTAACACCATCCGGCGTTCCGTTGGATGCGCCAGCAACGCCTGGTGAAAAGCAGGAACCAGCGGTGCCCCCTGTCCGCCTAACGCCATATCGCGCCGACGAAAATCACCGACCACCGTTACCCCGGTACGCGCAACAATCTGGTTGTTATCACCAATCTGTAGCGTATGTGGCGCAATTCCTGTCGGTTCATGCCACACGGTTTGCCCATGACAGCCGATCGCGACAATATCCTGTGGTTTCAATTTTTCCTGCTGCAGCAACGCATTTACCGCATCGGCGAACAAACGCCCCAACTGCGTGTCCAGTTGACCGTATTGGGAAAGCGTCAGTTGCTGCCCCTGACAGATATCCAGAATGGCCTGTTTTACATGAACGGGGATGGGCCATGTCAGACTGGCCTGCTGCGCAACCATCGTTTCATCTATCGCCGCCAGCACAACATCCACACCATCAAGGCTGGTTCCAGACATCACTCCGATAAAACGGCCCGATTTCATACGTCATCCTTTTAAGCAAATTAGCCTTGACACTCCACCATAAAGTGTCGACTAATTCCATGCTTCCTTGATGATTTTTGCGGGTTAATCTTCCCAGTAACCCCTAAATTCCATTAACGTGATGAATGATTCGTTTATACTCGGTTAACCCGATTTCGGTTAAGATTTTCATATTGTTCCAGTAGAACATGTGACCTTAGACTCACAAATGCCATATAATTTAGCCATGAGGAGTGCTTTATTAGCGTTTCGTGGTGACAAAGGAGATTTGTAAATGATTAAACGTGTGCTGATTGTTTCATTAATGGGCGTATCTTTAGCGGGCTGCGTTAACAATGATAGCCTTTCAGGTGACGTGTATACCGCATCCGAAGCGAAACAAGTTCAGAACGTGACCTACGGTACGATTGTTCATGTTCGTCCGGTGCAAATCCAGGGTGGTGACGACGCAAACGTGATTGGCGCTATTGGTGGTGCTGTGCTGGGTGGGTTCCTCGGTAACACCGTAGGCGGCGGTACCGGTCGTTCATTAGCGACAGCTGCGGGTGCGGTTGCCGGCGGCGTAGCAGGCCAGGGCGTACAAGGCGCGATGAATAAAACCCAGGGCGTAGAACTGGAAATTCGTAAGGATGACGGTAATACCATCATGGTGGTTCAGAAGCAGGGTGCGACCAAATTTTCTGCAGGTCAGCGCGTTGTTATGGCTAACAATGGTAGCCAGGTTACCGTGTCTCCACGTTAATCGAATTCACGTGTGGTCAGCCTCTGGCCACACGTCGTTTTGATCGCTTTAGCCCTGCGACTGCAGTTCAATGATATTGTGTTCCAGTCTGGCGACCAGTTTTATCAGCAGATCAATTTCCTCAGCTGAAATCCCTTCCAAAATTTCGCCACGCGTTTTGTTGATAACGGCTTCCATATCAGCAATCAGCGGTTCGGCCTTCTCCGTTAATTTGATTCTCTTTGCCCGACGATCGCTGGCGCAAGTCTGTCGTGAAATGAGTCCCTTTTCTTCTAACTGGTCGAGCGTACGCACCAATGAAGGCTGCTCAATACCAATCGCTTTAGCCAGCTGAATCTGTGATTGATCCGGTGGCAACTGATGAATGTTGTGCAGCGTAACCCAATGCGTCTGCGTCAACTCCAGAGGTTTCAGGCGATGGTCAATCAGAGCACGCCAAATGCGCACCAACCGTGCCAGATCAGAACCTAATGGCGATTCCAATTTCATCTCCTTATAATTAGCTTGCTAAGTTATTGTGCTGATTTTAGAATAGTGTGCAGCATTTGTATTCCCAAAACAAATGTATTGCCAAATTTGCTTACCGGATGACATTTTTTCAGACATTATGCGTTACAAAGACACATTGTCCCTTTTTTTGCTAAACCTATAGCAACGCTCTTTTCGCCAAGGATTTTGCCCGTGAAGTTTATGTTTAATGCAACAGGATTGCCCCTACAAGATTTAATGATCGGAGCATCTGTCTACTTCCCCCCTATTTTCAAGGCGTTTGTTGCAGGATTTATCCTCTGGCTAGTTGTTCATCGCCTGCTACGCGACGGGATCTATTCTGGCGAAATCTGGCATCCCCTGTTAATGGATCTGTCCCTCTTTACGCTTTGCGTGTGTCTGGCCTTTGTCATGTTGATTGCGTGGTGATTATGTCGCTTAAAACCATTAAATACTTCTCCACTATTATAGTCGCTGTTATTGCCGTCCTCGCCGGGTGGTGGATGTGGAATTACTATATGCAATCGCCATGGACTCGTGACGGAAAAGTCCGCGCTGAACAGGTCAGCATCACGCCGCAAATCTCTGGCAGCATTAGTGAACTCAACATTAAAGATAATCAACTGGTTAACAAAGGCGATGTTCTTTTTGTTATCGACAAGACCCCTTTCCAAATTGCTGAGCTGAACGCACAGGCTCAGTTGGCCAAAGCGCAGTCCGATCTGACCAAAGCCAATAACGAAGCCAAACGTCGCCGCAATTTGTCGCAAAATTTCATCTCGGCCGAAGATTTGGACAGCGCACTGCTCAATGTTAAAGCCATGCAGGCGACCGTTGCCGCAGCCCAGGCCAGTTTGCGCCATGCTCAGTGGCAACTGGCGCAAACGGTAGTCAAAGCCCCGGTCACAGGCTGGGTCACCAATCTATCAACCCGTACCGGGGACTACGCCTCAACGGGTAAACCTCTGTTTGCCCTGGTCGACAGCCACTCTTTTTATGTCATGGGCTATTTCGAAGAAACCAAGCTACGCCATATTCAAGACGGGGCACCTGCTCTTATCACGCTCTACAGCGGCAACATTAAGTTACAGGGTCACGTTTCCGGCATTGGTCGCGCCATTTATGATCAGAGTGTGGAAAGCAATTCCGGTCTGGTTCCTGACATCAAACCAAACGTTCCGTGGGTTCGTCTGGCGCAGCGGGTTCCCGTTCGTATCGAATTTGATACCCTTCCGCACGATGTTACGCTGGTTTCGGGGACAACCTGTAGCGTGTCCATCGGTCAGCAAAAATGAAACTGCCCCGCCTGACACCCGCCAGTCTGCCATGGTTTAAAGCCACGAGCGGACAGTGGCGTTACGCGCTGCGTAATACTATTGCGATGTGTCTGGCGCTAACCTTCGCCTATTACCTCAATCTGGATGAACCCTACTGGGCGATGACATCAGCAGCGGTAGTCAGTTTTCCAACCGTCGGTGGCGTGATCAGCAAAAGTCTGGGGCGTATCGCGGGCAGTTTACTCGGTGCAACGGCCGCATTGATTATAGCCGGCCATACCCTCAATGAACCCTGGCTGTTTCTGTTGAGCATGTCAGTCTGGATCGGTTTTTGTACCTGGGCGTGTGCACATTTCACCAACAACGTGGCCTACGCTTTTCAACTGGCAGGCTATACCGCGGCGATTATTGCCTTTCCAATGGTGCATATTACAGAGGTTACGCAGCTGTGGGATATCGCCCAGGCACGCGTGTGCGAAGTCATCGTCGGGATCCTCTGTGGCGGCCTGATGATGATGATCCTGCCCAGTACATCCGATGGCACCACGCTGCTGACCGCATTGAAAAATATGCATGCACGTTTGCTGGAGCATGCCAGTTTACTCTGGCAGCCAGAAACCACAGATGCCATCCGCACCGCCCATGAAGGGGTGATCGGTCAAATCCTGACAATGAATCTGCTGCGAATTCAGGCGTTCTGGAGCCACTACCGTTTTCGCCGTCAAAATACCTTACTCAATGCGTTGTTACACCAACAGTTGCGGTTGACCAGCGTTATTTCCAGTCTGCGGCGGATGCTACTGAACTGGCCTAATCCTCCGGCTAATACCCGGGATATCATCGAGCAGTTGCTGACCGCGTTAGTCAAACCTGATACCGACAGCTACGCCGTCGCGCGGATTATCGCCCCGCTGTGCCCCGTCGATCAGCATGACTATCGGCACGTCGCCTTCTGGCAGCGTCTGCGCTATTTTTGCCGTATCTATCTGCAAAGCAGCCATTATCTGCGCTTACTGGAAAAGGGTGTCACGGTCGATCGTATCAATATTGAGCGCACGCCGGGTCTTGCCCGTCATACCGATAACGCGGAGGCTCTCTGGAGCGGATTGCGCACCTTTATTACGCTGATGGCAATCGGCGCGTGGAGCATTGGCGCACAATGGGAGTCAGGCTCCGGGGCTCTGACGCTTGCCGCTATCAGTTGCGTGTTGTACTCCGCCGTAGCGGCCCCCTTCAAATCACTCTCTTTGCTGATGCGCACGCTGGTCCTGCTGTCGCTGTTCAGTTTTGCGGTGAAATTCGGTCTGATGGTCCAAATTACCGATCTCTGGCAGTTCATTCTGTTTCTCTTCCCGCTGCTTGCCACCATGCAGTTGTTAAAACTACAGATGCCGAAACTGGCGGGACTTTGGGGACAGCTGATCGTCTTTATGGGATCGTTTATCGCGGTGACCAATCCTCCCGTCTATGATTTTGCAGGTTTTTTGAATGACAATACGGCGAAAATCACTGGCGTCGCGCTGTCGTGGCTGGCTTTTGCCATTCTGCGGCCAGGTTCTGATGCGAGAAAAAGCCGCCGCCATATTCGCGCGTTACGGCGTAACTTCGTCGATCAACTTAGCCGCCACCCTTCACTCAGTGAAAACGAGTTTGAGTCACTGACCTATCATCATGTCAGCCAGCTCAGCAACAGCCAGGATGCACTGGCGCGACGTTGGTTGCTACGCTGGGGAGTGGTGCTACTGAACTGCTCACACGTAGTGTGGCAACTTCGCGTCTGGGAGGCACGCTCAGATCCGCTGGCGCGCGTCAGGGATGTGTGTATCTCACTGCTACGCGATGTAATGAGTGAGCGTGGCGTGCAGCAACGTCCGCTGAATGCCACGCTTAATGAACTCCAGCGCATCTGTGATGCACTGGCCCATCATCATCAGCCCGCTGCGCAGGAGTTATCGGCCCTTATCTGGCGACTACACTGCTCACTTTCACAACTTGAGCAAGCGCCGCCACCGGGCACGCTGAGTCGCTGATTACTTGATAACACCGCAGGCGTAGCGCGCCCCGCCGCCGCCAAGTGGTTTCGGCTGATCGGACATATTATCGCCGCCAACATGGATCATCAGCGCTTTACCTTTAATTTCATCAAGTGATTTCAACCGGGGGGCTGTCACTGCCGTCGTGGCATTCCCTTCATTATTTACCACCAGCAAAGGCAGGTCGCCCATGTGGCCTGCGCCTTCCGGACCTTCATGCTTGCCGGTTTTATGCGGGTCGTAATGACCGCCAGCCGATTCTGCTGCCGAGGCTTTCCCCTCTTTAATCGCGGGCTGGCAACTGCCGTTAGCATGCACATGAAAACCATGTTCACCCGGCGGCAGTGCTTTAAGATCAGGCGTAAACTCCAGCCCTTTTGCGGATTCGGCAATAGTGACAGTACCAATTTCCTGGCCAACGCCCTGCGACGTCACCAGATTCATCACCACTTTCTCACTGGCAGCCTGTGCACCAGCACAGGCCAGTAACGTGATGATGGCTAAACTCAAACGCTTCATACAACCTCCGTCATCCAGGTGTCTGACTGATAAGTGTAATCCAGTGACACAAATTTGAACGACGGAACGCTGAATACGTGATTAAGGCACGTCGTAACCGAGCGCTGCTTTACGAATACGGAACCACTGCTGGCGAGACATGTTCAATGACTCTGATTCAATTGCAGCACGCACACGTTCGATTTTACCCGAGCCAATAATCGGCAGCGGCTGCGACGGCAGACGCAGGATCCACGCATACACCACCTGTTCTATGGACTGCGCATTCAGTTCTTCTGCTATCACGGCCAGTTCATTGCGCAGCGGCTGGAAGGCGTCATCATTGAACAGACGCCCACCTCCCAGGCAAGACCAGGCCATTGGGCGGATACGCAGCTGTTGCAGCTGATCTAACGTCCCATCCAACAGGAGAGGTTGATGCACCGGTGAAATTTCGACCTGATTGGTTGCCAGGGTAAAGGGTAATCGTGATTGCAGCAGTGAAAACTGTGCTGGCGTGAAGTTAGAGACACCAAAATGGCGCACCTTACCGCTATGATGTAATGTCTTGAAAGCTTCCGCCACATCGTCTGCATCCATTAACGGATCGGGGCGGTGGATCAACAGCAGATCAAGACGATCGGTTGCCAGCAGCTTCAGCGACTGTTCGGCACTGGCAATAATATGGGCGCTGTCAGTGATGTAATGACCCAGCGCGTTTTCCTCTTTCGCCGTCGTGGCAATACCGCATTTGGTAACAATCTGCATTTTTTCACGCAGGTGCGGCGCCAGCTTCATCGCCTCGCCAAACGCCGCCTCACACTGGTACCCGCCATAAATATCCGCGTAATCGACAGTCGTGACACCCAGATCGAGATGTTCCTCAATAAAGCTGACTAGCTGACGCGCGGACATATTCCAGTCCATCAGGCGCCAGTACCCCATCACAAAGCGCGAAAATTCCGGGCCTTGCGGCGCAATAGTAATACGCTGAACCATAGCAGCTTCCTTATAAGTGAATGTGCATCGAGTATACGCAATTACGCTTTTAAAAGAGTGAAGGTTGTTGCGGTTCTTCCGGTGGGTTGGATTTGTTTGCGCGTAATTTACGCATCAGACGCTGGCGACAGAGCCGCAGTACCTCCTGCTTTTGGGCATCGCTCATTTTCTGCCAGTTAAAACGCTCATCCCGACTGCGAAAACATCCACGACAAAAACCGCGATCGTCAGACTGACATATACCGCGGCATGGGCTCTGGACGGGGAAAAACTCCAGCTGTTCGGCCACATCCCCTCCTTTTGTAAGATTGATATACCTATTGAAGACGGTAACTGAAAATCTGGCAAGCGCTATTGCATTAGACCGACTGGTCTATTACACTCTTCGGCATGAACAAAGTAACTGAACACGATACACGCGAACATCTTTTGGCGACCGGCGAACGACTGTGTATGCAGCGCGGTTTCACCGGTATGGGTTTAAGCGAGCTACTGAAAACCGCTGAGGTTCCCAAGGGTTCGTTTTATCACTATTTTCGCTCAAAAGAAGCATTCGGTGTGGCGATGCTGGAGCGTCATTACGCGGCCTATCATCAGCGACTGGCTACGCATTTTGAGACGGGCGCAGGGAACTACCGTGACCGTATTCTGGCCTACTATCAGGAAACTCTGAACCAGTTTAGCCAGCACGGCATCATCAGTGGCTGTTTAACCGTGAAATTGTCCGCCGAAGTGTGCGATCTTTCCGAAGATATGCGTACAGCAATGGACAAAGGCGCCCGACACATTATTACGCTGCTGGCGCAGGCGCTGGAAAAAGGTCAGGCGAACCATTGTCTGTCATTTGTTGGCGAACCTTTGCAGCAGGCGCAGGTGTTGTATGCGCTGTGGCTGGGAGCCAACCTGCAGGCCAAAATGTCGCGTAGTGCCACACCGCTGGAAAACGCGCTGGCTCACGTCAAAACCATCATTGCAGCGCCTGTTGTTTAACAGGCGTTTTTATTTAATTCATCACTAGACGACCGGTCTATTCAGGAGTGTAACATGTCATCTGAAAAACTCTTTTCCCCGCTGAAGGTGGGTGCGATCACCGCGGCAAACCGCGTGTTTATGGCCCCACTTACCCGTTTGCGCAGCATCGAACCTGGCGACATCCCTACTCCGCTGATGGCCGAGTACTATCGTCAACGCGCCAGTGCGGGTCTGATCATTAGCGAAGCGACACAGATTTCTGCGCAGGCGAAAGGTTATGCCGGAGCGCCAGGTTTGCACAGTGATGCACAAATTGCTGCGTGGAAAAAGATTACGGCGGCTGTACACGCTGAGCAGGGCCATATCGCCGTTCAGCTGTGGCATACCGGACGTATCTCCCACTCCAGCCTGCAGCCAAACGGTCAGGCTCCGGTTGCACCGTCCGCCATCAGTGCCGGAACCCGAACGTCTCTGCGCGATGAAAATGGACTGGCCACACGTGCCGATACCTCAATGCCGCGTGCGCTGGAAACCGAAGAAATCCCGGGCATCGTGAATGATTTCCGCCAGGCGATTGCCAATGCGCGTGAAGCCGGTTTTGACCTGGTAGAGCTGCACTCTGCTCACGGTTACTTACTGCACCAGTTCTTATCGCCAACCTCGAACCAGCGTACCGATCAATACGGCGGTAGCGTTGAAAACCGCGCCCGTCTGGTACTGGAAGTCGTCGATGCAGGTATTAAAGAATGGGGTGCCGATCGCATTGGTATCCGTGTTTCCCCTATCGGCTCGTTCCAGAACGTCGACAATGGTCCAAATGAAGAGGCTGATGCTCTGTACCTGATCGAACAACTGGGCAAGCGCGGCATTGCTTATCTGCATATGTCCGAGCCAGACTGGGCTGGTGGCGAACCGTATTCAGACGCGTTTCGCGAGAAAGTTCGCGCGCGCTTCCACGGTCCTATCATTGGTGCTGGCGCCTACACCCCTGAAAAAGCAGAAGCGCTGATCGAGAAAGGTCTGATCGACGCCGTTGCTTTTGGTCGCGCCTATATTGCTAACCCGGATCTGGTGGCGCGTCTGCAACGTAAAGCGGAACTGAATCCACAACGTGCCGAGAGCTTCTACGGCGGCGGCGCGGAAGGTTACACCGACTATCCTACCCTCTAACGTCACAATCTCCGTTCTGCCATTGATAGCGGCGTAACAACGCCGCTATACTAAAACAACATTTTGAATGTATTAGCCATTTTTGAAGGGGAAGAAAGATGCGTTTACTTCATACCATGCTGCGCGTGGGTGACCTGCAGCGTTCCATCGAGTTTTATACCAACGTGTTGGGCATGAAGCTGCTACGTACCAGCGAAAACCCTGAATATAAGTACTCTCTGGCATTCGTCGGATACGGCCCTGAAACCAGCGAAGCCGTGATCGAACTGACCTATAACTGGGGCGTTGATAAGTATGAACTGGGTACCGCATATGGCCACATTGCCCTGAGCGTAGATAACGCGGCAGAGGCCTGTGAACGTATTCGTCAAAACGGCGGGAACGTGACGCGTGAAGCGGGTCCGGTAAAAGGCGGTACGACGGTCATCGCGTTTGTTGAAGATCCAGATGGCTATAAAATTGAACTGATCGAAGAAAAAGACGCCGGCCGCGGTCTGGGCGACTAATCTCTCCTCGGGCGCAGATCGTCTGTGCCCGTAGTTTTATACTCATCATTTTGCCATAATACGCGCTGCAATTTTCCCGTATTAAGAGACCCAGATGTCCGATAACGCTCAACTTTCCGGTCTGTGTGACCGTTTTCGTGGTTTTTATCCTGTCGTCATTGATGTCGAAACAGCAGGATTTAACGCCAAAACCGATGCGCTGCTTGAAATTGCCGCCATCACACTGAAAATGGATGAACAGGGCTGGCTGATGCCGGACATGACGTTACATTTCCACGTTGAACCGTTTGAAGGGGCGAATTTACAACCCGAAGCGCTGGCATTTAACGGCATCGACCCGAGCAACCCGTTGCGTGGCGCCGTCAGCGAGTATGACGCGCTGCATGCCATCTTTAAAATGGTACGTAAAGGTATCAAAGATAGCGGCTGTAATCGGGCGATCATGGTGGCGCACAATGCGACATTTGATCACAGTTTTATGATGGCTGCGGCAGAACGCGCCTCACTGAAACGTAATCCGTTTCACCCCTTCGTCACCTTTGATACGGCAGCATTAAGCGGCCTGTCATTGGGGCAAACCGTACTGTCAAAAGCCTGTCTGGCTGCAGGTATGGAGTTTGATGGGACTCAGGCGCACTCGGCGCTGTATGACACAGAACGAACAGCCGTTCTGTTCTGCGAGATTGTTAACCGCTGGAAACGTCTCGGCGGCTGGCCTCTGCCAGTGCCCGAAGAGGCGTAACGGCGGCATAAAAAAAGCGACCTGCAGAGGTCGCTTTTTTATTTTTGCTGGTTACTCAGCGTCCGGCTCTTCGGTTTTGTATTTCGCTGCAGTTTCTTTAATCAACTGCTGCAACTCACCGCGCTGGTACATTTCAATTAAAATGTCACAGCCGCCTACCAGTTCACCATCAACCCACAGCTGTGGGAAAGTCGGCCAGTTGGCATATTTCGGCAGCTCGGCGCGAATATCCGGGTTCTGCAGAATATCAACATAAGCAAAACGTTCGCCACAGGCGGACAACGCCTGCACAGCCTGAGCAGAGAAACCGCAGCTTGGCAGTTTTGGGGAACCTTTCATGTACAGGAGAATCGGGTTTTCAGCGATCTGGCGCTGGATTTTTTCGATAGTGGTGCTCATTATCTTGCTTCCTTAAACTTCTTTTACGGCAGTAGTCTGACATTGTAGCGGGTCAGGCAGGTAACGGAAAATAACATTTTCATTACGCGATATTATTTTATCGCCTGTCGTTAAAAGTTGCATTCACAATCTCACTTATCCGCGTAAAGCCTGGGGATTTGATTATCTGTTCACCAATTACGCCTTGAATTGCTGTTTTTTTTTGCGGTCGGTTACGAAACGTAGTTTTAAACGAAAAAAGCTATTAACTTTCCCTCTTTCTATAGATTAGAATCGTCAAGTTTTGAAAATCACACGCAGGCGCGATAGACCTGCCTTACCAGAGGACTGCTCAGTGGCGCGGATAAACCGAATCTCGATCACGCTCTGTGCTTTACTTTTTACCACACTGCCTTTTACGCCTATGGCTCATGCTTCCAAGCAGGCCAGGACGACACCTACCGCTTCCCACACTGTCAAGACGGTAGATAAAAAGAAAAGCGCAACAACCAGCCAGAAAGCAACAAAAACCATCAAGAAAACGGCGACAAAAAACACCAGTAAAACCAGCACGAAAACGGCCTCCTCCTCCAAAAAACGCACAGCGACTCCGGCAAAATCGACGAAAACAGCAAACCGTCGCAGTAAAACAGCGGCAATACAAACCCCCGCCGTCACCTGGACTGAAAAATGTACCCCGCGCAAAGGTCATAAGCCACGTTGTGTAAAAGTGAAGACGACTGCGCCAACAGCCGTTGCTGATGTGCATAAAGTGAAAGTACAGAAAGCGACCAAAACCGCCATGTCTACCCTGATGAACCAAATCGGTAAACCTTACCGTTGGGGGGGCACCTCACCCAGAACCGGTTTTGATTGCAGCGGGCTGGTTTATTACGCATATAAAGATCTGGTGAAGTTCCGCATTCCGCGTACCGCCAATGAAATGTATCACCTGCGCGACGCTGCGCCGATTGAACGTGGTGAACTGAAAAACGGTGATCTGGTCTTCTTCCGCACGCAAGGTCGCGGTACTGCTGATCACGTTGGCGTCTATGTCGGCAATGGTAAATTTATCCAGTCCCCACGTAGCGGTCAGGAAATTCAAATAACCTCTCTGAGCGAAGATTACTGGCAACGCCACTACGTGGGCGCTCGCCGTGTGATGACGCCGAAAACAATTCGCTAAAAACTTACCCTACAGAATATGCTGTAGGGTAAGTTCTTCTTTTGCATAACCTTTCAATTTGCTACCCTATCCTTACTCACAATGAGGCTATTGTGTGTACTCACTATAAATAATAAGGAGAGAAGCAATGTCGTTCGAATTACCTGCATTACCGTATGCCAAAGATGCTCTGGCACCGCACATTTCTGCCGAAACGCTGGAATACCACTATGGCAAACACCATCAAACCTACGTGACCAATCTGAATAACCTGATTAAAGGCACCGCGTTTGAAGGTAAATCACTGGAAGAGATCGTACGTAGCTCTGAAGGTGGTGTATTCAATAACGCAGCACAGGTATGGAACCACACGTTCTACTGGAACTGCCTGGCACCAAACGCTGGTGGCGAGCCGACCGGTAAACTGGCCGAAGCGATTGCCGCCTCCTTTGGCAGCTTTGCAGACTTCAAAGCACAATTCACCGATGCCGCTATCAAGAATTTCGGTTCTGGCTGGACCTGGCTGGTAAAAGGAACGGATGGCAAACTGGCTATCGTGTCCACCTCCAACGCAGGTACGCCGCTGACAACTGACGCGACGCCGCTGATGACCGTTGACGTGTGGGAACATGCTTACTACATCGATTATCGTAATGCCCGTCCTGGCTACCTGGAACACTTCTGGGCACTGGTGAACTGGGAATTTGTTGCGAAAAACTTCGCAGCATAAAATGACAACGCAGAAGGGGTTCCCTTCTGCGTTTTTGTTTTTAATTCGTTGCGTTGCAGACTTCTTCCGCTTGTTTCCTTGCCGAGACAAAGACCAGCAGTAGCGCAAGTCCTGCCACAATCGCCCCCATTACCGGGACGAAACTGTAGCCCAACCCTCCGGAGATTACCGCCCCACCAGCCGCCGCGCCGAGGGCATTCCCCAGATTAAACGCGCCAATATTCACTGACGATGACAATCCAGGTGCTTCGCTGGCAACGCGCATCACACGCATCTGCAGCGGCGGAACCACCGCAAACGTTGCTGCGCCCCATACCACCATACTCACGGCCGCACCCAGCTCATTACGAGCAAGGAAAGGTATCGCCAGCATAATAACCATCAGCAGCAATAAAAAGCCTTTCAGCGTACCGTTAACCGAACGGTCAGCCAGTTTACCGCCCAGATAGTTACCGATAGAGAACCCAACGCCAATCAGCACCAGCATACCGGTGACAAACGCCGGTGTAGCATGAGTAATACTGTGCAGCACAGGTGAGATGTAGGTATAAAGCGTAAACATCGCCCCGGCCCCCAGAACGGTTGTCAGTAAAGCTGACACCACTTGTGGACGCATTAACACTGCCAGTTCTTTGCGCACATCAGGGCGCTCACCTGCCCCGCCTTTCGGTAACGAGAAGAACAGACTGACCATCGCGATAACGCCCAGTCCCGCCGTCGCCATAAAGGACATACGCCAGCCGATGGTTTCCCCAAGCCAGGTTGCCGCGGGAACACCGCCAATATTCGCGATAGTTAACCCCATAAACATAGTCGCAACGGCGCTGGCCTGTTTATGTTTGGGGACAACGCTTGCCGCCACAACCGAACCGAGGCCAAAAAATGCCCCATGGTTAAGACTGGTCAAAATACGCGACAGCATTAGCGTCGTGTAATCCGGAGATATCGCCGAAAGTACATTACCCAACGTAAAAATGGCCATCAGGAAGATAAGCGCATTGCGACGCGCACGATGGGACAGCAGTAAGGTCATCAGCGGTGCGCCAACCATTACGCCTACCGCATACGCGCTGATTAACATCCCTGCGGCCGGAATGGAAACATCCACGCCTTTGGCAATGACGGGTAGCAATCCCATGGGAGAAAATTCGGTCGTTCCAATGCCAAACGCACCTATCGCCAGCGCCAGTAAAGGATAATTTATTTTCATCTATCGACTCCGTAACGTCGAGCCTTGGCACGACACATCATAAGAGTCAAAAGCATGACATTGATCGCAAAATTAATAAAGTTAACAAAACTGCAAAAGACTTTTGCTTATTTGCAAAAAATAGGAGGGGAAAGACAATCAGGAAGGATGAGGGAGAGCGAACTCCCTCGGGGGAAATCAGTGCAGTGCTGCAGTCAGGCCACCCGCAACAATCAGGCCCAGAACAATTATGGTCGTCACTAACGAAAATTTCAGATCGGTGCTCATCAAGTTTTCTCCTTTTTATTCCCACACAAAAAGTGATATTGCGCATTTTTACACACTTGAAAGCAAAAATCTCTCACGATTTATATTGATAACTGCTTTTAACTCTTCCCCTTTTCGTTAAGATCAGACAAAATTCCACGCTTACTTGATTAGCGTACCGGCCATTGACCCCTTCCTGACGTTCCGTGTCGTTTTCCCGGCGTGCCGCAACCCTGACGTTGCGTTGAGGGTGTGTGAAGGCAAACGTTTACCTGGAGTATTCTCAGGAGCTTAGGATATGGTCTGGAGTGAGATGTAATGGCAACTATTAAAGATGTAGCGAAGCGAGCAAACGTTTCCACTACAACCGTATCACACGTAATTAACAAAACGCGCTTTGTCGCAGAAGAAACGCGCAACGCTGTCTGGGCAGCGATTAAAGAACTGCACTACTCCCCTAGCGCAGTTGCACGTAGCCTGAAGGTGAATCACACCAAATCGATCGGTTTGTTGGCAACCAGCAGTGAAGCTGCCTATTTCGCCGAAATTATCGAGGCTGTTGAGAAGAATTGTTTCCAGAAAGGCTATACGCTGATTCTGGGCAACGCCTGGAACAGTCTTGAAAAACAGCAGGCCTACCTGTCTATGATGGCGCAAAAGCGCGTAGATGGCCTGTTGGTAATGTGTTCAGAGTACCCGGAATCACTGCTTTCCATGCTCGAAGAGTATCGCCATATTCCAATGGTGGTCATGGACTGGGGCGAGGCAAAAGCCGACTTTACCGATACCGTCATTGATAACGCTTTTGAAGGTGGTTACATGGCAGGCCGGTATCTGATTGAACGCGGTCATCGTGAGATCGGCGTGATCCCGGGTCCTATGGAGCGTAATACCGGCGCAGGCCGCCTGGCTGGCTTTATGAAAGCAATGGAAGAAGCGCTGATTAAAGTTCCCGAAAACTGGATTGTCCAGGGTGATTTCGAACCTGAATCCGGCTATCGCGCTATGCAGCAAATCCTCTCCCAGTCGCATCGCCCAACCGCCGTATTCTGTGGTGGCGATATTATGGCGATGGGTGCGCTGTGTGCCGCAGACGAGATGGGACTGCGCGTGCCGCAGGATATCTCAGTTATCGGTTACGACAACGTGCGCAACGCCCGTTACTTCACCCCTGCGCTGACAACCATCCATCAGCCAAAAGATTCACTGGGTGAAACGGCCTTCAACATGCTGTTAGACCGAATCGTGAATAAACGTGAAGAATCGCAGTCTATCGAGGTGCACCCACGCCTGGTAGAACGTCGTTCCGTTGCCGACGGTCCATTCCGCGATTATCGTCGTTAAGCCTGTTGTGCGGGGGCCTCATCCGGCTCCCGCAGCCACTCTTTATTCAGCGTCTCACTATCCCCTAAGTAGTCCAGTAACCAGCTCAGTGCAGGCGACGTATCATTCTGCTGCCAGGTCAGGCAACAAGCGGCATCCGGGAACGGATTTTCCAGCTGTAATGCCACCCATTTTCCGCTATCGATCCACGGTTTGGCAAAATGCGTCGGTACCATCCCGACACAAAGCCCGGCTGACAAGCAGGTGGCCGAGGATTCCCAGTCAGGAACCACAACGCGTTTTTGGTTGTCCAGTAACCATGTAATACGCTTCGGCAGTGTGCGGGAGGTGTCTTCGCGTACCAGCGATGGCCAGTTGCGCAACGTATCGTCACTGAGCGGTCCCGGCATCGCCGCCAACGGATGATGACTGGCTACCACGCAACTCCAGCTCAGCATTCCCATGTCGCGGAACGTATAGCGTCCCCCTACCGGAATGGCCTGCGTTGCGCCGATAGCTAGCTCCACGCGGCCATCCGACAGCGCGTCCCAGACGCCATTAAACACCTCCTGAAAGACCAGAAGTTCCACATCATCGAAATGGCGGTAGAAATCCACAATCATCTGTCGGGTCCGTTCTGGACGCACAATATTATCTACCGCTATCGCCAGTTGTCCTCGCCAGCCATTGGCAATTTGTTGACATTGCTGACGGGTGATCTGCATTTTTTTGATAACAGACCGGCCTTCCTTTAAAAACCACGCGCCAGCAGGCGTTAATTCCACGTCCCGATGACGACGTTCAAAAAGAGGCACAGCCAGCCACTCTTCCAGTTGGCGCACAGTGTAGCTTACCGCCGAAGGTACGCGGTGCAACTCCTGAGCAGCGGAGCTAAAGCTACCGTTACGCGCCACCGCATCAACCACCTCAAGTGAATATTCCGACCACATATTCTGCCTGCAAAAAATTTGAAATCAGTAAGCAAATATTAGCGTTTCACAGCGAGAATTACACTCACTACACTCAGCGGCAATGTTCTATTGCTAAAAAGAGAAACGATAATGCAACCAGGAAAAGGGTTTTTAGTCTGGCTGGCAGGTCTTAGCGTGCTGGGTTTTCTGGCAACCGATATGTATTTGCCCGCCTTTGCGGCTATTCAGGCCGATTTACAGACACCCGCCTCCGCCGTGAGTGCCAGCCTTAGTTTGTTCTTAGCGGGCTTTGCCGTTGCACAACTTTTGTGGGGGCCACTCTCCGACCACTATGGTCGTAAACCGATTTTGATGCTGGGCTTATCCATCTTCGCGCTGGGCAGCCTGGGCATGTTGTGGGTAGAAAACGCCACCGGCTTACTGGTGCTGCGCTTTATTCAGGCCGTTGGTGTCTGTGCGGCTTCGGTTATCTGGCAGGCGCTGGTTACCGATTATTATCCTTCACAAAAAGTAAACCGCATCTTTGCCACCATTATGCCGCTGGTCGGATTGTCTCCTGCACTTGCACCGTTATTAGGCAGTTGGATCCTGGTACATTTTTCCTGGCAGGCCATTTTTGCCACCCTTTTTGCAATTACCCTGGTCCTGATGCTGCCGGCCCTGCGCTTAAAACCAACGGCAAAAGCGCGCGATGACAGCCAGGATAAATTGACGTTCGCTACGCTGCTGCGCTCCAAAGCATACCGTGGAAATGTACTGATTTACGCAGCATGTTCTGCGAGCTTCTTCGCATGGCTGACGGGTTCACCGTTTATCCTTAGCGAAATGGGCTATAGCCCGGCGGTGATTGGTCTGAGCTATGTCCCGCAAACTATTGCATTTTTGATCGGTGGTTACGGCTGCCGTGCGGCACTGCAAAAATGGCAGGGTCGCCAGCTTCTGCCGTGGTTACTTATCCTGTATGCCATTAGCGTTATCGCCACCTGGGCTACTGGCTTTATTCACCACGTTGCGTTGGCTGAAATCCTGATCCCATTCTGTGTGATGGCCATTGCGAACGGGGCAATCTACCCTATCGTTGTCGCCCAGGCGCTGCGTCCATTCCCGCAGGCAACAGGGCGTGCCGCTGCGCTGCAGAACACGCTGCAACTGGGGTTATGCTTCCTGGCAAGCCTGGTCGTCTCGTGGTTAATCAGCACGCCGCTGCTCACCACCACCAGCGTTATGCTGACGACAGTGCTGCTGGCCGCGCTAGGTTACAAAATGCAGTCACAGACTGACAACACATCCTTGCCGGATGAGAGCGCGCAAATTGCCCACGGTGAGTCACATTAATCATTGTTGCGGGCATTTAGTTAGCCCGCTAACAATTATCGGTTGAATAGCCAAAAATTCAGGCCTATACTGATTTTCGGTTGTTAATAAAACGATAAGATTTATAGAGTAACGGGAACAAGCAGGTTCCCGTTTTTCCATGGATGGCCTTTTCGGCAAGGGTTCCTCCCTTCCTCTGTTCTACGTCGGATTATAGATTCGCGGATTAATTCCGTGAGATTTCTCACAAAGCCCAAAAAAGCGTCTACGCTGTTTTAAGGTTCTGATCACCGACCAGTGATGGAGAAGCTATGAGTTCATCATGTATAGAAGACGTCAGCGTACCGGATGATGACTGGTACCGAATCACCAATGAGTTATTGAGCCGTGCAGGCATTACCATTAATGGCCCGGCACCGGCAGATATTCGCGTTAAAAACCCCGACTTTTTCAAACGCGTGTTGCAGGAAGGATCGTTGGGTTTAGGTGAAAGTTATATGGACGGCTGGTGGGAATGCGATCGGCTGGATATGTTTTTTAACAAAGTCCTGCGTGCAGGTCTTGAAAGCCAACTCCCCCGCCACTTCAGAGATACGCTACGTATCGCAACAGCCCGTCTGTTTAATTTACAAACCAAAAAACGTGCATGGGTCGTCGGCAAAGAACACTACGATCTTGGCAACGATCTCTTTACCCGCATGCTTGATCCCTACATGCAATATTCCTGCGCCTACTGGAAAGATGCCGATACCCTGGAATCTGCCCAGCAGGCGAAGCTAAAAATGATTGCCGAGAAATTGCAATTGAAACCAGGTATGCGCGTACTCGATATTGGCTGCGGCTGGGGAGGCTTGTCCCAGTTCATGGCGTCACAGTACGGGGTGAGCGTGACTGGCGTGACGATTTCAGCAGAACAGCAAAAAATGGCGCAGACGCGCTGTGAAGGGCTGGATGTCACGATTTTGCTGCAGGACTACCGCGACCTGAATGACCGGTTTGACCGTATCGTTTCCGTCGGTATGTTTGAGCATGTGGGACCGAAAAACTACAACACCTATTTTGACGTAGTTGACCGCAATTTAAAGCAAGATGGTCTTTTTTTGCTGCATACCATCGGCTCTAAAAAAACCGACAATAATGTTGATCCGTGGATCAATAAGTACATCTTCCCGAACGGCTGTTTACCGTCAGTTCGCCAGATTGCCAACGCCAGCGAGCCACATTTCGTGATGGAAGACTGGCATAACTTTGGGGCGGATTACGATACCACTCTGATGGCCTGGCATGCGCGTTTCATGACCGCCTGGCCAGAAATTGCCGGCAACTATAGTGAACGCTTTAAACGGATGTTCAGTTATTACCTGAATGCGTGTGCTGGCGCATTTCGCGCGCGCGACATTCAGCTTTGGCAGGTTGTGTTCTCTCGTGGCGTCGAACACGGGCTCCGCGTTCCCCGTTAGACAGTATCGCCCCCGAACTAGCGGGGGCTTTTTATTCCGACTTAAACGCCCGCTTCGCCAGTAACGTTACTTATAGCGCTTTCACGCGCGGCCAGTACACGTTCAACCGTATCAACAACGGCCTGCGTTTGCGGGTCGATTTCGATATTGACTCGCGCTCCCAGTTTTTTCTTGCCCAGCGTCGTACGTTCCAGCGTTTCCGGAATCAAATGCACGCAAAAGCGTGTCGGTGTTACTTCGCCTACCGTCAGGCTAATACCGTCAATACCGATAAATCCTTTGTACAGGATATATTTCATCAGCGACGGATCCTGAACTTTAAACCATACCTGACGATTATTTTCAGAGGTCAGAATCTTGGATACTTCAGCGGTAGTCATAATATGGCCTGACATCAGATGTCCGCCGATCTCATCGCTGAATTTTGCCGCACGTTCAACGTTGACCAGATCCCCGACTTTCAGGTCACCCAGATTTGTGATTCGCAGCGTCTCTTTCATCAGATCGAAGCTTATCTGGTTACCGTTAATTTCAGTCACTGTCAGACAACAGCCGTTGTGTGCCACCGATGCGCCGGTCTCCAGCCCATCCAACATGTATTCAGGTAACTCCACTACATGTGTGCGAAAATTCGGTTTTTCATCAATCGACACCAGTTTCGCGGTGCCCTGCACAATACCCGTAAACATACCTGTAACTCCTGAACTCAATTAAGACATCTCTGCTGTGCACAATAGCAGGTGGAAAATCAGGTTGCCAGCAATGCGCCACTCCCACCTATTTTTTCACTGGAGAAATACGGATTCCTCGCTACAATAGACTGAAATTTCCCCTGCATTTTCTTCTTGCTGCCATATAAGGCGGCTTTTTTAGTCTCTCAAATAACAACAATATAGTGGTGTACACGTGCAAAAGTATGTAAGTGAAGCGCGTCAGTTATTAGCTCTGGCAATTCCGGTGATTCTTGCGCAAATCGCTCAAACCGCACTGGGATTCGTCGATACCGTGATGGCCGGCGGATACAGCGCGACGGACATGGCAGCCGTTGCTATCGGTACGTCCATCTGGCTACCCGCAATTCTGTTTGGTCACGGGCTGTTGCTGGCGCTGACGCCAGTGATTGCGCAACTTAACGGTTCCGGACGCCGCGATCGTATTGCTCATCAAATACGTCAGGGTTTCTGGCTGGCGGGGATGGTATCTGTTCTGATTATGATTGTGCTTTGGAATGCGGGGCACATTATCCGCTCTATGCATAACATTGATCCTGCACTGGCCGACAAAGCCGTTGGCTATCTGCGTGCGCTGCTATGGGGTGCGCCCGGATATTTGTTCTTCCAGGTTGCCCGTAACCAGTGCGAAGGTCTGGCCAAGACCAAACCGGCAATGGTAATGGGTTTTCTCGGCCTGCTGGTGAACATTCCGGTTAACTATGTTTTCATCTATGGCCATTTGGGTATGCCAGAACTGGGCGGCGTCGGCTGCGGTGTGGCTACGGCTGCGGTATATTGGGTGATGTTTGCCGCCATGCTTTCTTACGTAAAACGCGCCCGATCAATGCGTGATATCCGTAATGTGCGTGGCTTCCAGAAACCTGACACCGCGGTGATGAAACGCCTGGTACAGCTGGGTTTGCCCATTGCGCTGGCATTATTTTTTGAAGTCACGCTGTTTGCCGTGGTGGCGCTGTTGGTCTCCCCACTGGGGATTGTCGACGTCGCCGGACACCAAATCGCGCTGAACTTCAGCTCACTCATGTTTGTCTTGCCGATGTCTTTGGCTGCTGCCGTCACCATTCGTGTGGGATACCGCCTGGGTCAGGGATCAACGCTGGATGCACAGACCGCTGCCAGAACCGGCTTAGGTGTCGGCGTGTGTATGGCGGTGATGACCGCCATTTTCACCGTCACCTTGCGCGAGCACATCGCCCTGCTCTACAACAATAATCCTGAAGTTGTCACACTGGCTGCACAGCTGATGTTACTGGCTGCCGTGTACCAGATATCGGACTCCATTCAGGTTATTGGCAGCGGGATCCTGCGTGGTTATAAAGATACCCGTTCCATTTTCTTTATCACCTTCACCGCGTACTGGGTGCTGGGTTTGCCAAGTGGATATATTCTTGCACTCACCGATCTGGTCGTCGACCGCATGGGGCCAGCGGGCTTCTGGATGGGCTTTATTATTGGCCTGACCTCTGCCGCGGTGTTGATGATGCTGCGGATGCGTTTTCTGCAACGCCAACCGTCAGCCGTCATTCTGCAACGTGCAGCACGATAACACCGTCATAGCCGCCGGGTTAAAATGGGCTGGCATGGCAGACGTTGATGTGTTCTTTGCTGATGGGATGTACCAGACGCAGTTCGCTGGCGTGTAACATCAGCCGAGACGTCTGCTCCGTGCCAGGCCACTCACGGCCACCATAAAGATCGCAGCCGCAGATCGGATGACCCAAATGCTGACAGTGAAGACGTAGCTGATGGGTTCGTCCGGTCTCCGGCATCAGTTGTACCCGCGTCAGGGGCAGTGATCTTCCATCCTTCAGTCGCTGATTGAAGCGCTCAATCACCCGAAAACGGGAACGCGCAGGTTTACCGCTAATGGCACTAATCGACATCAACGGAAACAGTGCGGGATCTTTGACAATGGGAGCATCAATCACACCGTCATCCTGTTTCAGGTGTCCACATAACAATGCGCTGTACACCTTAGTCACCGAGCGCTGGCTAAACTGCTGACAGAGCGCAGCATTGATTGCTTTATTGCGCGCAACGACCATCAGACCCGATGTACCAAAATCAAGCCGGTGCACCAGCGTACAGCCCGGGAATATCTGTACCAGGCGATAGTGCACCGAATCAAGATTTTGCGGATTTTTCCCCGACAGACTCAGCAACCCGCTGGGTTTATTGATAAGCAGCAGATGTTCATCCTGGTAAAGGATCTCTATTTCGTCATGGCACGGCGGAGCAACAAAGGTATCGAGAATCGTAGACATCAGACAACCAGACTAGAAAGTGGGGGTGGATCATAACGAATTTTCAACTGGCTGGCGAATCAACTCGCTTCAGGAAAGGACGATAATCAACCCAATGCGGTGGTATTGGAAATTATCTACTTTCGATGAGGATAATGTTGAGCATATGATAAATACCATGCTGTTCTTTTACAGAACCGTTATTAAATATACGGTATGAATCGTGAGACTCAAGTCAATGTGTACATTAATACACATATTTTCCATTTGCATATCTGGAACAAATAATTATCATTAACCATCCATTGTTCTTCGGCCATAGTCATGTCTACAATAAAACAGCTAGTATTGGGGCTTATATGCCTTTTCGGCATTATTTCACCCGGTGCACTCTACACCGAAGGTTATAATGGCACGACTGTGTTATCTGTCATTATCATTAGTATCGGCATGCTGTATTTTAAATATAAATGGGCAACTAATTACTTCAAAGACATGGCATTCTGGCAAGCATTCCTATGGTGTTATGCTGCAGCCGTTTTTGTACTATACCTACTGGCATTGGATCTTTCCATAAACAAAGCGATATCTGTAAGCGATACGTTTGCCTACTTCTTACATAACAACACAAGTCTTTCCACATCCGTGTTTGTCACCCCTGTACTACCGATAATAATCAGCCTGTATATTTTTCGTTGGGTGTTCAACCAGAGCAAACCATTCCCGCCAAAGTCTCAAGAAACGCATGAACTCTCAGCCATTGAACCACCGGCTTATAAAAAAGAAAACCCAATTAATTTCGTTAGTTATGATGAAAACAAGTCAATTCTCCTAAAAACCAACAAGGTAATTGATTATGCTTTTAACCTGCATGCTGCTCACCCAGATCTTTCCATCAGGTCAATACTCACTATGCACCGGGATGACTTTGAGGAAATACAATCTATTATGTCCGATGACATGGCTTTGGAGTTTGAATTATCCGTGACCAGCACATTGAGAAAACTGAGAGAGATATAATCAATAGCCAGAATAAGAAATTAACACAGCTTAATCATCTATCACAGCATGGCGTTAATGTAGACATTAATTCAGTGTAACATATCTGTGTGCACATTTTATCTAAATGCCTAACCGTGGTTAAATCCCCCTAATACCAACTTATTTACATTAGCTCAGTAGTTTATTTTCTAATGATTCAAATCAAATATTTAATAAATATAACTCGCGAACCAAATGTAGCAGCGGTTTATTATGTTAAAGATAACAACGCCGTTATCAACTCACCTTTGTAAGGATTAAAAATGAAGGTTTTGCCGAAAGTAGCAAAAGGTTCCGTTAACGAACTTTCAAATAAAAACATTACACCTATTGTCGCAGGTATAGTTGCCGGGGTTATGGCAGGTGTGAGTGCACCAGCAATGGCATCCAGCAGTAGCGGAGCCCCGGTTTCGACAACGCAAATGCAAACCGTAGTTAACCATACGGCACAACAAACCAATACCGCCATCATCCTGGCGAAGCCATCTCTTGATGGGCAAGCCTTCGCTGCGCATTACAGCCACTCCAGTCATGCCAGCCATTCCAGCCACTATTCCTGCACACCTGGCTCAACGTGCTAATACTCACGGCCAGCAGCAACGCTGGCCAACCTAAAGGTAATGATGATGGAAAATGTTGTGCAAGGTACCAATGCGTTAGGTGACTTCTTTCTGCTATCACTGGATAAAGAAATTTACAGTCGTGAAGCGATAATGAAGACTTGTTATGCTTTTACAGATAATTATTATATCCATGTTGTGAAAGTCGCTAATAACACAACTGGGATCTGTTTTTACAGCAAAAATGAGGATCACAACAATCAGCATATAGATGCTGGAATCAGGCAATTTTTACAATCCCTTACCGAAAACCAGATGCGCCAGATAATTTATCAAGAAACATCTGTTTTACATGAAGAAATTGTAAAAAAAGCTTTCGCTCCGGCAACAGCACTTATTAACAACAAGTCCCACAATGACACTCTAAATATCATTACGTCGGCAGTATGATTCCATGAAGATTACATTAGACCCTGAGTTTTATTCCCTGGAAGCTGTTGCTGATATGACGCAGCAGTTTTCTGACTTTATGCGTGTTGAGTCTGTTGTCGGAGAGGAAATGTTGCTCATAATGAATGTGAAACAGGAGTATGACGAAGAACGCTCGCAGATTATAAACGCCTTCCTCAATAACATCCTTGAGTTAAGCATACAGGATATCATGAATAATGAGCGTTAAATTCCAGCTTCCCGAGAAATTCTCCCACGAGTCATATCGTCTTCTGCCATTCCGCTTTAGTTTGCTGGACAATGGATGCTATTTCTTGTCGACAGATTATGGTGAGTGGATTTGTCTGCAGCCCGAGCAACTTATCGCGCTAACAAATAAAGAAAAAATCGAAGATGAGTCGCTTTGGTATGAACTGAAAGCCAGGCACATTGTCTGCGAGCATAATGACACGGGAAATATTGCATTATTAGCCTCACGCTATCGAACGAAAAAAGCGTTTATCGAGAACTTCTCTCAATTGCATATTTTTGTTTTGACAGTACGCTGTAATAACTCGTGTGTATACTGCCAGGCGTCACGTAAAAGTTGCCAGTCAGATCAGGCGCGCTATGACATGAGCCCTGCAGTGATGGAAAAAAGCATCGAACTATTTTTGTCGATGCCAGCAGATAAGTTAACGCTGGAATTTCAGGGTGGTGAGTCCACACTCAATATGCCACTTATCAGGCAGGCTGTCGCACTGGTTAAACAGAAAAATACACAGAAGGATATTCAGTTTGTCGTTTGTACTAACCTGTGCGAGCTGAACGATAGCGATCTTGAATTTCTCATTACGCATGATTTCTCAATCAGTACGTCACTGGATGGCCCACAAGAGTTGCATGATGCGAATCGTAGATATGCAAACACAGGCGCCTGGAATGCCCTGATCTCAACACTGGGTAAAATTAAACAGCAAAATGCTTTTGACAAGGTCAGCGCATTAATGACGACAACCCGGCAAAGCCTCGAAATGCCGCATGCGATTATTGATGAATATGTGAAGCATGGGTTTCGCAGTATCTTTATTCGGGAACTTAACCCATATGGTTTTGCCCATAAATATTTTCATAAAATTGGCTACAGCACCGCTCAATTTTTAGCATTTTATGAAACGTGCCTCGATTATATTATTCACCTCAATCGTCAGGGCATTCCCTTTCGTGAATCCTATGCCAGCCTGATAATGAAAAAGCTCATGACGCCGTGGGCAACCGGCTTCGTCGATCTTCAGTCTCCCTGTGGCTCTGGTTTTGGCGTCACGTTGTATAACTACGACGGGAATATCTACCCCAGTGATGAAAGCCGCATGATGGCTGAAATGGGTGACCAACACTTTAGAATGGGGAATATTTTCGAAAGTAGCCGTGAAGAACTCTTCTTTGGCCCTGTAATGCAAGAATTAGCTGCCTCTGGTGTGAATGATTGCTTACCTGTCTGTTCAGATTGCGCATTCGCACCTTATTGCGGCGCAGACCCAATTCGCAGATATCAGGTAACGGGTTCGGTATATGGACATCCTGGAAAAGATGATTTCTGTTTGAAAAACAAAGGAATTATCGCGATGGTTATCAAAAAATTCACCGAGGGCGATGACGAAACACGTCATCTGTTGATGCAGTGGGGCATGAAATGAATACACCGTACGCAAAAGATACACTCTTTCTTTCTGTGCAGGCAGAGAACACGCTGCACTTAAACGCCCCGCTTTTCGGTAAGGTTGTAACCGATTTTCAGGTAAACCAGGCCGATACTATTCTCTACCTACCACCAAACCAACAAGACTCTCTGCCGTCATTTGACCTTGTCAGCGCAGTAATATGTACAAACCACGACTCTCGTCTGAATATGATTAAATTGCAGAAAACAATTCCAGTCATTGTTGTTGCGGCCGATGTCGTATTTAGCCAGGGAGATATTATCTCCGTTAGCGAGCGAGGGAGGATTCATCGCTACTTCCGGGCATCTTCACAAAACAACGCGTTCTTAGTGACCGAAGTGTGCAACAATCTTTGTATAATGTGCCCGCAGCCACCTAAACCACAATCACGGGTTAATCATGGCGCTATTGAACAACGGATCCTGCAGACGCTCGCCCTGATTGATAATGAGCACGCACCCTCATCTCTCTGTATTACCGGTGGTGAACCAACAATGCTCGACGACGGGTTGCTGCGCATTGTAGATGGTATTTCAGTAAAAATGCCCCAAACCCTAATCCATCTCCTGACAAATGGACGATATCTATCTGATGAATACTACACCGCACGTCTGGCTCGAGCGGGGAGGCATCAGTTGCTCGTGGGGATACCTCTTTTTGGTCATGTATCTGAAATACATGACTACGTGGTTCAGTCCGACGGCGCTTTTAATCAAACGATTGAAGGACTTCTGAACTGTTACAAACAGGGGATCAATATCGAACTACGCGTCGTATTAAACAAGGCAACCGTACCCTATCTGAAAGCACTAGCCGAGTATATCTCGCGTAATCTTTTCTTTGTAAAACATGTCGCCCTGATGGGCATGGAAAATATGGGTTATGCAAAGCTGAATCGGGAAACAGTATTTATCGATCCATGGGATTATAAAGACAAGCTTTCAGCTGCAATTGAAATTTTCCAGCTATATGGGATTGACGTACGTGTTTTTAATCTCCCTCTTTGCCTCGTGAATCCTGATACCTATACGTATTGTAAGCAGAGTATCAGTGATTTTAAAAATAGCTGGAATATAGCCTGTACTGACTGTGTGAAACGAGACAATTGCTGTGGTTTTTTTGAATCGACAACGGAGAAATTTTGGCTTTCCAGACACATTGCCCCATTTCTCGACGCGTAGATAGATCATTCGCTCACCTCTGACGGAGACAGGAACACGGGGCAATTTTTTGCTCTGAGTTCACTGTTTGATCATCAAGTCGACGTTAAACCGGAATCAACATCCACAGTTGGTAATTCTGCTGAACAGTTCTATAGTCGAGACTGCTTCTCAGTTACAGGATTCACTAATGCGATTTAACGGACTGACTAAAGGTTTCTTCATTTTCATTCTTGCCCTCGTAACATGGGCGTTTTTCGATGTGTTGTCCCCCTACTTCTCTGCAATCTTGTGGGCCGCAATTCTGACAACTATCTTTAATCCGGTAAAAAACAAACTGCGCAGCGCGCTTGGCCAACGTAACGGTCTGGCATCGTTAATCACTATCGGGATTATCTGTTTGATTGTTTTTATTCCTCTGATGGTGATCCTGTCGTCGTTGGCAATCGAACTGAATGTGGTTTACACCAAGTTGCAGCAAAACGATACGCAGTTTCCGGAAGTGGTCAGTTCTATTCTTTCTTATCTTCCTGACTGGGCCAGAGGGTTCCTCGCAGAACACAATCTGGATGATGTCGCGCAGATCCAGAAAAAACTCTCCGACATTGCGCTGCAGGGCGGGCAGTACCTCGCAGGCAGTGCTTTCCTGATTGGTAAAGGGACCTTCGGCTTCGCCATCAGCTTTGGCATCATGCTGTACCTGCTGTTTTTCCTGTTGAAGGATGGACCGTATCTGGTGCGTCAGATTCTGGATTCCTTACCGCTGTCTGATTTTGCCAAACAGCACCTGTTTGCCAAATTCGTGGGTGTCACGCGGGCGACTGTCAAAGGCACCGCGGTTGTCGCTGTCGTCCAGGGCACGCTGGGCGGCATTGCTTTCGCCATTGTCGACATCGATGGCAGCATCTTGTGGGGCGCACTAATGGCATTCCTCTCGCTAGTGCCAGCGGTTGGCTCGGCGATAGTCTGGGTCCCTGCGGCTATTTTCCTCTTTGCCACCCACCAGCTGTGGCAAGGGCTGTTTATTGTCGGATTCTTCGTCATTATTGTCGGACTGGTGGACAATATCCTGCGCCCGCTACTGGTAGGAAAAGACACCAAAATGCCGGACTACCTGATATTGATTACCACCCTCGGCGGGATGGAGATTTACGGTATCAACGGCTTTGTGATTGGCCCGCTGATCGCCGCACTGTTTTTGGCCAGTTGGAATCTGTTCTCCGGACGTGACCATGAGGGCAACGTAGAAGGTATCGATGAAGCCTTCATGGAAGAAGGAAAAAACCCTCCAGATTTATGATGGCATGACGATAACAAGGGGCGGCCGCGGGTCGCCTTTTGTTTTCACGCAAAATCATACGTTTCCTATAATTTCAATCATGCTTATTCATTAATCGTCGCAGAAGGAACGAAAAAGTGCGAATAGCCACAATCACCAACTGGGCTTACAGTGCGACGGTATGCCTGACCATTGCCTCCGGCGTTGTTATGCTGATGGCATCCGGAGCAGACAATACTGAACGTCAGGTGGTAGAGCAGCGATATAAATTTGATCAGCTCACCGAAGAGGTGGAGCTCGATGCCTGGTCATTGTCCGATTTAGCTCGCGAGTACGTGATCGCTAAAGATCCCGAGGCGCTGAACGCCTACCACCAGAAGGCGTCGTCGCTACAAGAGGTCGAGCAGCGGTTAACAAAATTAAAAGACGTCGGCGCGACAGGTGAAGAGCTGGCGCTGCTGCATGAAGGATTACAAATTGTCGATGCGCTACAGGAAGAGCAAGCAATGGCGCTCGCCAGTATGACCCGCGGAGAAACGTCACAGGCAATCGCCCTGCTCTACGGCAAAGCCTATGAACAGGAGCTGGAACGGGCGCAGGTGCGGATAGATCATTTTCGGCAGTTGCTCGATAACCGTGTACGTAACAGCATTGATGATGCCACCAGGACATCCCGCATACTGCGTACGCTCTCTGAAGTTATGGTCGGATTAACCGCGCTGCTGTTTTTGTTTGTCCTCGGCTTTATTTTGAAACGCCGCGTACTGCGTCCGGTTGTGCGTCTGAGCGACGTGGTTCACCGTCTCGCATCGCAGGATTATGCCGTAGAAACGCCTAACTTTAATCAGATTGATGAGATTGGCGATATGGCGCAAGCCATTCGCATTTTTCGCGAGAACGGCCTGGCACGGCAGCGGCTGGAGAAAGAGCGGGATGCCGACTGGGCAATCCGCGAACTGTTGGCTCGTATGACCCAGCGTTTACAGGGCTGCGAAAACTTTGCCGATGTTATCAATGTCGCGCAGCTTTTTGCCCCGAACATTGCCCCTGGCGTTGCCGGACGGCTCTACATTCTTGATCGGGAAGCCTGGCACATGCGCTGTGCCGCCGAGTGGCTCTCACCGCAGGGCAAAGCAGACCCTTTCCATCCGGATGAATGCTGGGCTGTGCGCCGTGGGCAAAGTCATCCTCCCGTGCAAGGTGAGCCGGATATCGCCTGCTACCACCTGCCTGAGTCGTGTCAGGATCATTCTCTGTGCATACCGCTGATCGCCCAGGGGGAAGCCATCGGCCTGCTCTCATTCCAGAATCTCAGCGACAATTCTGCCCCTTCACGTGCTTATCTGGAACTGATGGCCGAGGCACTTGGACTGGCATTAGCCAACCAACGTCTGCGCGATGCGCTACTGGAAAAAGCGCTTTACGATCCTCTGACCGGTCTGCGCAATCGCCATCACCTTGAAGACACTCTGCGCACCCAGATGAGTCAGGCTATCCACAACCAGGAACCGATCAGTTGCCTGATGATTGATATCGATCACTTCAAAAGCATCAACGACCGTTTTGGTCATGAGGCAGGTGATGGGGTGATAAAAAGTATCGCAGCAATTATTCAGCGCGTTGTTCACGACCACGGAATGGCCTTCCGCTACGGTGGTGAAGAGTTTCTGGTTCTGCTTGCCGGTATGGATGAAGAAGCGGCCAATCGCTTTGCGACGGACATTTACAACGGCGTACGCGAGTTGACGCTCAGCTTTGGCGTCTCTGATATCGGTCACGTTGATGTGTCTATTGGTGTCGCCAGCTACCCGCAGCACGCCCAGAGCGATAACCTGTTACGTGCCGCGGATGTCGCGCTGTATCGTGCAAAAGAGCTGGGTCGTTCGCGCATAGTGAGCTTTGGGATGCTGGAAGCGAGCTAAAAGGCGGTGCGCAAGCCCAGACGGGTACTTCCTAAACTATCCCCTCGAGGAAGTCCCCCGTTAATTGGTATATTCATCGATAAGTGACTGGTGAGTTTTCTGGATTACATCCTGAATATAGACAACTGCCTGCTCACCAGGCACACCTGCAGAAGAGAATTTTATACAGGAGTCAAGACTGGCGTAACTGTCTTTTTTATACTGGCACCAAAGTTTCAAATTATTAGCACGTAAGCGTCTAAATTTAACTAACTGAATTCGGCCTGGCGGTGAAACTTTGTGTATGCTTCTTATTCTGCGCAGACCTGAAAGTGCCGTGTTTCTAATTAGTGCACGCTGGGCGCAATATATCATCTGACTGGCGCTAAATTGAAGCGTTGCACTCGCCTGATCCCAGGCAGCAATGTCGACAAGGGGAATATCTCCGGACCAATAGTGATGTTTATGCTCATATACATTTTGTAGTAAGCGGCAGCCATATTTAAACATTATCGCGTAACGCTGTAATTTCTCGACGTATTCATATTCATGCCACTGTTCTGCCAGCGCTATCTGCTCAGCAAACTGGCGATCCATAGCTTCGGCATTCTTAATGTGCGGTGTAATAATCCAGGTGTATGCTTCTTGTAGAGCGCGCTCTGCACCCTTCATACTTACGGTGATTTTATCGTATACGTCGCGATTGCTTATCATCGCACGCAAAAAAGGATCGTTACTCCGTTTTTGATAAGGCGTCCCGTAGCCATAGGTCCCGGGCAGCAGACTACCGGCATCGACAAACGCATCGGTAACCACGGTTAATCGGCATTCTGGCAATAAAAAATCATTTGGCGAAACGGTGTGCGGATCACGTCCATCGGTAAACAGTTCCAGACCGAGTCTGGAAAAAAATGTAGCGACAAGCTCAGAACAAAATGCGCCTCGCGTTCCGTTATCAAAACGACAGGACTCGATTGCTTGCGCAACATGTTTTGCCAGTAAATTTGGAAAATCTGGTAACGTTATGGCCTCAAGAAGTCTCGGTACAGCAGAGTAGGTTTTATAAAAATCATTTTCTTGTAGATCTTTCGAAGCCTGAATCATCCTGGAGAGATCAATATTTTCGCATTCAGGATGGCGCAATAAAATCCATTCTCTCGGATTTTCGGGGATGCAAATAACCCTTTCTGCAGTGGACTGTCCACCGGGATACAGACTCATTGGCAATAAAAAAGTAAATCCAACTCCCGATGTATCCGATTCGGCAAGATATAGACTTTCAATGCCTGAATCACCACCATGAATCCAGATAGCGGCATGAGAGTATGGTCCGCCGCTCGCTTTCACAATTAGTGAACTGAATGGACTGTTTCCACAAACTAACAAAACGTCACCTGGACGCAGCTTTTTCTCCCACAGCAATGGTCCACTACTTTGCAATGCCGCGAGATCGCGTTTCACCGGAACGTCTTTATGCATTGTACTTCCTTGTCGAAAATTATCGCCATGATTACAAGGGGATTTCCAAACATAACAATGGATGCCCTACCCGTAAAGCCAAAATGACGTTGCCCACCCCGACCGGGCAGAGCATTACTTTACCTCAGCTCCTTGCAGTGATATGTTGATCAGATGAATATAAAACACGATTGCAACGGTTTTAATCACAAGCGTTGGTGGCTGCCTTCTTGAAGGCGGTCAGAATGTGTTTATCCATTTTTAAATAACCGCCGAAAGGCGGTTATTTGCATTTTGAGACCCCTTTCGGTTTTATGCTTAAGGAGTCTTCTATGAACAACAAATCCATCATCCTTACCGGCGACCGCCCTACTGGGCCATTGCATCTTGGCCACTATGCAGGTTCCCTGCGCCAACGTGCGATACTGCAACACGATTATCAGCAATTTGTTCTGGTCGCAGACCTGCAAGGTCTGACCGATAACGGCAGCAACCCACAAAAGATCCAAGATAACATACCCGAAGTGCTGGCCGATTATCTCGCTGCAGGTATTGATCCCTCACTCACCACCTTTTGTTTACAATCGGCACTACCTGCCCTTGCCGAACTCACCGCACTGTATATGAATATCGTTACCGTGGCTCGCGTCGAGCGTAACCCAACGGTCAAAAATGAAATTGCGCAAAAAGGTTTCGCCCGTTCGCTTCCGGTCGGTTTCCTGGTTTACCCCATCAGCCAGGCAGCAGATATTACGGCGTTCAAAGCCAGCCTGGTCCCCGTCGGCGACGATCAGTTGCCGATGATTGAGCAAACTAATGAAATCGTGCACAAGATGAACAGCCTGTTACCGGCCCCCGTTCTGCATCACTGTAAAGCTATGTTAAGCGAAACCAGTCGTCTTCCGGGTATCGACGGCAACGCCAAAATGTCGAAATCACTTGGCAATACGCTGCTCCTGTCGGCAAGTGAAGAGACTATCCATCGCGCCGTCGGCGCAATGTACACTGATCCTAACCACCTAAAAGTGTCCGATCCGGGGCAAATTGAGGGCAATGTCGTGTTCACCTACCTGGATGCTTTTCACCCGGACAAGGCCAAAGTCGCAGCAATGAAAGCGCATTATCAGCAAGGAGGATTGGGTGATCGGGCATGCAAAAATGAGCTGGAGATGTGCCTGCAAGAACTCATCGCGCCTATGCGTGAGCGTCGGGCAACCTATATTCAGGATAAAGGTATGCTGATGGCGATGCTTAAAAAAGGCAGCGAACAGGCCTACGACATCACGCAGCAAACGCTAAGAGAAGTAAAACAAGGGTTGGGATTGTCGGTATTTTAATCTGAATTGATGTCCCTCCCGGCGGAGAATAACCACCGGGAGGGGTGACTCTGTTGTGCGCCGCATTTTGCCCACATTACGCGGAACATGAAGCTGTGATTAAATGCTATCCAGTTGATTGTCAATATCGGTTCCAGCCATTTACATGCCCGACACCTGGCACCATTCGCAGGACAGGTTGAAAGCAACGAACAGGATGAGCCTCCTTCATGCTTCCTCCCCGTCGGTATGCATTTTGCTTAAATCTGATCTGCGCCCCTTTTGAGAACGATATAACGCATGCAAACCGCTATTTATATCCCGCCGTAAATGGCACTAACGGGAAGATGTGACCCCGTATCGCCATGCTATATATCCAGCGATACAGACTCATCACGAAAGGGGAGCATCGCTATGTTGAAAGGTAAAAGAGCCGTTATCACCGGCGGCGGAGGAGAATTTGGTCAGGCGTTGTGCGTTTGGTTGGCTCGAGAAGGCGTCAACGTGGATTTTTCTGCTCGGCGGGTTGAGGATATTCACAAAACCTGCAGCATCATCGCCGCTGAAGGTGGTGTTGCAAAAGGGTATCTGTGTGATTTAACCCAGCCTGAGTCTATTTCTCAGTTTGCTTCACAACTACTCTTAGATGCAGACAGGTCCATCGACATTCTAATCCTCAATGCTGCTCAGTGGCTGTCAGGGACCCTCGACGAACAACCGGACTCAGAAATCTTCAATACCGTCAGTTCAGGCCTGACAGGTTCAATTCTACTAACACAGGCATTGCTTCCAGGGTTAAGGCGCTCAGACAGTGCTGACATCGTTTCGATTATATCTGTCTGCGGCATTCCGAATTTTACGGATTCAATTGCCCATCCCGCTTTTTTTGCCAGTAAACACGGGATGAGTGGTTTTACAACTAAACTGTCGAAACAGTTATCCAAAGAAAATATACGGGTTACCGGATTATACCCACCGGATTTTGAATTGACCGGGTTAGATCCTCTGGTCGACACTCAATCCAGAATGGGAGAGCATCTAATGAATGGGCGTTCTGTCTGGGAAACAATTCGTTTTGTGCTGACTCAACCGCGTAGTTGCCATATTAGTACCCTTTACTTTCAAGGACCCACTCGCGAAGATCTGGAGCATTAGGGACTGAATCTGACAGCACTTACCGAGCGGACTCACCTCCGCTTCTCACTTGCCCCAGCAGCACCGTGCTGGATGGCTATGCCAATATCTAACAGGTCCTGCTCTGAGGAGTTCGCTATGACCACATTTTATCAACTGACAGCCACCAGCCTGGACGGCCAGCGTATCCCTATGGCTGACTATGCTGGCAAGCTGGTTCTGGTGGTAAATACCGCCAGCCATTGTGGCTTCACGCCACAATACGCAGGTCTGGAAGCGCTTTACAAAAAGTACGCCGCTCGCGGACTGGTGGTGCTTGGCTTCCCCTGCAACCAGTTCGGTAAGCAGGAACCCGGCAACGCCGACGAAATCGCGCAGACCTGCCACGTCAACTACGGTGTAAGCTTCCCGATGTTTGAAAAAGTGGAGGTTAACGGCGCCGCTACACATCCGGTATTTCGTTATCTAAAAGATGAATTGCCCGGCATGCTGGGTGGACGGATAAAATGGAACTTCACAAAATTCCTTATTGGACGCGATGGCAAGCCGCTAAAGCGTTTTGCACCGTTCACTACCCCTGCGAAAATGGAAACCGTCATCCTGGCTGCACTTGAAATCTAGGTATTCTTGTCATTTGAACCGTCAGCCTGGTGCCAAAAGCGGACCTTACCGTAATGAAGTCAGTCAGGAAAACATTCGTTAGAACGGTTTAACAAAACCTGACCAGCGCTGAAACGCCAATCCCAAAAGCGATCGCAAGCAAAGGCCTTTTAAAAACCAGCATTACAATAGCGGTGGTCAATAATGCCATCTGAGCACCTTTGTCGCCGGTAAGAGCCACGGGGGCTAAAATCGCAACGAGAACGGAGCCTGACATGCCCTGAATAAAGGCTTTTATTCTGTTATTAAAAGGAACAAAAGACATAACCCAGACGCCCCCCCATCGGGTAGCAAGAGTGACCAGGGCCATAATAATGATAATAATCAGAGGCCCAAAACCTACCGTCTCAATACTCATTTTTTATCTCTCATGATGATTCCAGCGATGCCTCCGGCCAGGGCTCCGGCGATCACGTGGCTATTTTCTGGTAACCCTTTATACGCTATCAGCGAAGCCCCGGCCGCTACGGCCCAGATACAAAGCATCCTTAGATTTCTTTCTCCTTCGAACACCATGGAAAGGAGAAAACATCCCATGACCATGTCGAGTCCATAGCGTTTAGGCTCATGTATAGCATTGCCGAAATAAAGCCCTACCAGAGTCCCTGCTACCCAAAAAAGCCATAACGCAAGACCGCCGCCAAAGAGCAATCCAAGTCCTGCTTTTCCCCTGCCGAATGCCTGGATGGACATAGCCCAATTAGCATCGGATGCAACCATCATGATTCCGTAGCGTTTTGCAGGTTTTAAAAAACGTAACCACGGATATAAGGTGGCCCCCATCAACAGATGCCGGGCATTAATGGCAAAGACGGTGGCTATTAGCGTTAATACCGGAACATGAGACGTCCAAAGCTCTAACGTAGCGAATTGCGCATAACCGGCAAAAACCAGCAAACTCATCATTGTTGCGGTCATCTGGTCCAGTCCTTTCTGCGATGCAGCCAGGCCAAAGGCGGCACCAAAAACAGCGACAAAAAGTGACACCGGGATAAGTTGCCGAAAACCAGCCCATACAAGCGAATGATTTAGTTGAGATAAATCAGATTCGTGATACGTCATCTGGGGCCTCATGCTCTTCCTCTCAGTCATGTTAAACAGAGCGCCACTATGACAGCGTTGTGAAATCAATAAAAACGCATAATAATTGATATTAATATTTGATTATCGAATATAAGGATCAACGGTGCATTATCAAGACCTCCAGATGGACTGGCTCAAATGTTTTGTTGCGGTAGTAGACGCGGGGTCGCTTTCGGCAGCGGCACCTGAGGTTCATCGCTCGCAGTCTGCGGTCAGCATGCAACTCAAGAAGCTGGAATCCGCATTAGGATGTCAGCTTTTACTTCGCGGTCCTCGGCAGCATCAACTCACCTCTGAGGGACAAAAACTGTTGGGATATGCCCGTAGGATGCTCGACCTTCATGCTGAAACGCAGGCAGCATTCCACGGTAAGGAATTAACAGGGCGTATTCGTCTGGGGGTTCCTGATGATTATGCAGCAAAATACCTTACACCTGCGCTGAAGAGATTTGCGCCTAACTTTGGATCGGTCGAGATCGAACTGAGCTGTGAGCAATCAACATCACTCATTCCTCGCGTTGAGAGCGGCGATCTCGATTTGGCCCTGGTTTCCCGGGAACATCCCAGCCAGGGCTCGTTATTGTTTTATGAACCCATGGTGTGGGTAGGTTCTCCGCAGTTTGAGGTGTGGAGGCGTGATCCATTACCCATTGCGGTATATGAAAGCACGAGCCTTGCTAAGCGTAGCGCTATCAATGCATTAGCATTACAGGGGCGGCGATATAAGGTGGTGTATAACAGCTCCAGTCTGTCGGGACAGATTACAGCAGTAGAAAGTGGCCTGGCTGTTGCCGTTCTCACCCAGTGCAGCGTACCACCCCATTTGCAAGTTCTTGGCAGTGAACATCTTTTGGGGCCCCTTGAACCGATGGAAGTCGCCTTGTTCAGAAGTCGTGCTTCTCAGAGTTCTTCAGCTGTGGATAGCTTGTATGATTTGCTAATCAGGACATTAAGGGTAAGAAAAGTTGAAAACTGAGACGATTTATCAGGCGCCTCAACGTCCGCTTCTCGCTCACTGAGGATCTTCAGCTCAGCAACTTCCGCTTCGTGCCAGAAGCGGACTATGTTAAAGAAAAGAGCTTGAGGTGGCTGAAGTCAGTATAGGTGCAACAAATGTGGTAAATGAGGGTTGAACCAATGGGAAGCAAAAGCTATTTTCGTCTATGTAGGATATATCTCCAAATAGCTTAAAATCCCCAGATAGAAGAATGGTAGTATGGTTTTGATAATCAGAACAGCGAGTACATCAGGCACTCTATTCAAATGATTTATTAGGGAAAAATGACAATGCTTAAAACCTGGAATGATTTAGAAAGTTATACCCAATATGTCTACTCGACCTTGCTTAACCCACGAGATAATGGAGTGGAAGTTAGTCGTAACGTTATCCTTAAGGGATTAAAAGGTGAATATCAAATTGATGTATATTACCAATTTGAAAATGCAGGCTTTATACATCGTGTAGCGATAGAGTGTAAATATCACAATCGCCCGCTTGATCGCGATACTATTATGCCATTTTGCAACAAAATCACAGATATTGGGAATATTATCGGGGTAATAGTCAGTAAGTCTGGTTACCAAAGTGGCGCACAAGAATACGCAGAAAAACATGGCATTACTTTACTGACAACTGATGATTTACCAAAATTTAACATATTGGTTGCCGATTACTTGATAAATTCAACTTTACCTACAAAAGACTGGATCGGCGAGCCTTTTTGGATTTTGATGGAAAGAGAGGAAGATAATGTTTCAGGTTCATACTACAAGTTTGCACAAAAACATAACGGAAGAGATGTAATACCCTTATTCTTTTCAAAGCGTGAAGCAATTGACTTTCTAAATGAATCTGAGCAGTCACTGCATTTTGCAATAAGAGGTGTCCCACAACATTATTTGAAACGTTTGATAGCAATAACAGAGCGGTTAAAACCTTTATTCTTCTTAATGCTTCCTGCTTTGAATGAAGAACAAGCCAAAGGTTTATTAATTGAACCAACTGAATTAATGAAAAGATATCTACTATCAGAAATATCACCTGAAGAATATCAAGAGTTTTACGTTAAAAGGAAGTCGCGTTACAAGAATGAGCTTACTCTTTTTAAAATATTAAAAGCAATGAAAGGTAAAATTGGTGCAGAATTGGCTGAAAAAATTTTAAAAAATAAAAAAACGTAATTGCGGAGCCGTGATCACGGGAACCGTTCAACCTGATGTGCTGGCGTTAAAGGTGAAGTGAAGGGCCATTTTCTGAAAAAAAGATTAAGATTTCGATGCAAAGCAAACGGTCTGCTGTGTGCCAGAAGCGGATGTTGATAGTTTTAGCTTAACAAACGGGGCGCGGATTAAAGCCGGGCATTGGCGTATGGCAGGGTGGAAAAAGTTAGTAGTATCATTTCACTCAGTAGGGATCTCAACATTGCAGACACTGTCAGGCGGTCATAATCCAAAACTAGTTGCAGTTGTCAGGCAATGCCAATGTTTGAAGACAAGATATCAATCAGGGCACAGGTATTAGCCGTGAGCCCTCCCTTACGCCATATCAGTTCCGTTGTTATTTGGCTGTTTTCACTTTCAAAGGGATGGATTGTGATGAGTTCCTGTGTCGGAAACGTATCGAGGATTGGTGTTGGTATCACGCCCGCCCCCATTCCTGCACTGACACCACCCAGAATGGCATGGTAGGAAGACATTTCTGCCAGCCTGTAAGGTCTGATCCCTGCATCTCTGAACCAGGTTGTTAGCCGGTCGCGATAGGAGCAGCCGTCACTGAATACCAGCAACGTTGTGTGAGTTAAATCGGCAGCAGAACGTATTGGCGGGAAATTTGCTGCGGCGATAATAACCAGTTCTTCCTTGTAAACAGCCATACGTTCCAGTCTGTCATCAACCGGTGCGTCAGCAATGAAGGCTGCATCAAGTTCGTGACTAAGCACGGCATCGAGCAGTGTGCGGCTTATCCCGGTAACCAGCTCCACCTTTACTGATTGATGTTGCTGGTAGAGGCGCGCCAGCGGCTCAGGCAACCTTGTTGCGGCCATACTATCGAGCGCACCCAGTCGGAACCGACCGCCAGGCACCGGCTTTACCATCTGCTGTTCTGCTAAGGTAACCAGCTCGATAATCTTCAGTGCATTGTCATAAAGCACTTGGCCTTCATTTGTCGGAAGAAACCTACGGCCAGATTTTACAAACAGTGTGGTTCCGAGCTGGCTCTCCAGGTTCTGAACTCGAGTGGTTATTGCGGAGGGGACTCGGCAGAGCAAATTTGCTGCTGCAGTAATAGTACCTGTTTCTACCAGTGCTATGATGGTTCGGAAGTCAGCTATATCCATATTTTCACCATAATTGAAAATTGGATTCTATTTTATTCAATTGAAATGAATCTACATGTTTTTTAATTTATTTACTCTATTTAAACAGCTACCAGCCTCCCAGCTAGTCTCAAGCGCTTGTTGATCATCGCAAAATGGCCACGTTTGATTAATACGGGAGCTATTGAGGGTAAAATGAAAAAACTTGGATTAATCGGCGGCACCGGACCAGAATCAACATTGCTCTACTATCGCAAATTTGTTTATGAAGCTAACAAAAGAATTGGCGATACATTCTTCCCGTCTCTAACTATTGAAAGTATCAATGTATATGACGTCCTGACCATGTGTGGACGGAAAGATTATGAAGCGCTGACGAAGTACCTGGCCAAGGCTGTCGGGAATCTGGTGGCCGCCGGGGCTGAAGTCGTCGCCTTGACCGGTAACACACCACACATCGTCTTCAATGAACTCCAGTCGTGTACAAAAGTTCCTCTTGTCAGCATTATCGAGTCCACTTGTGCAGAAGTTCAGACTCTGGGCCTGAAAAAAGTAGGTCTCGTGGGAACACGATTTACAATGGAGGGTGACTTCTTCAAACGGCCTTTCACTGAAGTAGGCATCCAGGTGGTCATCCCGCATGCTGACGAGGTTGATTACATCGCAGAAAAAATCCACGATGAACTCGAAAGAGGCATTATTAAGTCACAGACGCGAGACACGTTTACCGCGATCATTGGGCGGATGTATCAGGATGAAGGCATTGAAGCCATCATTCTGGGATGCACAGAGCTTCCCCTTTTGTTTGCGGGTACAGAGTTACCTGTTAAAGCACTGGACACGGTTGATATTCATATTGAGACGTTGTTTAAAGCTCTTCAATAGTATTTTACATCAATTTGCGGAAAGAACCGGGGGCGAACTGCCCCCTTTGTTTAACATGCTACGATTTAAGTAATACCTTCATAAAACTTCGAACTTCCGCTGTTCGCTCACAGCGGACCCGACAACCGACTGATTGGCCCGCTTCACATCATGAGCAGGCGTTAGTAACGCCCGTCCTACACCAATTGGAAGAGCGCAGATCCATCTCTTCCCACCAGCAAAAGAGTGACCGTGATATTCCGTTTGAGGCCAGGCGTTCAAAGGCGTCGATTGCGAGGTAAAACACGTAATATCCCTTACCTCCTGTCGGCAATTCTTCGAAAATTTTTCTTATCGGTGAGCGGAAAGGCGGCGCTCAAGGTTGGCCTGAACCTGCGGCCACTCATCATCAATTATGCTGTACCGTATGGAAGTACGCTTTCGACCATCAGGCATAATTCGTTCATTTCTGATGATACCTTCCTGGACCGCACCAATACGGAGAATGGCAGCCTGAGAGCGCTCATTCAATACATCAGTTGTAAACTGAACGCGAACACACTTAAGTTGCTCAAAGGCGTAGCGCAGCAGTAACAGTTTACTCTCGGTATTTGCAGCTGTTTTTTGCCAGCTTTGTGAATACCAGGTGTGACCAATTTCGAGTTTTCGGTTTTCGCGATCAATCTTCCAGAAACGCGTTGAGCCAATGACACGTTGGTCGGATGAGAGCGTTACAGCAAACGGCATGACAGTGCCTTCGGCCTGCCCCTTCAGGGCTTTCTGAATGTACGAATCAGCGGTGTCAGCAGACGGAACTACCGTAAATGGCAGAGACCAAAGTTCCCCATCTTCAGCTGCATCAATCAGTAGCTGAGCATCTGTCTTAAGCAGAGGACGGAGCGTTACAAGAGACCCTTGCAAAGTAGGCGTCATATTTGTGGCCTCACAGTTCTTTTGTGTAGATGGATTAGGCTGCATAATCCTGTACCGAATGACTTACTATGCTCCGTTTGCATTTAATAATCGACTCATTAAGGGGCTATTGTCTGCTCACCGTTTATAATGCATGGCAATATAAGTAATTCCCCCATGCATGACTCACTTCCACTATTCACTCACTACGGACCTTACCGGGTAGGAATCAGCCGGTGTTCTATTGTTTCGTCAAATATTTCCGCATCAGCGCATTTTGTAGTGTCACGCCACGACACACAGGGAAACCTCGTTCCACGACATGAAAGCCGTGTCGTAGAAAGAACGCTTCTGCAGCCTTACTGACATTTGAAGTAAGTTCAGTCATTCCACGTTCTCTGGCTTCTTCATGAATGCGGTCCATCAGTAGCGTCCCTACGCCCTGTCTCGGGTAGGCTCCCGAGACATAGAAATGGTCAATGTAGCCATTTGGCTGAACATCCGCATATCCAGCTATTTCACCATCCACTTCAACAACAAAGGGACGTAGCGCCCTCATGCGATTGGTCCAGTGGTCCGGGTCGATATCTGATGGGGCCCAGGCAACTATTTGTTCATGTGTGTAGTAGTGGGATGCGAGGGTATATACAGAAGATAAAAAAACGCTGAATAACGAAATTTCATCTCCATTTCTGAACCTTCTGATTTTCATAAAACCTCGGATGAGCGTGACTGGTAGAACAATATCATTACTTTTCATAATGCTCTATTTTCCAGGCTGACCATGTGATTCCGACATTTTCTGCATCGAAATCTGGATAACCTTAGCTTCTGAGAATCTCATCTCCCTTTATCAGTGTCGGTTTTGGGTTAAGATAATCGCCTCTCCGTTCTGGCTGTGGTTAATGATATGAATCTCAATCGCTGTTGTTATTTGCTACTGGTCTGCGCTGCGGTCAGTAGCCTTTTTGCCCCACATCCGTTGCTGGTATGGGGCCTGCTCGCCAACATATTGACGCTGGCGATTTACGGCGTGGATAAAATGGCAGCGCGTAATGCCTGGCGCAGAGTGCCGGAATCCACATTGCTGGTATTTGGCGTTGTGGGCGGATGGGCTGGCGCTATTGTCGGGCAACAACTCTTTCGCCATAAAACACAAAAGCAGCCCTTCAAAACTTACTTCATCATCAGTGTGATATTAAGCACCTCCGCTATGGTAGCCGCGTATCAATTCTTTCCATTCTCACTTTTCTGAGCATCATTTAGGGGTAGCGTCAGCCCCCTGCGCTACCTTAGCGTGTTGGATTATCACCAAAAGCATCGTTAGCCTGTCTGTCCTGATGTACGCACTCTATACTCTGCAACAGATCATCAACATTAAGGATGGGTATGAAAAAGCTGTTGCTGGTTATCCTGGTGTTAACTGCATTTGCAGCCAATTCTATCCTCTGTCGTATCGCCTTAAAGAATGGGTATTCGGACCCTGAGACGTTCAGCGTGCTGAGATTATTCGGTGGTGCAGCAATGCTGTTTTTCTGGCATATAGCCCGGGGGAAACTGAAACACATACGCTGGAAAATCATCGATGCCCTGTTGCTGTGCGCCTATGTATTATTCTTCTCAATCGCGTATGTTCAGCTCAATACCGCAACAGGCGCATTACTGCTATTTGGCGCAGTGCAGATCTGCATGATTGGCTGGGGATTAATAAAAGGTGAAAAACTTAGCGGATACAAAGCCACCGGGATCGTCATTGCCATTGGCGGGATCATTATGCTGCTGCTCCCCGGCGCAACCGCTCCTCCTTTTATACCTGCCCTGACGATGGTTGCTTCAGGCCTGGCATGGGGAGCATACTCTGTGCGCGGGAAAAATATCCTCTCTCCTGCCGGGACGACTGCGGGAAATTTCATACTGAGCCTTCCGGTTATTCTCATCCTGAGTCTGGTACGACAGGAATCCGTGCATACTGACGCCAACGGCGTCATCCTTGCCCTGCTCTCCGGCGGACTGGCTTCTGGTGTGGCTTACGTACTTTGGTACCAACTTGTTGCCACCATGTCTTCCGCAACTGCCAGCACATTGCAGTTGAGCGTGCCCTGTATTGCTGCGCTAGGTGGGGTGCTATTTCTTGGCGAATTACCTGATTTGAGAATTCTGGTTTGCACACTCATCGTTCTGGCTGGCATAGCCATTGTTATTTCATCCGATCGAACACAGAGCAAGAAATCAGCACAGGGATAGCGTCGAGGAGTCGCAGCACTGTGCTTCGGTGCTTTGATTCACCGCCCAGATGCGCCCTGTCACGCCCTTTGCGCGATAATCAACTTGCTTAATTACTCTGCAATTACACAGGAAAATAATATTCAGCCGTAAACTCAAATACATACATATAAATCAGTAAGATAAAAAATTGCAGGGACAGTTAATAGCGGGTTATAGCAGCTATTAATGTGTCCCTTTTCATGTCCCTGCCCTTAGAAAGGCCCCCAAATTTGCCCCCAAAAACTCTCCCATCCATCTGTCAAGGTCATATCAACGGTGACCCTCAGCTCCACGCCTGGCGCGGAGTAAACACATCTGTGTAAGTGCACAATTTTCATATGCCACTAAAGCAGCGAGTTCCCATCGACATTCAGTCAGCTTTATACGCCAGCCACTCGCGCCAGACATTCTCAGGATCAATATCGCGGTAGCCGCGCTCTCTGATTATATCCTCAGCTACTTCGGCCGACAGGCGGATGGCTGTAGCGCCATCGCGGATGGACTCAACCTCATCGCGGATCAATTCCCGCCCCATGTCCTGTTCTTTATCAATCAGGACGACGATCAACGCAGGGATAAAAACAATATTCATACTGATAAGCCTCTGAAATATTCGCATACCACTGTATCACTGACAATTTTGATATAGTTCAGTAATCGTTAATTTATTACCAGGACGGGTATCATTCATGTCATTACAAATCCGTGAAGCCACACCAGCCGACGCGATGTTGCTTAATGCGCTGGGCTACCGCATCTACCGCGCACACTTCGAACATCTGTGGGTGTCTGAGTCTGAACTGGAAGCTTTTTTAGCAAGCGAATTTTCTCTGGATGAGCTGGAACAGAGCCTGAAAGAGCAAGCGGTTTGTTGGTATGTTGCAGAGACCGACAGGCCAATTGGTTTTGCGAAAGTGACCTATGAAAGCAGCATCCCTGATACGAATATATCAGGGATGCTGCTTAACAAACTCTATCTTGATCCTGCTGACAACCATAAAGGTTACGGTCAGGTCATGTTTGATACCGTCAAAGAGCTGGCCCGAGCCAGGGGGAAAGACTTTGTATGGCTGGAGGTTCTTGAACAGAACGAACGCGCCTGTAATTTCTACCGCAAACAGGGCATGACCTTAATTAAAAGCGACTATTTCAAAACTGCTTCACAGCAGAGCGTCATCAGGATCATGGGGATCACTGTCTAGCTTGTGACCGGCCGCTCCGTGCCATAAGCGAGGACGTTATATTTTGTCCTGATTGACGCGGGATGAAAGCTCCTGATGGCTCTCTTTTCGCTCGCTGTAACGATCCGCAAGATAAGCGGTTTGTCCCTTAAGCAGCAGCGTGATTTTAAACAGCTCCTCGGCTACATCGACGATACGGTCATACCATGACGAAGGTTTCATTCGTCCGTTTTCGTCGAACTCTTTCCATGCCTTGGCTACGGAGGACTGGTTGGGGATCGTAAACATCCGCATCCACCGGCCCAGAATACGCATCTGGTTCACTGCATTGAAGGACTGTGAACCGCCGCAGACCTGCATTACCGCAAGTGTTTTGCCCTGCGAAGGACGAATCGCGCCTTCACTTAAGGGTATCCAGTCAATCTGTGCCTTCATCACCGCGCTCATAGCCCCGTGCCGCTCAGGAGAACTCCACACCATTCCATCACACCATCTGACCAGCCCACGCAGCTCAATGACTTTAGGGTGCGTATCTGGAGCATCATCCGGCAAGGGTAAACCGGAGGGGTTAAAGAGTTTTACCTCCGCGCCCATCGCCGTCAGTAGGCGACCCGCTTCTTCCGCGGCAAAGCGGCTGTAAGAGCGCTCTCTTACCGATCCATAAAGAATCAGAATACGTGGCGGTTCCTGGATCTGTAGGCGTTCGGCAATCTGCTTATCGAAGCAATCAGCGTTTAGTGCAGGAAAGTGTTCCATATTTCTCCTCCGGAATACTCTGGTGATTTCAAAATAGATACATATGATTTACCATATGTGTATTCTAAAGGAAACGGAGTGAATAATGCTACAGCCTGTTCAGCTATTTAAAATTCTGTCGGATGAAACCCGCCTTGCCATTGTCATGCTTCTCCGGGAGTCCGGCGAACTATGCGTATGCGATATATGCGCGGCTACCACTGAGTCACAGCCCAAGATTTCTCGCCACATGGCCATTCTGCGTGAAGCAGAACTGGTGCTTGACCGTCGGGAAGGAAAATGGATTCACTACCGCCTATCTCCCCATATGCCAGCATGGGCAGCTGAGACAATTACAACGTCCTGGCAGTGTATGCGAGAGGATGTGCGTGAATGGCTGGATAAATCAGCCTGCACCTCCTGTTGAGAAAAGAAAACACATTTACATAACCATATATAATGGAGTCTGAGATGCTTTTGGCAGGGAGTATATTTTTACTGACGCTGATACTGGTGATCTGGCAACCCAGAGGCTTGAGCATTGGCTGGAGTGCGAGTATCGGGGCTGTGCTGGCGCTGGTAACCGGTGTCATCCATATCAATGATATTCCCGTTGTCTGGAATATCGTCTGGAACGCGACAGCGGCATTTATTGCGGTCATTATCATCAGCCTGCTGCTCGATGAGGCCGGTTTCTTTGAGTGGACCGCACTGCACGTCTCCCGCTGGGGTAACGGGCGTGGTCGCCTGCTGTTTACCTGGATTGTATTGCTCGGTGCCGCTGTCGCTGCTTTGTTCGCCAATGACGGCGCCGCGCTGATCCTGACACCAATTGTGATTGCGATGCTGCTTGCAATGGGATTCAGCAAGGGCACAACACTGGCCTTTGTGATGGCCGCAGGATTTATAGCAGATACGGCCAGCCTGCCGCTCATTGTTTCTAACCTGGTGAATATCGTCTCGGCGGACTTTTTCAGTCTTGGCTTTACGCAGTATGCCTCCGTTATGATCCCCGTAGATGTGGCAGCGATTGCGGCCACGCTAGTCATGCTGCATCTCTTCTTCCGTAGGGACATTCCGGCGACGTATGACGTTTCGCTGCTGAAGACGCCTGCCAGTGTGATAAAAGATCCGGCAACGTTCAGGGTGGGCTGGATTGTCCTGTTATTGCTGCTTGTCGGTTTCTTTGTTTTGGAGCCTATGGGGATCCCGGTCAGTGCGATAGCGGCTACTGGCGCAGCAGTACTGTTTATAGTGGCGAAAAGAGGTCATGCCATCAACACCGGAAAAGTCCTGCGCGGTGCGCCATGGCAGATCGTTATTTTTTCTCTGGGCATGTACCTGGTTGTCTATGGCCTGCGCAATGCAGGGCTCACGGAGTATCTGTCTGGCGTGCTAAACCTGCTGGCAGAAAAGGGATTATGGACAGCAACGTTTGGCACCGGCTTCCTGACCGCGTTCCTGTCGTCGGTGATGAACAATATGCCGACAGTGCTGATTGGCGCGCTGTCGATTGATGGGAGTATGGCGACTGGCGTCGTCAAAGAGGCAATGATTTATGCCAACGTGATCGGCTGCGATTTAGGCCCGAAAATCACCCCGATTGGCAGTCTGGCAACCCTGCTTTGGCTGCATGTGCTTGCCCAGAAAAATATAACGATTACTTGGGGATATTACTTCCGCACCGGCATTATCATGACTCTGCCGGTACTGTTTGTCACTTTGGCCGCGCTGGCGTTGCGGCTCTCCATCACTTTGTAATGAGATACAGATATGAGCAACATTACCATCTATCACAACCCTGCCTGCGGTACTTCTCGCAACACGCTGGAGATGATCCGTAACAGCGGCAACGAACCAACGATAATTTATTATCTCGATACGCCACCGACCCGTGATGAACTGATTAAACTTATTTCAGATATGGGAATTAAGGTGCGTGAATTACTGCGTAAGAATGTTGAGCCTTATGAACATCTGGGCCTTGATGAAGAGAAATTTAGTGATGGGCAGTTGATTGATTTTATGCTTCAACATCCGATCCTGATTAATCGGCCGGTAGTCGTTACGCCGCTTGGCACTCGTCTTTGCCGCCCTTCAGAAATAGTGTTGGATATTCTACCGGAAGGTCAGAAAGGAGCGTTTACCAAAGAGGATGGCGAGAAGGTCATTGACGAAACGGGGAAGCGGGTTAAGTAATCTGCTCACTTCAAAATATCGGACGCCTGTTCACGCTATGCGGGTGTCCGCTTTTCGCTCACAGCGGACCTTCAGATCCGTTAGTTAGTCCACTCCGTGCCAGGAACGGAAGTTGTATATTCACTGGAATGCGACAGATTCAGGTATGGTGATTCGTCATTACGCGTAGTTGATATTTTATCAACGTACTATCCTGGAAAGGATAAAATCCACACGATCCTCTACAGAAACACATGGCAATTCAATCAACTGATAATCATACGTACGGTATGTTTTCACCATTGCCTGATATGTCGCTATGGCGATATCGAAAGATTGTTTACGCTCTGTATCCTGTACATATATGTCACGCCAGGGTGGTGCAATAAATACAGTTCGGTTATAGCGAAATTTCTCGATGGCATTTTCCAAATGCCTCGGTATGGTAAGTTCAGAAAGGCTTAAATAACCTACAACATCAGGAACACCATGGTCGAATAAGCATGGTTGTGTTTGCCCTTCAGCTTCGTGCCACGAACGCATTTCCCAGGATAGCATGAGCTCTGCAAATGCAGTCTGGTTGGCCCACGGTAATGCATTGCCACCTATGTTCACCTGATCTTGTATAACGCCTCTTCCCGCTTCTTTAGAGCACCAAAACCCTCGTTTTTTAATCGTATCAATTATCGTGCTTTTGCCTGACCCTGGACCACCTGTAAGAATGAAACGATGCTGAAAAGCTGAAGACATTGAACCCTCCTATACATTTATAGACGCGATAAAGCAGCAATACTGATGGCGCACGTTTCACGAGTTGCCAGATTACTTGTTGACGGTTTTACTAGCTACATTTTATATCCCCATTGAATATCTGCTCCCGCTCAAAGCGGACCTTGCAGTGCTTCGCCAGATGCCATGAAACGGACATTTCAGCAGTAGTTTGGGCTGTGTTCAAACTCACCCAACCCTTTGTGCTACGATATTTGCTTTAGATTGTCACATAGGATCAGATTTTGAATTCATACATTTTCCTTGCCGGGGCCATCGTAGCCGAAGTCATAGGTACAACCCTGATGAAGTTCTCTGACGGATTCACACGCCTATGGCCATCTGTAGCAACTATTGTGTGCTACTGCACCGCCTTTTATCTTCTCTCCCAGACTCTGTCGACCATTCCGACGGGTATTGCGTACGCAATTTGGTCAGGTGCTGGAATCGTATTAATCAGCCTTTTGGGCTGGTTGGTCAGTGGGCAAAAGCTTGATTTTCCGGCGATCGCAGGCATGCTTCTTATTTGTGCTGGGGTTCTGGTTATTAATATTTTTTCAAAATCCTCCCCACATTGATTCTCTTATCTTGCTCGAGCAGGAAAAGCGCATATGAAAATACCAAAACTCCATACGGAACGCTTGCTGTTAAAACCATTAGAAGCCGAAGATGCCTCGCAGATTCAGGTGCTTTATCCACGCTGGGAGATAGTTCGCTATATGGTTTCCTCTGTACCCTGGCCCTATCCTGATAACGGTGCGGAGAATTACGTCAATAACGTTGCCCTGCCTGATATGGAAAAAGGGATTGCGTGGATCTGGACTATCAGACTCCGTGAGGCCCCTGACGCTCTCATAGGTTTAATTTGCCTTTATGACGTTGAGGATAATAACCGTGGATTTTGGTTAGCTCCGGAATATCAGGGTCAGGGTTTTATGCGTGAGGCCAGTAATGTCGCTACGGATTACTGGTTTAATACGTTAAATAAGACGGTATTGCGTGCGCCGAAAGCATCTCTCAATATCCGTTCCAGACGTATATCAGACAGTAGCGGCATGCGGCTTATCAAGACGGAAAAGAAAGAGTATGTCAGCGGGTTGCTGGATTCTGAACTTTGGGAAATCACGCGCGACGAATGGAACGCTCGTCAGGTTGGTTAATATAAATTATGGAATGTACAGTGTGGGCTTCCCGATGTTTGAGCAAGTGGAAGTCAACGGTGCCGCTACACACTCGGTATTTCGTTACCTGAAAGACGAATTATCCGGCGTGCTGGGTGGGCGGATCAAGTGGAATTTTGCTACGTTCCTGATCGGGCGTGACGGCAAGCCGCTCAAGCATTTTACCCCTTCACTACCCCAGAGAAAATAGAAACCACTATCCTTACCGCGCTTAAAGTCTGAGCGCCCCTGTAATTCAAACCGACCCTGGCATGCTCCAGTTCGCTGTCTGAATAAAAAACACGCTGCAAAATCAACAAAATATAATCAACTTGCTTAATTACTCTGCAATCGCGTGAAAACATGCAGAAAAATGCTAATTCCCTCTTGCCTCATTCGGTCTGTGCCGCTAATATTCGTCCCCGTTGTCACCTACAACGTTGCGTTCATAGCTCAGTTGGTTAGAGCACCACCTTGACATGGTGGGGGTCGTTGGTTCGAGTCCAATTGAACGCACCATTTGCGTCCGTAGCTCAGTTGGTTAGAGCACCACCTTGACATGGTGGGGGTCGGTGGTTCGAGTCCACTCGGACGCACCAAATCATATCCCTTTGATTTGGTGCTTTTCTACTTCGAAAACTCTCAAACGCTCTCCTGAAACACACTCTATTCTTTGCGCAAACAAGCAAGATACTTCTGCACCGATCGCACCACAATCTGTCTGGCGTTGGATTTAATATCCTGAACTTCAAATGCGCCATAGAGTCGATCGAATCTGACATCCTGCAACGCGTGCATAATGTGGATAACCGCGCTTGCCGGCAATGGCAGCATATTGGGGTAGCTCCACATAAACGACACGGCATCCGCACCGGGAGTGACCTGCAGAATATCGCCCGCGAGGATTATCCCCTCTCCATCATCAATATGCATAATACTCCCCCCCCGCAAAATGTCCGCCCAGGCGTAACAACGTCACGGTAGGGAGCAATTTATGCACATCGCCTTCCCATAACCGAATAGAGGGACTGTCACGCATAATCCACTGGCGATCGTCGGCATGCAGATAAATTGGTGCATCGAATGCTGCCGCCCAATCCTGCATCGTGGAGTAGTAGTGAGGATGCGAAATGGCAATAGCGCTCAACCCACCCAGCGCGGTGATGAGCGTCTGCGTGGCCGGGTCCAGATTCGCAATACAATCCCAGAGCACATTCCCCTGCGGGGTGTGTAGCAAAAATGCCCGCTGGTTAATGGCAAACCGTGGCACAGTCTGAATACTCAGTAGCCAACGCTCATGCTGCTGCCATTTATTCGTATGCGTCGCGTGAAGCGCGGCTGGGTCAATCCAAGATTGCCCGGTAACGGGAACATACTGGCGCTCATCTTCGCAGATTTTGCAATGCGTGATACCCCCTTGCGCATCGTCATACGACGTTCCGCAGGTCTTACACAAGATTGTCATTTGTCTTCCCCCTGCACGTTTGCCCTCTTCCGTTCCCGTTCAGGATCTTTTATTACGGTCAAAGCATAGAACAAAAAAGACTGCGTCAGCATCCCACCGCACGCTGGGTCAAATGTCCCTTTGAAAGTGAGTACCACACCAAATGATGCCAGCGGAACCGCGTCACCAGATGCCTTCAAAATTCCTGGTGCGGAGCGTATCATTCACCTTCTTCGCATAACCGCCATAGCCCAGAGATCAGATTTCATGTCCTCTTCAATCACCCTCCTTGCTGCGGGAAGTTTACGACTGGCATTTACCCCATTGCTCAATCAGTTCACCCGCCTTAGCGGCATTGAGGTCAACGTTGGCTATGGCCCGGCAGGGTTGCTACGCGAGCGTATTGAAGCCGGGGAACCGTGCGCACTGTTCGCCAGTGCAAATCGGGCACATCCGCAACGGCTACTGGACACACGCCAGGCCGTTTCCACGCATCCACTGTGCTGGAATCAACTGGGTCTGGTCACCAACCGGCGCGGCGAATGGCTGGATTTACTACGCGACCCGGTGCTGCGTATTGGCACATCCACACCGGGCTGCGACCCTTCCGGTGATTATACCTGGGCATTTTTCGACAACATGGATGCACGGGAACCGGGCCTTGGACAACAGCTTCGTGCACGCGCCCTGCCACTGGTTGGTGGCCGCGATACGCTCAGCATCCCGCCAGGTGAATTGGCAAGCAGTTGGCTTCTTCGCCAGGGGTTGGCCGATCTGTTTATTGGTTACGCGCATTATGCCAAAGCACTCGCTTCACAGTCCGATGTTCGCTACGTTGCTATTCCCGCTGAACAGAACATCTTGTGCGAATACCAACTGGCGGTGCTCGATGCGTCTGAAGAAGTGATGAGGCTGGTTAAATTTATGCTTGCCCACGACGGTCAGGCATTCCTGACCGCCACCGGATTCTTGCCCGTTAGCGCTGGATCGCAAACAGCGGTGCAATAAACGGGGTCTGATAGTTTTCCACACTGAATTTTCGCAATGGCAGGCCATAGGCCTGGAACAGATTGTCTTCTGTCACCACGCCGTCCGTCAGCCCTGCCAGCCATTTGCCCTCGGGAAGCAACAGCAGCGTATGGGTTGCAATCTGTAAGGCGTGCAACGGATCGTGCGTCGAGAAAAGCACGCTACAGCCCTGCCGGTGCGCCAAATCGCTGATGAGCTGTAGCACGACCTGCTGATTGGCAAGATCCAGCGCTGAACATGGCTCATCAAGCAACAACGTCTGGCATTCCGTAACCAGAGCGCGGGCAATCATCACCAGTTGCTGCTGACCACCAGAAAGTGAGCTAAACGATGTGGCGGCGAGATGCGCAATGTTTAGCTGTTCCAGCGCCTGCTCCGCCCGTTGTTGATCCTGACGGCTGGGCTGAGCAAACAATTTTACGTGCTGCGCCCGCCCCATCAACACCACATCGCTCACCGTATAGGGAAACGGCAGATGGCAATGCTGGGCCACAATGCCTATCCCCCCATGAACGTCAATACTCCCGCCCAGTGCGGGTCGCGTGCCCGTGAGCGTATCCAGCAGCGTGCTCTTGCCCAGACCGTTTCGCCCAAGCACCGCCCAGATCTGGCCTTGCTCACACTGAAAAGTGAGGGGGTCAAACAGTGGAAAGCGATAGCCATAGCTAAGCTGATTCACGCTGAGCGCAACAGATGTCATTGTTTCCCCCGACGACTGGTACGAATAAGCAAGAAGGCAAACAGCGGTGCGCCGAGCAACGCGGTGATGATCCCCAGCGGTATTTCCGCATGCTTCAGGGTGCGGGCGATATCATCGACCGCAATCATAAAACCGCCCCCCAGCCAGAATGCACACGGGAGCAAGCGACGATGATCAACCCCCACCAGCAGCCGCGCAAGATGGGGAATAACCAGCCCGACCCAGGCAATGCTGCCGCTGACCGCCACCTGAGCAGCAACTAAAAACGCGCAGCACACCAGCACGCTACGCCGCAGCGGGACCACCGCCACGCCCAGCGCTTTAGCATCTTTATCATTGAGCGATAACAGATTTATCCGCCAGCGCAACTGGTACAACATCGTCGCCGCAATGGATACCGGGATCGCCAGCAGCAGGACTTTATGCCAGTTAGCCGTGGCAAAACTGCCCAGCAGCCAGAATACGATGTTGGGCAAGGTTTCTTCCGTATCGGCCTGGTATTGAATCAGGCTCACCAACGCAGCAAAAAAACCACTTAAAATGATGCCAGACAAGATCAGCACCAGCGTATTTTCCAGCCCTTGTAAGGCCGCAATGGCATACACCAGAATCAGCGCCGCCAGACCGAAGAAGAAGGTTGACCCCATCATCAGCCACGGTTCAAGGCCCAGCAGAATAGCCAGTGTCCCACCGAAGGCCGCCCCCGAGGTTACGCCTATGATGTGCGGGTCGACCAATGGGTTGTGAAACACCCCTTGCAAGGTAGCGCCGCACAATCCCAACGCACCACCCGCCAGCAACGCCATCAGAATACGCGGTAGTCTGACCGTCCATATCACCTGACTGGCAATACCCTGCGCATCGCCAAAATGGGTGAGTTGATAAAACACTTCACGTAGCGACAACGGATATTGTCCGAGACACAGCGAACTGACCCCCAGCACCAACACCCCTGCTATCAGTAATGATTGCAGGGGGAAACCCCGTTTACTTAGCAGCATCAGACTGCCAGTTCACACGATAAAAACGTTGATAGTAATCCTGCGCCTGCGCATCCACGTCGACATTCTTATAGGCATCCGGGTAAAGTTTTTTGGCCATCCACAGCTCGCCTATCGCCAACGCTTCCGGCATCGGGTAGCCCCAGGCTTTGGCATATTCAGGCATCAACCAGACACGATGATTTTTCACCGCATCAATGCCCTGCCAGTTAGGATCGTTTTGGATCTCAGTGACAACCTGCGGATATCGGTCCTGAACAAAAATCACCTGAGGGTTCCACGCCAGCACCTGCTCAAGCGCCACCTGACGTGCGCCTTTCACGCTGGCCGCCGCCACATTTAACCCTCCCGCATGTTGCATCATCAGGCCGGTGTATTTCCCGGAACCGTAGGTCATAAGGTCAGGGTTAGCCATATAAATGCGAACCTTTTGCGCTTCCGGTATGGCCGCAACTGGCGCATTGAATTTTGCTCGCGCCGTAAAGACGTAATTGATCAGCGTTTCCGCCTGCGTTTTACGCCCTACCACATCCGCAATCAGGCGGATCCCCTGCTTTAAACCGTCGTTGTAGACCTGCTCTTCATCAGCCATCGTCGGGTTCATTTTATTCTGTTGCCCGGCAATATCCTGACGTAACGAGATAGCCACCACCGGGATACCGGCATTCTGAATCTGCTGGATCATCTCGGCAGGCGCATAGTTGGCGACAAACACCACCTGCGGATGAATCGCCAGCAGACTTTCGATATTCACGCTGGTGAGATCGCCAGGCGTAGGCAGCGTAGTTATTGTCGGCATAAACCGGGCAAACTCTGGCCCAAGCTGTTTTTTCCAGCTCGACATCACGCCGACGATATCCTGCGCAGCATCCAGTTGCACCAGAATATTCAGCGTCTGGTGTTGCAGCACAACCACCTTATCGACATGGTCAGGGATCGTAACCTGACGCCCAAGCTGATCGGTGATAGTACGATCCGCCTGCGCGGAAAAAGCAAAAAACATGCTGGCGCAAACCAGCACAAAAGAGCGAAGCGTTAACATAGATACCATCTGGACTGGGAAAAATTCGATATGCATTAAATTATATAACGTGATGACTGGCAACCCATTATCGCCAGACACGGTATACCGCCACGCGGTTCGTCACGGCAAATACAGCGTGTAACCCTGAACTGGCCTGCATTTGCCCGTCCACGCTTCCCGTTTTACTCCTGTGGGGGTAGCCCGGCTAAAATCCGCATCGCCTGCGCCTCGCTAAGCGAATAATCAAAAAACTGGCGGTAAAAATCGCGGGTTACGTTCACCATATCCAGACCGCTAAACAGTGTTGGATGCAGTTTTGACGCGGCCCACAGCAACTGCAACGCACTTTCGGTTCCATAGCGATCCCAGGGGAAGACGCCCGCCGGATTGCGCCAGACTTTGCCCTGTTTCACCGCGTTAAGTTCTTTGAACAATGCGGCATAAGGTGAACGGGCAATATCGCCACATCCCACCCCGAGAATAATCACCTCCGGCTGCCAATACAGCACCCGCTCGGGTGAGACTTCTTTCATGTTACCGTCCACTTCCCCGGCGACATTCCGCCCACCAGAGAGCGCAATCCAGGTATCAATCAACGTGTTTCTACCGTCGACTTTCAGTGGGTTTAGCGACTGAATGTGCAGAACCCGCGGGCGCTGATTTTCCGCTAACGTCGCCGTTTTAGCGTGAACATCCGCAATAGTGCGGGTTAAAAATTGATTATATGCCACCGCCCTGGCGCGCGCCTGGTCCGTACCCAACACGTCCGCCGTGGTCGTGACTGACTTTTCCATCGACGGATAATCAGTAAATGCCATTTCCAGCGTCGGGATGCCCGCCTGGTTGTAACTCTGCGCATCCCCCTTGCCCCTTGCGACAAACAGTACGTCGGTATGCAGAGCCAGCAGGGCCTCGCTATTGAATGACGTCCCGTGAATTTGTAAGGCCTGATTAAGCGATGGGTTTATTTTGAACATCCACGGCTGGCTCTGTGGGTGGTTGACGGTGGCGACAATCTGACGTCCCGCCCCCAGCGTCATCAGCACCGAGTGATGGGCAAACCAGCTATCCGCAATACGTTGAACCGGTGTGGGGACGGTGACAGTGTGACCGGCATCATCCACAACCTGACGCGTGGCCAGGGCGGGAAACGCCAGCCACACACAGAGCAACCATGTGTGGCACGTTTTCATCAGCAATCCTTAAAAATCAACCTGAACAGAAATCTGCGCCTGACGAGGGGCGCCAAGTTGCGCACTGGCCGCCCCGGCCCCCGTATAACCCGTCAACGCGCCAGGGACAATGTTGGTCCAGTAGCGGCGGTCGGTCAGGTTAGTGATATCAAACCGGAAAGTCGTGGGCGTGTTCCACAGTCTGGTGGCATAACGGCTACCAATATCCACCGTGGTATAACTGCCTACCCAGGTATCATTCGCGTTATCGGTAGCCCGACGTCCGACGTAATGCACGTTGGCATCCACATCCAGTCCCTGAACCTGTTCAATGCTATAGACTGCCAGCACATTCGAGGTAAAGCGTGGCAAGCCGACAACCTGCTTACCATCTGCATTACTGGCGGCAGTGTTGTGCAGCATGGGGTCCAACCAGGCGGCTCCCCCTAACACCCGTAAATTTTCCGTGATATGCCCATCAGCCATCAGTTCCAGCCCGCGGTTTTTCTGCGTCCCGTCCTGGGCAAATTCGCCATTGTCGTTGATATAAGCGAAGGGACGTTTTGCTTCAAATAGCGCAGCGGTGAGCAGCAGATCTTTGACCGGCGCATATTTTGCCCCCACCTCCACCTGATGGCTGCGATACGGTTCCAGTACGTGTCCCGCGTTGCTGGCCCCGGCCGGTGCGGTATCCCCCTGCTGCAAACTGTCAGCCCAGGTGGTGTACAGCGTGACGTTCTCAACCGGTTTATACATCAGGCTGGTGGAGCCGCTCATACCGTTATCCTTTTGGCGACTGGTTTCATGACCGGATTTGTTATAATTGCTGACGGTAAACAGGTTTTCGCTGCCAGACAGCAACAAACTCCATTGCGGAGAGAAATGCAGCGTATCGCTTAACAGAAATGCATGCTGCGTAGTGGTCGCCGAATGATAGCGATTAGTAAAGTCAGGATAAGGCGGGCGTGGATAGTCGGGGTGTTGATCAAGTGAAGAATGCCCCAGCGTAAAGGTTCCCCCATTTCTCGGGTTATAGTTTTTCCATACAAATCCGCGCATTCCGGTCGCGATATCCTGCGTCAACCAGCCAGAATCAATGCTGCCGGTCAGGTTCGCTAAATAGCTGTTGATCGTAAAGCGACTGGCCGCTGAATTCGAGGTCGTGGTGGTGTAGTGACCCCGATTATCCGTCAGGGTATTGGTTACCGCCGTCGATTCACGGTCAGCCACCTGGTGTAAGGCTCCCAGATCCAGCATCCAGTTACCGTCAAAATCATGCTTGATGTGCATGTCCGCGGTGGTCGTTTCATCATCATGACCTGCATACGACTGACCATATTTACTGTTAGTCGGATCGAATGCCGAAGGAAACTGCACGCCTTTTGCCAGCGCAAAGCTGCCCGGCATGCCTTTTTCGTAATAATGGTAATAGCTGAAATTACTCTCCAGCACGGTTTTATCGGTCAACTGAAAATCCAGGCCCAATCCCGCGTACTGCCGACGAACATGACTATCGGTGGTGTAACTGTGCCCTTCATCATTCATCAGGTTGAGGCGGTACTTCACTCGGTCTCCCGCGTCGACAGGGCCGCTGAAATCCATTGATGCCAGCGTTCCTGACCCTGTACCTTGCCCTAAGGTAACCCGATGCAGTGGCGTATCCAGAGGGCGTTTCGAGACCAGATTAAACATCCCCGCCGGGTTGGCTGGCCCGTACAGTGAGCCCGCGATACCGCTCAGTACGTCTATATTCTGGAACTGCTCTGTCGGATATTCGGTGGTGGAAACGGCATTCAGCCCATCAATCATATGATTTTGCACCACGCTCCCTTGCATGCCACGGGTTTGTGGTCGAACACCCTCTCCCTGAACGGACGGTATGTAGCGATAAACATCCTTAACATCTTTGATTTGTTGCTGATCAACCACCTTTTTCGACAGTGTTTGTACCGACCACGGAACATCGATTAACTCTCGCTGGCCCAGGCTACCGATCGTCGCATTTTTTTCAGCCGCCGCAGGCTCCTGCTCGGGGAACGAAGATTGAGCAGGCGCGGAGGCAGTCACGGTAATGGTGTCATCAGCATGGGCCGACAGGGGGGCGGCAAGACAAGAAAACGTCAGCAACCCGGAGGCAATTGGGGTGATTTTGCAATTTAACATGTGTTGATTCAATTCGTTAGATAGAAAGACTGGCGGTCGCTAACACAAGCGCCTTCTCTTGCGGGGCACGTTTATTATATTTGTATGATGAATAGGATAGGCTTAATCGATATATATGTAAATATATAACGAAAGGGATTGGCGAATTGGCGACAACAAAAAAGCCGACGGTAATGGCTACTGTCGGCTTTACACACGATCTGTGCTGAACGAGATTACTTCATCGACGTTTTGATTATCTCTAACGCTTGTGCAAACTGATCCTGCGGAATAGTCAGTGGGTACAGGAAGCGGATCACGTTGCCATACTGACCGCACGTTAACAGCAACAGCCCCTGTTCAAGCGCTTTTTTCTGCACGCGCTGTGCGGCGGTGGCACTGGGTTCACCCGTGGCCGCATCGCAGAATTCAGCGGCAATCATCGAGCCTAATCCCCGCACTTCAGCAAGTTCAGGACATGCTGCACGCGCATCGGTCAGCACAGCTCGCAGCTGCTCGCCAAGCGCTGCTGCACGCTGGCACAGCTTTTCATCACGGATGATATCCAGTACCGCATGAGCTGCCGCAATCGATAGCGGGTTCCCGGCGTAAGTCCCCCCCAGCCCACCCGGCGCAGGCGCATCCATAATATCGGCTTTGCCTACCACACCCGATAACGGCATCCCACCCGCAAGGCTTTTCGCCATGGTCATCAGATCTGCTTTATCCGCATAGTGATCCATCGCAAACAGCTCCCCGGTACGGGCAAAACCACTTTGCACCTCATCGGCAATCATCACGATGCCATGCTCATCGCAGATACGGCGAATTGCCGCGACAAACTCCGCTGGTGCGACAACAAAGCCGCCTTCACCCTGGACGGGTTCGAAGATAATCGCCGCGACCTGGCTCGGATCGATATCCGCTTTAAACAAACGTTCTATCGCTTTAATCGAGTCTGCAGTTGAAATCCCCTGCAGCGCAGAAGGATACGGCGCATGGTAAACGGACCCCGGGAACGGGCCGAAGCCTTTTTTGTATGGTGCCACTTTGCCGGTTAACGCCATCGTCATGTATGTCCGCCCGTGGAAACCACCGCCAAAGGCGATAACGCCAGGACGGCCGGTGTGAGCGCGGGCAATTTTAACCGCATTTTCCACGGCCTCGGCCCCGGTGGTAAAGAATGTCGTTTTACGCTTACCGTCAATTGGCGCCACCGCGTTGATTTTCTCCGCCAGCGACACATAGCTTTCGTAGGGAACAATCTGATAAGCCGTATGGGTAAAGGCTTGCAGTTGCGCTTCAACGGCCTGCACCAGACGCGGATGGCGGTGCCCGGTGTTCAGCACGGCTATCCCGGCAGCGAAATCGATATACTGATTGCCTTCTATATCGGTAATCGTGCTGTTTTCAGCCGACTGGGCATAAAAATCACACATCACACCCACGCCACGTGGGGTGGCATCCAGACGACGTTGTTGCAGGTTTTTATTGTTCATTCTCTACACCTTGTCCATAAACACAATTGGTTGAATTACCCTTTAAATTTAGACGCCATCTGGTACTTTAATCGAGAGCCAAATCGTTTTATTTTAAGGAGCCAAATGCGTTCACTTGCCGGAGATGTGATCAAGCATGCATTTAGCCAGCAGACTGACGAGAAGCTGCATCGTCGCCTGTATGCCGCCATCTGTAGCTGCATCCTTGAGGGGAACCTCAAACCCGCTACCCGCATGCCTCCTTCACGCGATCTGGCGAGTGAGTTGGCGTTATCACGGAATACTGTCCTACGGGTTTACGAGCAGTTGCAGGCCGAAGGCTATATCTCTGCGCGCACCAGCAGCGGTACATTTGTGACCGACAGCGTGCTGGACAATCTCGGCCAGGCCCCTAATAAACAACTGGTTTCACCTGCGACACATGAAGACCACACCAGTTTGTCCGCCCGTAGCCTTGAACTGTTAGGGCATGCCAGCGCCAGCCCCCGCCAGTGGGGGGCTTTTATTCCTGGTGTACCGGACGTGCATTCTTTCCCGCATCGCACGCTGAAAAAAATTCAGGATCGGTTGGCAAGGCGGCTACGCCCGGAGTTTCTCACCTACGATGCCACGGGTGGTTTGATTGAACTGAAAGAAGCGCTGGCGGACTATCTGCGCACCGCACGCGGCGTGCGCTGTACGCCCGATCAAATATTGATTACCGAGGGCATTCACCAGGCGTTGGATCTGGTAACCCGCTCGTTGTGTAATCCTGGCGATAATACGTGGATTGAAGAACCCGGTTACTGGGGAATAAAAAACATTCTGCGCATCAATGCGGTCAACTTTTCGGCCATCCCGGTGGATGAACAAGGCATGTTTCCGCCTGCTTGCGTCGAACCGGCGCCGAAACTCATTTTTGTGACACCGTCACATCAATATCCGCTTGGCCCGGTAATGAGCCTTGGTCGACGGCGGCAGCTACTCTATCAGGCACGTGAAACGCACAGCTGGATTGTGGAAGATGACTACGACAGCGAGTTTCGTTTTTCCGGCCAACCCATCCCGTCATTACAGGGACTGGAAGAAGATGCTCCGGTTATCTATATCGGCACCTTCAGCAAGACCCTCTATCCGGCACTGCGGCTCGGGTACGTTGTGATACCCAACCCCCTTGCCGCCCCACTGATGAAGGTACACAACGATCTCTATCGTGGTGGGCATCTCCTGATTCAGGCGGCGCTGGCTGAGTTTATTCGTGAGGGTTACTATGCAGCGCACATCCGTAAAATGCGCCAGTTATATAGCCGCCGACGCCATACGTTGGTAGAGCTCATCATCAGCCAGCTTGGTGAAGATTATCTGGGACCTTACAGCAGCAACGCCGGACTACATCTGATTTTACAGCTACCTGCAGGTACTGATGATAGCGCCATTGCCCAACAGGCCAACGCACAAGGTCTTCTGGTTCGCCCACTTTCGCGGTACTACGTGAAAGAAGAAAAACGCAGCGGTCTGCTGCTAGGCTTTGCCAGTATTGAAGAACATGAGATGGCTGCGGCGTTTACCCGACTGGCGGGTATTATCAGGATAAACAGCGAGTAAGCACTGCCGGATGGCGGTGCAAGCACCTTATCCGGCCTACGAATTACGCATTTTTGTAGGCCGGATAAGCGCAGCGCCATCCGGCATCATCGCACCGATTAATGTGAGGCTTTTTTAATCCCGGACAGATCTTCCTGGCTTACCTCACCATTACCCTCACCCCAGCTTTTACGCACGTAATTGATCACGTCGCGCATTTCGCTGTCGCTGAGCAACCCACCATAGGCTGGCATCTTAAAGGAGACATTCCCGCGTGTCGCCGGTGTTTCTGCGCCGTGGGCAATCACCCTGAACAACGGCGTTGGGTCGTCTACCATCACTAACGGGTTGTGAATGAGCGAAGGTGCATTATCATCGGTCCCTTTCCCTTCCAGACCATGACAGGTCGAGCAGTAGCGGTTGTAGGTCACTTTACCCGCTTCAGGGGAATTCGACCAGGAGGCCGTAGCGGCCGCCGTACGCGCCGGTTCCGTCTTCGCACTTTTCAGGCTCAACAGATATTGTGCAATCGCCGTGGCATCTTCGTCCGTCAAATACTGTGTGCTCTGGCTGACGACTTCAGACATCGATCCCGATACTGCAGCATGTTTGCTTTTCCCCGTCAGCAGCAATGACGTTAACGCCTGCTCAGACATCCCGGTTCCCCGCAGCGATGGCGCATACCAGCCGTCGATCATCGCCCCACTCAGGTACTCAGCATCGGCATTGGTATAGGCTTTTTCGTTCATCGCCATCCCTCTCGGGGTATGGCATGACCCGCAGTGACCCGGACCTTCCACCAGATAAGCACCCCGTTTTACCCGTGCTGCCGTATCATCCGCTTTGTGGTCTTCAACAGCGGCAGTCGGCGCATCGGTAAACAACCAATTCCAGATATGCAGCGGCCAGCGGGCCGAGATAAGCCAGGGAATAGCGTTCTCTTTATTGGGCTCTGCTGACGGCTTAACATCATGCATGAAGTAGCTATACAGCGCCTGAACATCTGCATCGGACAGTTTCGAGTAAGAAGGATAAGGCATCGCCGGGTACAGGGGATGACCGTCTTTGGCAATCCCCTGACGCACGGCCTTCTCAAAATCGTCGTAAGAATAGTTGCCGATACCGTGAGTCTTATCCGGGGTAATATTCGTCGAATAGATATCACCAACCGGCGTGGGGAACTTCTTGCCTCCCGCCATCGCCGTTCCGCCTTCCGCGGTATGGCAGGCCACGCAGTCGGAGATCCTCGCGATGTACTCACCGTTAGATTCAGCGGCAGAGACAGAAGCAGTAAACAGGCAGGCGATGAGAACGGTTACATTACGCATAGATCACCCCATATCCTTGAGTTCATTAACCGCGCGCCATGCCTGATCGATAGCAGCATGAGCATAAGCGCTCCAGTCAGCATCAGAGTTAGCGATGGCAATACGTCCGATAGGTTTACGCGCCCGCTCAATAATCTCCGGCATTTTTTCCATATCGTCGAACAGTGAATTAGCGTAATACGCATAACCATGCGCCCAACGGTTAACAGTAATGGCCGCAATATCCCGCTGATTGTCAAAACCGGTTGAGCCAAACATTTCCTGCAACTGAGAACGGATCATCTCTTCATGTGCGGCAAACGTGGTCCCCAGCAGATAAGCACGACCCAAACGGAACTGCTCCCTCGCGGACAGATTACTGCCAGGATACGTGGGCACATAAACCATATGAATCACCATGGGCTCGTCCGGCGAGGCCGGGTGTTGATATCCACCGATACTGACCGGATAGTCGAGCTTGATTCGGCTATAAGGCGCGGCCGGCGAATAAAACTCATGAACCCCCAATTGCTTAAACGCTTGCCAGTTTTTGACCACCACATTGGTGTACACCAGCGGCGCCTTCACATTCAGTTTGAGATCGGCCTGCTGCTGCTCTGGCGTTTCCGGTACCAGATACGGGATCATCATGTTATAGCCTGCCATAATGGCGTTCTTACCGCGCACGCGATGCAGTTTGCCGTCGCAAAGATACGTGACGGCAACGCCCCCCTCCACGTTCGCCGCATTAATCACCGTGCTGTTCAGGCGCAAACGCGTGGAGTTTTCCGGCAGGTCGAGCTTTTCATAATGCAGTCTGGCGAGGACAGAATCTTCCATGGTATTGCCCGGCAGCGCGTCCGGCAGCATGTGTCTGACCAGCAACCGTGCCAGACCCGCATTGCCATCCGGGAAATGATAGACGTATGGCTCTTCGAGGTCGGCCAGCGATTCACCATCCAGCGGCGGCAGCCCTAACGCTTCCATTCCCGGCAATGCGCACGCACGAGCATCACTACCGGATATGCCTTCAATACCGATGGCAAAGAAATCATTGGAACGCTGCTGAAAATAGAGCAGCGCCATTTTGCTTAAGCCAACCCTGGTGGAAAGAAACTCACTATAGCTGTGGGTATCCAGCCATTCTGTTTTCTCATCAACCGTCATCCCAGGAAGATAATCAACCGGACGCACGTGCAGATCGATCAGCGCTTTACGATCTTCCTCACTCAAGGGGAAGTCGTTGATAAAGTCTTCGATATTACGGCCATTGAGCCGATCTGGCGGAATATCATCGGATACCGCACGACCAGGATCGCCGCTGACTATTTTCGTCTCACCAAAATTCTTTTTATCGAAGAAGACGCCGCGACTAAGCTGCCAGTCGGGGTAGAAATTAACGTCAAAACTCTTTTTCAACCGCGTGACGCTTACGCCGACAGTTTCCATCAGCTTATTCACTTCGGGGCTGAAATTATGCGCGGGTGATTGAAAGGCTTCACTCCCGCCATATCCGATCAGTTTTTTGCCTGCGGAGGTGAATTCGTTGCGTTTGGCGTGACCACCAAAATCATCATGGTTATCGAGGATCAGCACCTTGCTGTTTTTCCCAGCCAGTTCATGCCAGAAACAACCTGCGGCCAGTCCGCTGATACCGCCGCCCACAATCACCAGATCGTACTCTTCCTCTACGGGCAGAGCGCTTAAATCAAAGTGTTTATGTTCACGGCCTAACGCATGGGCCATTTCAAACGACCCCGGATGGTTACCGCGTAGCCCCGTTAACGCCGGCGGATAATAACTTCCATCAATAAATTCGTGCCCCTTTCCAGCCGCTCTGACCAGATCCAGAGGGGTCAGTCCCGCAGCGATAGTCACCGCCACGCCGTTGAGAAAATCACGTCGGGTAATTGCCATTACTTTGTCCTTTTGCCACTGACACATTGTCCTAAAAAACACTACAAATGAGAGGTTCCCCCTCGCAGATACAAGGAGGATACCGCCGACTACTTCACTGGCTTTAGCTCTTCATCCAGTTTTTTAGCGTCATAATAATCACCCTGCCAGGTGATTTTTCCTGCCTTAACATGAATATAGCTGACACCTTCAAATTTGATCGGATTATTTGTCGGCGGGCTTCCCGCCCATTCGCCGCTATTTTTACCCGAGAATTCCCAACGAAATGCCACGGTATCTTCATCAGCGACAGGTTTACCGACCATTCTCCAGGTCAGATCCGGGACCGCCTTAATAAATGCACCGATCACGTCTTTTTCAGCTTTTTCCCGGCCGGTTACCGGCTCCCCTGCGGCGGCATCGTAATAAACGGCATCGTCCGCCAGGTACTGGGCTGCCAGCGGCGCATTATGCGCATTCCATGCTGCCATATACGCTTTTACCGTGTTCAGCGGTGAGCTTTCTGCCAGGCTGAACCCTGAGAACATCACCAATGAAAGTACGGCTATTTTTAATGTTTTCATCGCATTACCTGTTATTCGGAAATATCACACATGATATGTTTCACCCGGGTATACTCATCGAGCGAATAAGAGGAGAGATCTTTTCCGTAGCCGGATTTTTTGAATCCACCGTGTGGCATTTCGGCGCACAGCGGAATATGACTGTTAATCCATACGGTGCCGAAATCGAGATCAATACTGAAACGCTGCGCGCGACGGTGATTGCAGGTCCAGACGCTCGCGGCCAGGCCATATTCCACATCATTCGCCTTGTGCAACGCATCTTCATCACCAGAAAACGACTGAATGGTCATTACCGGACCAAACACTTCGTGTTGAATGGCTTCATCGTGTTGATGCAGGCCGGAAATTATCGTCGGCTCAAAGTAAAAACCCGGCCCAGGCCCCGCACGACCACCGGTTTCAATTTTCGCATGTGCAGGTAAACGCTCAATAAACCCCTTCACCTGCTCAAGCTGATTTTTGCTATTCAGCGCGCCATATAACGCATCCTGATCCTGCGGAGGACCAAACTTGATACTTTTCGTTTTTTGGATCAGTTTTTCCAGGAACGTCGCATAGACAGAATCTTCCACCAGGATGCGCGTAGCGGCAGTACAATCCTGTCCGCCATTGAAAAATCCTGCGGTAGTGATGGCAGTAATCGCCTTGTCCATATCGGCATCAGCAAACACGACGGCGGGCGCTTTGCCACCCAGTTCAAGATGGGCCTTTGTCAGGTTAGCTGCGGCTGATGCCGCAACCTGCAGACCCGCGCGTACCGAACCGGTAATCGACACCAATGAAGCCGTCGGGTTAGAAACCACCAGTGAGCCAGTACTGGCCTTGCCCAACACGACGTTAAACGCCCCTCGCGGAAATAAAGGTGCCGCCAGTTCAGCCAGGAGCAGCGTACTTACCGGGGTGGTATCGCTTGGCTTTAAAACCACCGTATTGCCAGCGGCAAGCGCCGGTGCAATCTTCCATACCGCCATCATAAACGGGTAGTTCCACGGTGTGACTTGTCCCACTATGCCCAACGGCTCACGACGAATCGTTGAGGTGAACCCGGCGGAATATTCTCCGGCGGCCTTCCCTTCCAGACAACGCGCTGCACCGGCAAAAAAACGAATCGCATCGCACGACGCTGCTATCTCTTCTTTTTCGATAAAATGACGCAATTGACCGGTTTCCTGGCTTTGCGCGTTGACCAGTCGTTCAACATTTTTTTCTATCTCATCCGCCAGTTGCAGCAGTGCTTTTTGCCGCTGGGCAGGTGTCGATTTTTTCCATATGTTAAATGCCGCCTCGGCCGCCGAGTAGGCAAGCGCCACCTCAGTCGCACCGGCATTAGGCGATAACGCGTACGTTTCACCGTCAACCGGACTCACCAGCTCAAACGTGTCTTCTGTGTTACCCGCTACATATTGCCCGTTTATAAAATGCTTCAGGGTTCTCATGCCTGTCTCCCGCCAATTAATACATAAAGAAGCTTATGTAATATATATATTGTAAAAATTTTTCAAATGCGCAACATTGACACTATGATAAGCCTCGCATTTTTAACTTAGATTTTACATTTTCAGGGTAAGGTTATTCATCGTCAGCGCGGAATGCGTTTTGACGCTATCGGGACACACATCCGCCTGTGCAGCGATGTTGCGCGTGGGCAGGTAAAATAACGCGGCCATTCTGACCTTTCGTGCCCCGCGGGCATGTGTTAAAAATGGTCGTTGTTTCAGGGAATTGAGTGCAGAAAAGATTATGATTACTCATGCGGTCATATTTGCGCCTATCGGGCAGGTCAGTCGTTCAGACCAGATAGTGCAGCGCCTTTCAAACGCCATTATTACCGGGTTGCTGGAGCCAAAAGAACAGTTGCCCAATGAAACCGATTTGGCAAAGATGATGGGTGTCTCACATATCACTATCAGAGAAGCGCTCAACACGCTTCGGGCTAATAATCTTATCCATACGGTTCGTGGCCGTAATGGCGGGAGCTTCGTTTGCGAGAATATTGATGGCAAAAATAGCGCCCTGCATCCGTTTAAATCGATCAGTACCGATTACCTTTCGGATTTAGGCGAAATGCATTGCGCCATTATCAGCCACAGCGCCAGGTTAGCCTCCAGACGCATGACCGCGGCGGATATTGCCAAATTTCGCGAGTTTGTAGACGTGCTGAGGAAAGCCGACTCACCGGAACTGATGACTCAGGCCGATATGCGTTGTTTGCTGGCAATTGCAGCCAGCTCTCATTCGGCACGGCTGGCCAACCAGGAGCTTCAGGTCCAGGCCGAGTGGGCATCACTGGTGGCAATACTCTATCGCGCTGACAATATTCATGCAGAAATTATTGCGCTTTATTCGGCGCTGGCCGACGCGCTCGCCGCCCATAACGAGACCGGGTCAGTCCAGTACGCCACGCAGATCATCGACACGTTTACCTATTACCTTATTGAAAAAAAGCTGAAATATAACTCGAACTGACAATCAGTGAAGGCAGGACAGACCATGAGCTCTTCGACAACCTTAAGCGCATTAATCCGTAAAATTGATGATATTACCGCCTCTACCGTAGAGTCTACCGTTGCGCTGGCGAGGAGCATTCACGAGGCCATTGCCGGTGTGCAAAAAGCTTCAGCCGAAGTTGTCCTCGACCCCGCTGTCAGATCAACGGTTCAGCAACACATCAAGAGCACACTGAACAACAATCACTACTGTTCAGGCGCAGGTTTCGCCAGCCATATTGCGAGTACAGCAACCACCAAAGAATATTGGCTGCTGGAATGGTGGTATAAGAAAGATAATGGATTGAGTCAGGCACATCTGGATTTGGATCAGGCGACGCAACAGCGGCTGGATTTCAGAACCTTTGAGTGGTTTAAGCATTCGCCTCCGGCAGGTGAAGCGTATATTCATGGCCCGTATGTCGACTATATCTGTAACATCTCCTATACCCTGACCTCAGCAGTGCCGGTTTACTATCATGATCAGTTCCTCGGCGTGGCCGCCGTCGATCTGCTGGTCAGTCAGATAGAAGCCGAACTGCTCTCCTGCCCTCACCCTGATTATGTCATTCTGACCAATCTGGAAAACCGGATCATCTTTTCCAGTTGGCCGCGCTTTCGCGTCGGTGAATTATTGTCACCGGCGCACAGCACGGTGGTGTATCAAAGCGACTACTTTATCCTTTATCACTACCAGAAAGGCTGAGCGTTACCTGATAAAGATGCCAGCGTCATATCCGGCGCGCAAAACGTTCGAAACTAAGGGCCCGAAGGCCCTTAGTTTTAGTTATCCTGCCCCATATTGAGCTTCGTGGCGTAGGCAATAGCATCGTTTTCCGGTGCAGCCGAGCGGCCAAACGGTCGGGTAAGGAACATGTAGATCAATCCTGAACCGACCACAATCGCCAGACCAAACAGGACTGTCCAACGGTCGATGAAATCACTGCTGTCAGCAGGCTGTGCCAGTAACCAGATCCCACACAGGCCGTAAGCTAACGCCAGCACGTTGACAATCACGCCCCAACCGCCAATCGTCCACTCTCCGGCGGGTTTCCAGCCTTTCAGGCGTTGACGCAGCGCGGCCAGTACCACCATCTGGAATGAAATATAAATACCGATAACAGCAAATGCGGTGATACGCGATAAGTTATCTGGCTGGAAATAGACCCAGACACAAATGATAACCGGCAACACACAGCTGACGACCATGGCATTATCCGGGACACCATTTTTAGAAATTTTGGCCATCCACTCGCTGCCCGGCAGCATTCTGTCACGAGAGAAAGAAAAGATAAGACGACTTAATGCCGCTTGCAGAGACAGAATGCACGACAGCATCGCGATAATCGCGACGATGATAAAGACCGTCGCCCCGGTTTCCCCCAGCGCTTCATTGAGGATTGCCGGGATCGGATCGGCGGTTTTACCATTCACGATACTCACCAGGTTCGGTGACGCCAGCAGATAGCCCATGACGGAGATAATGGCTGAGATCGCGCCAAACACGATACTTAAAATCATGGCTACCGGGATTTTTTTGCTTGGATTTTGCACTTCCTCTGCCACGTTACCGCACGCCTCGAAGCCAAAGAACATAAACAGGCCCATCAGCGCGGCGGACATAAAGGCGGTGGAATAACTTCCGTCATGCGCCAGTACCCCCATCGAATCAAAGATGACGGAGAAAGGCTGTGAGCGGTGGAAAATCAGCAGGTAAATACCCAGCGCAATCACGCTGACGATTTCACACCAGAAACCAATTTTGGCGACCCTGGCCAGATTCCTGGTCCCGGACATATTGACGGCCATCATCAAGAGCAGCAGCAAGACGGAGGTCACCAGCATGGTGGCGGGTGTCTGGCCATAATGAAAGAGTGATTCCACAAATGTTGATGTGTATTCCGCGATCGAGGTAATCGTCACCACCAGCGCCCACAGGTAGATCCAGGCGGCGATCCACGCATATTTCTTCCCCCACAACCTTCTTGCCCAGGGATACAGTCCCCCGGTGATCGGATATTGAGACGCAACCTCACCAAACACCAGGGCGACTAACAACTGCCCGCACGCGACGATCAATATCCACCACACAGCGGGTGGTCCCGCCAGCGTCACTGCCAACGCGAACAGCGAATAAACGGCGGTGAGCGGCGACAGGTAGGTAAAACCCAACGCAAAATTTGAAATAAGCCCGATCGAGCGGTTGAACTGTTCTTTGCCATCTTTTTGAAAATTATCGTTTTTCTTATCAGGTGTCTGTTCCATATTGCTTTCTCTTTTGTGGAATAGTCGCAGGGTTGAACAATTAATGTATAAAAGATATTAAGTTATATGTATAGTGATTTTGTCGCATATTTGTTAAAACAAATCGCACATCACGTTCCTGAATAAACAAGGGCTCGACTCGATTTAATAACATTTAATTAACATAACGAGTGAATGATGAGAGGTTTTCAGCGTTGGAGGCCTGGACGCTGATGTCGCGCGGGGCACGGGAAAACGCGCACGCCGTTGAGCAGCACCGTCTGCTGCTGGAAGCGAACCGCCATCTGTGGGATACGCTGCCGGAAAAATACGCTGACCTGGTATAAGAACGTGCTTAGTAGCAATAATCGCTGCTGTTCAGCAACATTTTTGCAATATAATGGAATGATGTTAAACGCTGAACCTGGCAGGTGAATGATGGAAATTGATCTCGATAATCTGGTCTTTGATGGGCTGGAAGAAGCGCAAGAGCGTAATGCTGAACGTCTGGAAGATGCGGACAAAAAAGCGCAGGAAATTATTGCTGATAACGACTGCGGCGATGCCTGCAAAATCTAATTTCTGAACCGGCGCAATGCCGGTTTTTTTATAGTCAGCCTGCGCTTCACGCCGTATAACGTAACGCTTCAATCAACTGTGCAAAGGCCGCGGTATGTTGTCTACGGCTAGGATAGTACAGGTAATAACCGGGAAAAGGTTCGCACCAGTCTTCCAGCACTTTTTCCAGTGCTCCCTCTGCTACCGCCTGTTCGACGGTATCTTCCGGTACAAATGCCAGACCCATGCCCGAAATTGCCGCACTGATACGCGGTGGAAGATTGTTAAAAATAAGCTGCCCTTCTACCCGCACGCGGAGATCCTGCCCATTTTTGGCAAACTCCCAGGCATACAGCCCGCCGAGGGTCGGCATGCGCATATTGATACAGTTATGCGTCTGTAGATCGTGGGGGGTTTGCGGTTTGCCATGACGGGCAAAATAGGCGGGTGCCCCTACCACGACCATGCGCCAGTCGGGACCGATCCTGACAGCAACCATATCTTTGGCCACCTGCTCACCGAGTCTGATACCGGCATCATAGCGTCCCGTCACGATATCCGTCAGGCTATTGTCGATGGTCATTTCCACATTTACATCAGGATACGCCTGCAAAAACGGCTGTAGTGCAGGCCAGACGGTCGATTGCAACGCATGTTCCCCGAGCGTCAGACGGATATTACCCGCCACACGCTGGCGAATATCGGTTAATGCCAGTAGCTCCGTTTCAATGTCATCGAAACGCGGACTGATACTGTTGATAAGCCGTTCTCCGGCTTCGGTTGGCGCAACGCTTCGCGTGGTACGGGTCAACAGTCTGACATCCAGTCGCTCCTCAAGCCCGCGAATGGCATGGCTTAATGCTGACTGCGAGACCCCTAGCTTCGCTGCGGCGCGGGTAAAACTGCGTTCACGGGCGACGACAATGAGATAATAGAGATCGTTAAAATTATCACGCAGCATGCTTGTTCCCAATCCAGACCTGTTTTGTCGTATGTTACAGGTCAGAATGGGGATTCAGTAGTATTTCTGCTTATTTTGCACACTTCATTCCAGTACATTTCGCGCGTCAGGCGAAGTTCAGCGTGTTGTTTTATCACGGAACCACTCCGGATCAATGTTGGCGATATCCACCCCATACAGGCTGGCGACAGGAAGAACAGACTCCACAACACGCTGAAGATTTCGTTCCGCACTATGTTGTGGCGTCTGTGGATGTCGATTCATGATACGCAACCAAAGATATTTAACCCCGTTCATCTTCCCCGCCGCCTCTGTCTGTTGGACACAACGTATTCCAACGCAGAATGCGTAAAAAATGAAATGCGAATTTTTGCCAACGTTGTGCACTATTTTGCATTTCAGTTTTTCATTATTTTCACCCGTAATTAACACCCCTTTCACTAATATCATTTTGTATATAGATAAGAATTTTTTCTTATTTGGTCACCGCCGCAAGTTATGGGAGCGTAAAAAGCACAAACCAAAACAACAGGGATTCAAAGAAAATGATGGCAACGAAAATTCACAGCACAAAAAAAACATGGCTGGCACTCAGTGTCCTGCTGGCGTCAGGCATTGCCGCGTCAAACGCTCAGGCCGATCAACTGGCCGATATCAAAGCCGCAGGTGTGGTAAAAATCGCCACCTTTGACGCCAATCCACCGTTCGGCTCCATTGATGCAAAAACGCATAAGATTGTCGGCTATGACGTTGATTTCGCTGAAGCGCTGGCTAAATCACTTGGCGTTAAACTGGAACTGGTCGCCACCAACCCGGCTAACCGTATTCCGTTATTGCAATCCGGTAAGGCCGATTTAATCGTAGCGGATATCACTATTACACCTGAGCGTGCACAGGTTATCGATTTCTCCGCCCCTTACTTCGTCACCGGGCAGCAATTCCTCGTTCCGGCAAAATCCCCGGATAAGCTTGATGACTACAGCAAGGCCCGCATCGGTGCGGTGAAAGGGACGACAGGTGAGCAGGCGTTGCATCAGCGTTTTCCACAATCACGTGTGCTGGCCTATGACGATATTCCGCTGGCATTAACCGCACTGCGTAATGGTAATGTCCAGGCGATCACCCAGGACAGCACCATTCTGGCAGGGTTGTTAGGCGGTGCGCCGGATAAAGCAGATTTCAAAATTTTGCCCGACCTGTTGAGCAAAGAAGAGATTGGCGTGGGTGTAAAAAAAGGTGAGCCTGCGCTGTTGAAGGCCGTGAACGACGAGTTATTAAAGCTCGAGTCTACCGGGCAGGCAGCCAAAATTTATGATGTCTGGTTTGGTCCGCAAACCAAAAACCCGCAGCCCCGCGCCTTCAAAATAGAAGCGAAGTAATATGCTCTCAGGCCTTTTTAATCGTCCCGCAGCTTCGGCTGCGGATTTTACGCATCTGCGCCAGGCGCGTGTTGAACTGCGTAATGTCATAAAACACTATGACAATCATACCGTGCTTAACGGTGTCAGCCTGTCGGTTGAACCGGGCGAAGTCGTCACCATTCTCGGACCTTCTGGCTCAGGAAAGTCGACGCTTATTCGCCTGATCAACCAACTGGAGTCACTGAGCGGTGGCGATATTTTTATTGATGACAAACCCATCGGTCAGCTGCGCGGCCCCGCATTGCGTCAGCTTCGTAGCCGAATTGGCTTTGTGTTCCAGCAATTCAATCTCTACACCCACCTGACGGCACAGCAGAACATCACGCTGGCGCTGGAATATGTTCACGGTTGGAAAAAAGCGGATGCTGAGCAACGGGCACTTGCACTGCTGGAACAGGTAGGATTGGCCGAGAAAGCCGATGCGTATGCCGCCCAACTTTCCGGCGGACAGCAACAACGTGTTGCCATCGCCCGTGCACTGGCCTCCTCGCCGCAAATCATCCTGTTCGATGAACCCACCTCCGCGCTGGATCCAGAAATGATCGGCGAAGTGTTGCAGGTCATGAAGAGCCTGGCCCATAGCGGCATCACCATGATTGTCGTGACCCATGAAATGCATTTCGCCCGGGAGATTGCCGATCGTGTGGTGTTTATTGATGGCGGCGATATTCTCGAAGTCGCGCCTCCTGAGGCGTTTTTCACTCGCCCTCAGCACCCCAGAACTCAACGTTTTCTGAAAAAAGTGCTCGACCCGTTACACCAGGAGTCATCGTTATAATGCATGCAATGGACTGGCAGGGGGTGCTGAGCGGGCAACCTCTGCAATGGATAATCTCCGGTTTTCTGACCACGCTTTGGGTCACGCTAGCCGGCGTGGTACTGGCCACGGTATTTGCCATCTTTCTGCTCAGCCTGCGCCTGACAGGACACCGCTTTGCGGCCACCGTGGTCAGCGTGTGGGTCTCAGTTTTTCGCAATACGCCTTTACTCGTTCAACTGATGTTCTGGTACTTCGCTGCATGGAATCTCCTTCCTCGCGACGTGATTACCTTCATTAATGCGGAACACGCCTGGTCCATTCTGCCGGGGGACGTCTGGTGGTTAACGCCGGAGTTTCTCTGCTCCGCATGGGGGCTGGGTGTCTTTACCTCGGCCTTTCTGGTCGAAGAGGTCGCCTCCGGTTTACAGGCTGTGTCTGGCGGGCAGCGCGAGGCAGCCATCGCACAGGGTTTTTCGTCATGGGCGACTTTCCGTCACATCCTGTTCCCTCAGGGGCTGGCAAATGCCTGGCAGCCAATTGTGGGGCAATATCTTAATCTGATGAAGCTGTCTTCATTAGCCAGCGGCATTGGCTTTGCCGAGCTGACGTACCAGGTGCGGCAAATAGAAAGCTATAACGCCCATGCGCTGGAAGCCTTTGCCGTCGGCACGGCACTCTACCTGTTGACCGGTATTGTGCTGGGGATGTTGTTAACCCGTCTTGGCCCTGTACCTGCAGCAGGTAAACCGTTGGCGCGTAAAACACGCATTTTTCGTTTCAGGAGCCTACAGCATGATCGCTAATATTTCGGTTATTACCGACAATCTGGACTACCTCCTGTGGGGGCGGGTCGCAGAGGGTCAACCGGGGGGCGTTCTGCTCACGCTGTTGATGGCGATTGGCGCAGCGGCACTGGCGCTTCCGGCCGGGATCGCACTCGCCTGCTGCGCCTGGCGTTTTCCTGGAGCGATACGCAAGGGGCTGTTTATCTGGGCAGAGTTTATTCGTGGTATTCCGTTAATCTTCGTGATTTTCTGGATGTGGTATCTGTTGCCCATGCTCACAGGCAGTGATTTACCGGGAGCCATAACCGTCACGCTGGCATTGGCCTGGTTTACCGCCGCCTCGGTGATGCATTCCGTGTACGCAGGCATGACTGCGCTGCCAGGCGGTCAGTATGATGCGGCCGTCGTTCAGGGATTTAGCCCACTCCAGGCGCTCGGGTTCATTCTGTTGCCGCAGGTTCTGCGCAACGTACTCCCCTCGCTAACGGGGATTTTTATCGGACTACTCAAGGATACGTCGCTGGCGTTTATCGTCAACGTGCCTGAGCTCACGACGGTGGCGGGTCAGGTTAACAGCCGGGTACAAATTTACCCGGCGGCCATTTTTGTCTTTACCGGACTGGTCTATTACCTGCTGTGCTTTAGCCTGGAGAAGATCACTCAGCGTCGGTTCGCATTGAAATAGCACCACGGCTCAACATGCCACAAACTGATGGTCTTCGTTGAGCCGATACTTCACCCCTGCGCGAATGTTATTTTCCCCCTCAATAGCCACCGCAAAGCGCATTCTCTTACCGTCGTGATAGGCAAGCGCCGCGCAGCCACCGGGGCCGAGGATTATCGAATCGACCACGCCAGTACTGGCAATAACGGTGTTTTCTCCGTTGGCCATGATCTGCACGTTGTCCGCGCAGTTGGCGATTTTCGACCCTGCGCCAAAACTGGCTATCTGGGTTAAATCTCCGCTGCTGGCGATACGACTTCTGTCACCCAGCGAACTGATGCGCACCCGCATACCCGTGCTGGCCATTCGTGTACCGTCTCCCACACTACTGACACGGGTGGAGTTTCCCGCGATGGCAATACGACCGCGCTCACCGGAGCTGGCAACATGAGCGTTATAACCCACGCAGCCAATACGTGCGCTGTAACCTGCGCTGGCAATCTGCGCGGCGTACCCGGCGCTGACGATTTTGATGTTATCGCCCGCGCTACCAAGACTGTCGCCATCAGCCGCGCTCGCCAATTGTTTACCGTTGTCGTCTGCCGTCTGCGGACAGACAACACGGCCCATCGCACAGATATCCTGCTGGACAAAATTCTCTTCATCCTGCCATCTTGACCAACCGTATTCCACGAGGCTATCTGCCCAGTCACTGTACCCTTCCTGCTGGAGTGCACGGTGCACCTCCGCGTAGCTGCCTCCCTCAGGAAACGCACGCAGAAACCAGCGATACATCACGGGCCCGACGCGCCAGGCCCGTAAGTCACCACGAGTAATCATCATCTCTTAATGCCGGTGATAGCCATCCACCATGCACTTAAAGGTTTCGCCCGGTGTGCGTCCTGTCGTGCAGAGATAAAGATGTCCAAAAATGAAAAACACGCTCACGATCGCCAGCGCAAAGTGCGCCTGCAGCAACCAGTAACGTACGCCAGGGAACAGATCGCCCACAGCCTGTGGGTACAGGGATAGCAACCCGGAGATCAGCAGTAGCGGCAGCAAACCGTACATCACGCCGACATACGCTGCCTGCTGTAACGGATTGAATTTCGAACGCGTTGATGCCGGGAATGGATGCGCTTCGCCCTGCATAATGCCAAACAGGTAGAATCGCGTCTGCCTCTGCGCCCGGCCGATCCAGCCCTGACGCTGAATAATATAATGATGACCGTTCCCCCCAATCAGGTTAATCAGGACAAAACCAATCCAGCAGGCAAGCAGCAAAAAGCCACAGACCTCATGCACAGTCAGCAGGCTTTTCATCACTGGGGCACTGACCGCGGTAAAATGGTTTAGCAGGCCGCTGGCCAGCAGCAGCAGAAATAACAGCGCATTCGACCAGTGCCACAAACGGACCGCTTTCGAGTATAAATAGACCTTCTCTCCGTGTCCTGCCGACGCTTTATTCGCTGAACGAAAGCGCAACATTGCGTGGAGCGCCAGCACCAGCCACATCCCCACCAGCATTAACCCGGCGAAAACCAACCAGACGGGCCAGTAATCCGGCGAAAACATCGGGACGTACTGCGCAAGCTGTGCGTGAAACTGTTCGGCATTCTGCGACGCGTTCATACATTATCCTTTTTAATCAAATGTTGACCGAACCGACGATACAGATGGGGCTTCCCGGCGCCTGCAAGTTGATATTCGTAGTACTTGTTTTCCCGCAACCAGGTCTGAATTTCCGGGCTGTCCTCACGGCCAAAAATCAACGCGTGTTCTGGACAAGAATTGACGCAGATTGGCGGGAAACCTTTCGCCAGACGCGATTCGGCGCAAAAGTCGCATTTATCCGCCACTTTGGTTTGTGGGTTGAGATAGCGTACCTGATACGGACATGCGCCAATGCAGTAACTGCAGCCGATGCAACGAGAGGTATCGACTCGCACTATCCCGTTTTCATCTCGCCAGGAAGCACCGGTAGGGCACACCTCAATGCAGGGGGCATCGTCACAATGCTGACAGGACTGACGAAAATAGTGATACAACGTTTCGTTATCGTTATCCGTTACCGGGATATGGGCTATCGATAAACGACTCCCCTGAACAGGAACATGATTCGTTTTCCTGCACGCTCGGGCGCAAATATTACATCCGTTGCACAATGATTCGTCGTGGATCATGACATAACGAACGTTTTTAGTACTCTTCGTACTCGCTAACAGGTTTTGGCCTGGGCCGGTGAAAAAAATCACCGTCCCCATGCCAATGACAAATTTTCGTCGGGTGAAGGACATCGGGTTATCCTCTAATGCTGTGACAGTGATCGTCCACACGTTCCATGACATCAACCTGAAAAATTCAGGGGTTCTGATACTGCTCAACCTCAAGCCATTCGCACAGGCCATACGCTTTGCCGTAACTCATAAAGCGCTCGCTAAACAGATAAGGTTCCGCATTCGACGATTCCACAGCACGTATGTCTGCATAATCAGGATGCGTTTCCATGGCCGTGAGCGCCGCCGTAACCTGCTCAGGTTCAAAATGGTATGGCGGCTGCGCCAGCATGGCGACCTTATAGGGGCGAGGATACGTTTGGCAGTCAAAACGTACCGCTTCTGCAATGGCACGGCAGATATCATTTTCCACCACCTGCACACACATTTCGGCGTAGTTTGCCGTCATGGTTTGCGTCGAGTAGAAGTAGGTATCCTCTGAGCCCTGGATACAGGTAATATCTGCGTCGGATGCGTGCTGACACATCGCGTCCAGCAGCGTAGCCAGGTCACTTTCAGGAACCGAATAAGGTGGCAACAGAAACACGCTGCGTGCCACCAATTGACCTGAAGCAGAATGCTGGCGGATAAAATCCGCCACTATCGACTCCGGGCTGGTAGGTTCCTGAATGAGTGACGCACTCCGGTGTGCGACAGGCTGGTGTAACGCGTGCAGCCACTGTCTCTTTTGGCTATCCACGTCATCACCAGACGCATCCTCTGCAGGGGCCAGGTCGTTACTCACGTACGTCATCTGCGTTCCTTACGCCGGCAACAGATTGTGTGCAGCCAGGTCGGCTGCCACATCCTCAAGGCCGAGACGGTGAAGGGTGTCGCGAGTTGGGCAGCCCAACGCCGGGTCCCAGCCCATTTCCTGATAGAACATCGTAAGCGACTGACGCATATCTTCCCGGTCCATCTTGTCGGTTCCTTCGGTAAAGACCGGGATCTTCGGATCTTTATCGAACACCCATGAGCAGATCAGGTCGTGCTCATTACGCATATCCATGGTTTGCATCAACTTGACGGTATAAGCGCGATGCAGGGTAAAAATGCGCTCCGCGGCCAAATCCAGACTAGCCTGCGTTGTTTCATCCCCCGTTACGGCCTGGAAGAATTTCGCTTCCAGATCGAGGTCTCCGCGATAGTTTCGGCTCTTAAGTGGCGAAACCGTCATAGGCCAGACCCAGTTGCACAGCGTAACCGCATTGTGCAGACAGACCTTCAGCAGCGTCCATTTGGCGTATTTGATTTTGGCGGCATTAATCGGGGTGTAGTTTTTGGTTTCATCGTAGGCATCTTGTGAACCAAACAGTTCGCCCGCCACTTCACGCTGTAGTGCCAGCGGTAAACCGGAGCCGATAAAGTTGATATGGGTGTGCGTCATGCAGTCGCGGTTGAACATACAGTTGGTGATCGCCCCCACCTGCGCCGAGGCTTCGTTCGCATGGTGAACAGGGAAACCAAACGGCGACCACAGTTTGTTCTTCGCGTAACCCCAGTACTCTTCGCCTAAATTCCAGCGTTCTGCAATCGCGTAGGAGCCATCTGCCAGGTGGCTGAGTTCACCCACGCGATGCGCCAGTCGATAGTAGAAATCTTTGATAAAGTTCGGATCGCCGGCTTCCAGTTGATCCCAACGGATCTCTGCATACTCTGCCGCAGGTAACACCCGCTTAAAGACGCCTTTGGAGTAGCAGTACGTAAAGTCACGATGCAACTGACCGTAGTTACACCAAATACCATAATCGTCGAACAGGTTCAGACCAACCAGGTTCCCTACGACGCGCCCATCGTCTTTATCGTCGAAATCTTTCGGCCCATTAGGGAAAATAGTGGTATGTACAAAGTTCGCCACGCAGGTATTCCCGCCGGTACTCGGCACACCAAAGTCTTTCACTCGGGGAACATTAAGTTGCGACATACAGCGAATTGGACATGAATGGCAGCCACTCATTTTGACGGTGTACTTCTCAGCGGCCGGGCCGAGATCAAACACGGATTTATGGGTACGAAAACCGACCGTATTCTGGTTTCCCGGTGGAATTTCCCCCGTTTCGATTGGCCCTCCTTCCGCAGCGCCCCAGAACAACCCTTTGCGGGCCGTCCAGCGCGAATTAGGTGAAGAGTATTCAGCCCAGGCCTGTGGCGTGCTCGGCACAACATGGTTGTTGTTGGCGCCGATAAGCTCGGTCATCATGTAGTCATTAAGCCGCTTCATCTCTTTGCGATCGGCGATATTGACCCCTTGGGTTCCTTCTACCGCAATGGCCTTCAGGTTTTTCGACCCCATGACTGCGCCAGTGCCGGCCCCGCCGCTGTGGTTACGGCTGTTAATCATGCAGGAAAGCGGAACGAGATTTTCACCCGCCTGACCAATGGCTGCAACGCACGTTTCCGGGCTGGTGATACGGCAAATTTCTTCGGTGGTTGCGCGCGTACCCTTACCCCATATGAAGTCCGCTTTTTCGATGCTGACCTTATCGTCTTTGATGTTGATCCAGACCGGAGACGGTGATTTCCCTTCGATAATAATGGCGTCGTAGCCCGCGAATTTCATTTGTGCGGCAAAGAAACCGCCCATATGAGCATCGACCACTAAATTGCCTTTGGTAAATGTCGATAATGAGGTGATATTGACGCGAGAACTGCAGGGTGCGCCTGAACCGGTTAGCGGCCCGGTCGCGAAAACCAGCTTATTTCCTTCATCAAAAGGTTTGGTGCCTGGCTGGACTTCGTCGTACATAATTTTATAGCCAAAGCCCATCCCACCGACAAATTTCTTAAATTTACTGGAATCTTCAACGGTGATATTACCCGTGGTGAGATTGACCCGTAAAATATTACCTGTCCAACCATTAGCCATCATGTTTTCCTTTGCAAGAAGGTCCGATAGATATACTCGCCACCTTTCAGGCAGTTCTTTTATTCAAAAACTGCAATTTTCTGGCATTAAATGACGCGTATCAGGCAGCCCTGCTATCCATCAAACAGTAATATCTTTCCACTCGATAATTTTTAATGCCCCAGTCGGACAAGCATTAGCGCATTCCCCGCATAAAACACATTTTGAGGATTTCTTCGTTACGGTATTAACGGTCGCCATCATCCATGGGCAGGCCGTGGTACAGGCACTGCAGCCAATACAGCGTTTATGATCTACGGCAATGCAACCGTCTTCCTGTTTCCAGGTAATTGCGCCAATCGGGCAGACTTTCATGCACTGGGGAGCTTTACACTGACGGCAAGTGTCTGCGGTGTAGTTTAAATCGCCGTACAACCCGCCACCGGACCCGACTCCATCATCGCCAAAGAAGTAGTTACGATGAATTTTGATGCGGGAAAAGAAGGTGCCAACAGCGCCATCGTTATAATTAGTACAGGAAATTTCACAGCGATGGCAGCCAGTACAGCGGGCTCGTTGAGTCACCAGCACCCCTTTCGGCGTATTGATAAGTCCGACGGTGCCGCTATCGATATCTTCCTGCTTACAACCCAAAAGGGATAGCAGAGCGGGGGCAATCGTTAATCCTGCCAGACCTTTCCCTGATATACGCAGAAACTCAAGCCGCGTTAAACCACAATCTAAAAATGGACGATCAACCTGGTTCATTTATTTCGCATCCTCTTCGCAAACGCTGTAGTAGCAACAGATCCAGGCTAATTTTAATGAATGCAGATCAGGTCAAATCGGCCATAAATGTTGCCAACAACACGTGAATTTTTGCCCTAACCTGATCGCACAGATGACGGTGGTTAAACTGAATCAATCCATACCCTAAACACGGGTATAATCCTTTAGGGTTAGGCGGATAAATAATGTGGTTATTCCCCCGCTGTAACCTTGATCGTTATCAATTAAAAATCGGAAGGAAAATAATTAATGTGGAGTGATATTTATTATCATTAAGCGAGATTGAAATAACATTTCATATGCTTGAAAAATATTTGGGAGTGCAATCACAAATACTGTGTTATATATCACTCGATATATAACTAAATATATAACGAAATTTGTAATTTTAGTGACCGAACTAAATTATATTTATTGGAAGATAACGAAGATGAAAATAAGAGGACGGCAGAATAATTCTACCGCCCTCTTTTATGGATTAACCGGCCAATGCTTTGATCACCGTCTCCATGGCCTGTTTTTCTAACTCACTGCGCTTCACACGCTGATTGGCGAGGGTTGTTCTCAGTACGCCAGCAATGACGATATGCTTAGGCTCTTGCCCCAGATCGCGCATTTCCAGCACTACTTTACCGACTACTCTGCACATCTCGCGGTACAGCTCGTCGTCTTTGGTCTGATTTCCCATATTCACCCGCTCGTCATTAACTCAAACCCACAGCATATATCACTCTGGCGAATTAGACAAAATCCAATGAAAATCAAACAAATGTCACAATTTTACTGGGTCCGCTGAAGTCGATTTACCAGCTCGGCAAGGCTTCCGGCCTGCATTTTTTCCATCACCCGCGCCCGATGCACTTCAACCGTGCGAACGGCAATATTCATGGCATCGGCGATTTCCCGATTTATCAATCCCTTTGCAACCAGATTCGCCAGTTCTCGTTCCTTCGGTGTAAGTTGCTGATAGCAAGCAACGATTTCCTGTCGCGAAAAAGCCGCTGCCGAGGTCTGCAAAGCATTTTCCAGCGCAGCCTGTAGCGGCGCAGCTGAAACCGGCTTCTGTAAGAAATCGACGGCTCCGCGTTTCATTTGTTCAACCGCCATGGGCACATCACCATGCCCGGTAAGAAATACCACCGCCAGGGTGCTCTCGCGCTGACGCATTGCTTCATGCACGGCATGTCCATCCAGTACCGGCATGCGCATATCCAGCAGCAATACGCCGACCTGGTGCAGATCGGCCTGAGCCAAAAACGTTTCGCCCTGCTCCCAGCAACGTACCTCATACCCCATACTTTCCAGTAAAAATGCACAGGCCTGAGTAACCGCTACATCGTCATCCAACAGATGAATTATCGCCACAACGCCCTCCCTCCTGTGTTTGCTTAAAATATAATGTCACCACAGCGCCCGCCAGACCGTCAGGCGCAGGGTGATTTTTGATGCTAATGTCGCCATTTGCGTAGCGAACCAGTCGCTGACAAATGGCCAGCCCGAGTCCCATCCCTTCCTTGCGGGTGGTCATAAAGGGCTGGAATGCCTGATATAACTGCGCATCGTCGATCCCTCCGGCGTTATCCTGCACCAGGATGCGCACACCATGCTCCTCACAGCACGCTGAGAACCACACCGTTTTTGCCCCCGCCTGGGCCGCGTTTAGTACCAGATTAGCCAGAACCTGCTCCAGCAAAACGGTCGGCAGTGTAACCGAGAGCGAATTATCGACCTGCGTGTGTAACGCGACCGTCGGGAATTGCTGCGCCATGCGTAATAACTGCCAGACATGATGGATCGCATCATGAACGTTAATGGGCTCCCAGTCGTCGGTCATCACCGGATTTCCCTGCGCCTGACTGACCCACTGACGTAAATTGCGTAGCGTATCGGCGCCCCGCTGCGCCTGCGCGTCAATCTGTTCAAGGGCGGGTAACAACGGATGCTGCTGATCCTGGCCGCGCAGACGAATCAGACAGCCCTGTGCATAGTGGCGGATAGCCGAAAGCGGCTGGTTAAGTTCATGAGCGAATCCGGACGTCATCTCGCCCAGTACACTCATTTGACGCGCGGTTTCCAGCGCCTGTTCCTGTTTGCGTAACAGCACGTTATTACGCTCAAGCAGTCTTCCGCGTCGGCGGACCAACAGCATGACCCAGATGTAATTGAGCGTCAGCAACAACAGGACGATACCCGCTGCCCCCATGGCCAGACGATGTTGAATAAACCAGCTTTTGACATCCAGCCAGAGTTGGCGCTGCTGGGGGTGTTGACGGACATCGCGCAGTAAAGCTTCTACTTCGCGGGTCGAGGCCGGCGCTCCCCAACGAAAGGCGGCGTTTTGTGGCGCGTTAAACAGTACCCGCGTCACGCGATCGGCGAGTTCATCACTGACCGCGGGCAAGGCAGCAAACGACCAGTCAGGATAGAGCGGCGTGCTGGTTACGCAAGGAATTGACGTTGGATAGGTAATCACGGGCCTAAAGTCCGCTTTGCGGATTAGCCCTTCTTCATCCATTTTTTCCAGCAGACACACGGGCACAATCACCGCCTGAACCGCTTTTTCACGTAATAAATACAGCAAGGCATCGGCAGGAAAACCGGTAAACGTCAGACGTAAATCACGCTCAGGGCGCAAACCAGCATCGCTGAGTGCTTTGTATCCCAGCAAATAACCGCCAAATGCCTGAGCATCAATAGCACCTACCGTTTTACCAATCAGATCGTGTGCATTCACAATCCCACTGTCACGCCTGACGAGGACAGCACTGCCAATCACGTTGCTGGTTGCCTTTCCGCCACGCGTGGAGCGTAATGATGCCAGCCAGCGAAGCGCTGCATGGCTGTTTAGCTGCACGAATTGCGCAGGATTGGTGACCATAAACTGGACGGTTCCACGGTTAACCGCCTCCTGCATCTGCTGCAGATCCAGCGGTTGAATATGAAACTGTTCACCCGGGATTTGCTGATTTAACAGGGTTTCCAGCGGTTGCCAGTGGGTACGGGTAGAGACCTCACCACGCATCGCCAAAACGCCAATGTTCCATGTCTGTGCCCTGACCACACCGCTTAGCATCCATAGTGACGCCAGCACCGTCAGACATTTTACTACGTTGCGTCCCACTCAATTATCCCTGTCAATTATGTTGTTTTAGATCAACAACAAGCCGAGTATGTGGTTAACCACAATAGAGTACCCCCATCACGATTTTTACACTGTAAATCATTGAGATTCTTTATTCATCACACGCAAATCAACGGCGTGACCAATGTTTCGTTGTTGCATCGTGACGGGAGAAAATATGGACAGCAGTAAACGGCAGTTTCTCCAGCAACTGGGCGTCCTGACCGCTGGCGCATCACTGGTTCCCCTGGCACAGGCCCAGTTTCCCTTTTCGCCTGAACGGCATGAAGGATCGCCTCAGCATCGCTACGGCATGCTGGTCGATCTGCGTCGGTGTATCGGCTGCCAGGCCTGCACCGTGAGTTGCGCGATTGAAAACCAGACGCCGCAAGGTGAGTTTCGTACCAACGTTAATCAATATCAGGTGCAACTTGAAGGCCAGCAAAGCGTCACCAACGTCCTGCTGCCGCGCCTGTGCAACCATTGTGATAACCCCCCTTGCGTGCCGGTGTGTCCGGTACAGGCCACCTTCCAGCGCGAAGATGGCATTGTGGTTGTCGACAACACCCGCTGTGTCGGCTGCGCCTACTGTGTGCAGGCCTGCCCATACGATGCACGGTTTATCAACCATGAAACGCAAACCGCCGATAAATGCACTTTTTGCGTTCATCGACTGGAAGCCGGCCTGCTCCCGGCCTGCGTCGAGTCGTGCGTTGGCGGCGCGCGCATTATCGGTGATATCAAAGATCCACACAGCCGGATTTCTCAAATGCTGCAGCAACATCATGACGCCATCAAGGTCCTGAAACCGGAAAGTGGCACCTCGCCGCACGTGTTCTATCTGGGTCTGGATGAGGCCTTTGTGACACCATTAATGGGGCGTGCCCAGCCCGCGCTCTGGCAGGAGGTTTAAATGAACCCTACCCTGATTATCGAAGAGGTTCTGACGCATCCACAGGACGTAAGCTGGTTACCCTGGGCGGTGCAATATTTCTTTTTTATCGGCATTGCTGCCTGCGCGGCACTGTTTGCCTGCGTGCTCCACTGGCGCAAAAAGGAGAGGCTGGAGTTAGAAAACCTCACGCTGCTGATAGCCCTGACCTGCGCGATTACCGCACCGTTGGCACTGACGGCTGATTTACACCAGACGGCACGCGTCTGGCATTTCTATGCCTACCCCACACCGTGGTCATGGATGCCGTGGGGGGCGCTATTTTTACCGCTGTTTACCGGGTTTTTAGGGCTGTGGTTTATCGCACAGCAGGTTAAGCGATTAACTGCAAAAAGTTACAGTGTCATGAAATGGTTGACCGTGGGCAGTGCGCTGTCGGCGATTGGACTGTTGGTCTATACCGGTCGCGAGGTCTCTATTGTTGAGGCGCGCCCGATCTGGTTCAGCTACGCCTTCCCGGTAGCGATGTTCCTCAGTGCCCTGCAAACATTCCTTGCCCTGCTTATCGCCACGGTGAAAAACGCAGGGACAACATTACCGCGCAAACTGGCATGGGGACAGATAGTCACGCTGTGCGCGCTGGCTATCGTGGTGGTGGTATGGGCAAGTGGCAACACGCTATCGGGGTCGGCAATTCGCCAGTGGCTGGATGTGGCGGCTTCCGCACGGCATTACGCCCTCGGCTGGATTGCACTTTGGGTTACCTCACTGGGTCTTTGCGCCCTGGTGTTACGCCATCCGTTATCACTGCCATTCCGTATTTCGCTGGCAATAAGTGCAATGGCATTGTGCTGGCTGATGCGCTGGACATTACTCATTCAGGTACAGACCGTACCGAAATTTAACGCCCAGTTTAACCCCTATACCCTGCCCGGTGGCACTGATGGCTGGCTGGCTATTCTTGGCACTTTTGGCCTGTGGGTCGCACTGATCATTATGGTTCGTGAAGCCCTGAACGCGATCGCAAGGAGAATGCAACATGGCTAATTTAACTCGCCGTCAGTGGCTTAAAGTCGGTCTTGCTGTCGGGGGCATGGTGACCTTCGGCCTGAGTTATCGGGACGTGGCAAAGCGTGCGATTGATGGTTTGCTTGACGGAACATCAGGAAAAATAACCCGCGACCGTATCTTTGGTAATGCACTCATCCCCGAAGCACATGCCCGGCCGCGCTGGCAACAGAACCCGCAGCAGGTGATCTCCATGACGCAGTGTTTCGGCTGCTGGACGCAATGTGGCGTGCGTGTCCGTGTTGATAGCGAACAAGGCAAAGTGTTGCGTATTGCGGGCAACCCGTACCATCCACTATCTCACGAACACCACATTGACTCCTCTGTTCCCTTTGCCGTCGCGATGGAACAACTGGCGGGCGAAACCGGCCTCGATGCCCGCTCCACCGCCTGCGCTCGCGGTGCAACGTTACTTGAAGGCCTGTACAGCCCACTGCGTATTCTGGAGCCAATGAAACGCGTGGGTAAACGTGGAGAAGGCAAATGGCAGCGCATCAGCTTTGAGCAACTGATCAACGAAGTGGTGGAAGGCGGCGATCTGTTCGGCGAAGGCCACGTTGACGGTCTGCGCGCGATCCACGATCCCGATACGCCGATTGATGCCCGACACCCCGGTTTCGGCCCAAAATCCAATCAGCTACTGGTCACCAATACCAGTGATGAAGGACGTGATACATTTTTGCGCCGCTTTGCCCTGAACAGTTTCGGCAGCAAAAACTTCGGCGCACATGGCGCGTACTGTGGTCTGGCCTATCGTGCCGGGTCTGGCGCGTTGATGGGCGATCTGGATAAAAATACCCACGTGAAACCCGACTGGGACAATGTCGAATTTGCGTTGTTTATGGGGACGTCTCCAGCACAATCCGGCAACCCGTTTAAGCGCCAGGCACGGCAACTCGCCAGTGCCCGTTTACGTGATGACTTCCGCTATGTTGTGGTTGCACCAGCCCTCCCCCTAACGACGGTGCTTGCCGACGATCGTGGGCACTGGCAGCCCGTACGCCCAGGGACGGACTCCGCACTGGCGATGGGGATGATCCGCTGGATAATTGAAAAGCAGCGCTATAACGCTGATTACCTGGCTATTCCTGACGTACAGGCCATGAAGCAGGTCGGGGAAAAAAGCTGGACCAACGCCACCCATCTGGTCATTACCGATGAAATTCCAACGCTCGCCGGTCAGCATTTAACGCTGGCGCATTTACGCGCAGACGCCGCCAACGAACCCACCGTCATTAACGAAGCCGGAGAGATCGTCGCCGCCAGCAGTTGCCAACGTGCCCAGCTGTTCATCTCCCGTGAAGTCACGCTGGCCGGGGGGCAAACGGTCACGGTAAAAAGTGGCTTCCAGTGTCTGAAAGAGTCCGCAGAGAAACTGTCCATGGCGCAATACAGCCAGCAGTGTGGCGTTTCTGAGGCAGACATTGGCGCACTGGCCGATGCGTTCACCCGTCACGGACGGAAAGCGGCAGTGATCACCCACGGCGGGATGATGGCGGGTAACGGTTTTTATAATGCCTGGTCGGTGATGATGCTCAATGCGTTGATCGGGAACCTGAGTCTCGAAGGGGGCGTGTTCGTCGGCGGCGGTAAGTTCAACGGTGCAACTGACGGCCCGCGCTACAATATGGACAGTTTTGCCGGGAAGGTGAAACCTAAAGGTCTGAGCATTGCCCGCAGCAAGACAGCCTATGAGTCTTCCGAAGAGTACCGCAACAAAGTCGCTGCCGGGCAATCGCCTTTCCCGGCCAAAGCGCCCTGGTATCCGTTTGTCGCAGGCCAGCTTACCGAATTACTGGTTTCAGCACTGGAGGGTTATCCGTATCCGCTAAAGGCCTGGATCTCCAACATGACCAACCCGTTTTATGGGATTGCGGGCTTACGCGGCGTGGCAGAAGAAAAGCTTAAAGACCCTGCGCGTTTGCCGCTGTTTATCGCGATTGATGCGTTCATGAACGAAACAACCGCGCTTGCGGATTACATCGTACCGGACACGCATAACTTCGAAAGCTGGGGATTCAGCGCCCCATGGGCCGGTGTCGCCAGTAAAGCCACCACCGCCCGCTGGCCCGTGGTCAGGCCCGCTACCCGTCAGACCGCTGACGGTCAACCCGTCTCGATGGAGGCTTTCTGCATCGCGGTGGCAAAACGCATTGGCCTCCCCGGCTTTGGCGACAATGCCATTACCGACCCGCAGGGCAACGTGTATCCGCTCAACCGCGCCGAAGATTACTATCTGCGGCTGGCCGCCAACATTGCCTTTATGGGCAAAGCGCCGGTGGCAGAGGCACGGGAAGAGGATATCACGCTGACCGGGGTGCAACGAATCTTGCCAGTAATGACCCAAACGTTAAAAGCCGATGAGGTGAGTCGCGTGGCGTTTATCTATTCGCGCGGTGGTCGTTTTGCGCCAGACAACAGTGGTCGGGTCGATAATCGCGTCGGTAATGCGTGGGAAAAACCGCTGCAAATCTGGAATGCGGATGTCGCGGCCCACCGTCATGCAATTACCGGCGAGCGCTACAGTGGCTGTCCGGCCTGGTATCCTTCGCGCCTCTCTGACGGGCGTTCAGTGGAGGAACTATTCCCTGAGCAGGAATGGCCGCTGAAGTTGATTTCATTTAAATCGAATACCATGTCCAGCGCGTCGGCCGTGATCCCCCGGCTGCATCATCTTAAGCCGGTCAATCTGGTGGCGCTCAATCCGCAGGACGGCAAGCGCTATGGTTTATCGCACGGTGATACCGTTCGCATCACCACGCCTGGTGGGCAGGTTGAAGCGCAAATCAGCTTACTGCAGGGCGTGATGCCGGGGGTAATCGCGATTGAGCATGGCTATGGACATAAAGAGATGGGTGCGGCGCAGCATACGCTCGACGGTGAGCCGCTGCCGTTTGATAAAAAGATAAAGTCGGGAATCAATATCAACGATCTGGGTTTTGCGGATCCGACACGAAAAGTGACCAACACCTGGCTGGATTGGGTTTCTGGAGCCGCGGTACGTCAGGGGCTACCCGCAAGGCTTGAGCGAGTGTAACTCGGGTGCCGGATGGCAACGCTAACGCGTTTTAACCGGCCTACAGCACAGCTGTAGGCCGGGTACGGCAAAAGCGGATCAGTTATTAACCGGGATAACCGCGCCTTTATATTTGGTGCGGATCCAGTCCTGGATCTCTTTTGAGTGCAGCACATCAACCAGCGCCACGATATCCTTTTTCTTCTCATCACCGCGATGAACGGTAATGATATTGGCATACGGGTTGTTTTCACCGCTTTCTACGGCAATCGGATCTTTCACCGGATCCAGCCCGGCGTCGATGGCGTAGTTGGCGTTAATCACGACCGCATCCCCTTCTTCATTGTTATACATCTGCGGTAACAGCGCCGCTTCAACGTTAGGTAAGAACGTCAGCTTTTTCGGGTTCTCTACGATGTCGCTAATGCGCGCCGTCACTTTATCCACCCCCGGCTTCAGCTTGATCACGCCCTCTTTTTCAAAAATCGACAGAATACGACCTTCTTCAGATACCGCATCACGCATGATCACCTTGCCGCCTTCCGGCAGATCCTTCAGTGACTTCACCTTTTTCGAATAGATACCAATCGGCTCGATATGAATCGCCCCGGCGCTGACGAAATCATAGGATTTGTCGCCAGCATGATCTTTAATCACGCTATTCAGGTACGGGATATGCTGGAAATAGTTGGCATCAATCTCACGACCCGCCAGGGCGGTGTTCGGCAGAATGTAGTCCTGGAATGGTTTAATCTCCAGGTCTATCCCTTGCTTCGCCAGAATTGGCTTGGCCTGCTCAAGGATCTCCGCATGGGGTACGTTTGACGCGCCAACGGTCAGCGTATCAGCCCAGGAAGCAAAGCTCAGGGCGCTTAAGGTTGCTGCTGCGAGTAATGTCAGTGATTTTTTCATAATGATGGTTTCCGTATTTTATTAGCGTTTATCTAACAGAGAGGTGATCACATCGCCGCAAAGCTGAATGATGAAGACGATGAGCAGAATCGTGACCGTCGCCACCAGCGTGACGTCGCTGTGGTTGCGCTGGAATCCTTCCAGGTAAGCCAGGTTCCCTAAACCACCGGCACCAATCACCCCCGCCATCGCGCTGTAGCTAACCAGGGCAATCAGCGTCACGGTGATCCCGGACACCAGAGCGGGTGAGGATTCCGGCAGTAAAACCCGAAAAACAAGCGTCGTCAGACGTGCGCCCATCGAGCGCGTCGCTTCAATAACGCCTTTATCTACTTCACGCAGGGCGATTTCGACCAGGCGTGCGTAAAAAGGTGCAGCGCCCACAATCAACGCGGGCAACGCGGCATTTGCACCGAGAATGGTGCCAACGATCGTTTTAGTAAAAGGTATTAACAACACGATCAGAATGATGAACGGGATCGAGCGGAAAATATTGACCACCAGCGAGATCGCACTATACAAAGCGCGGTTCTGGAATAGTCCACCGCGTGCGGTCAGGAACAGCGCCAGCCCGAGCGCAATCCCAAGGACAAACGTTGCCGCGCCAGAAAGCGCCGTCATATAGAGCGTTTCCTGGGTCGCTGCCAGCAGTTGGTCCCACTTCAGATGGGGAAACAGATCTTCAGGCATGTTGAATCACCTCGCCTTCAATGTCGCTGTGGCGCAGGTCGGCCAGAATATTGCTGAGTTGGTCTTCGGTAGCCACGACGTGCACCCAAAGCTGACCGAACACGCCATGCGCAGTTTGCGTCATCTTGCCGTGCAAAATGTTAAACGGCAGGCCATAGCGCAGGGTTAATTCCCCAACAACCGGCCGGTGAGTGCGCTGCCCGGTAAAGGTTAACTTGATCACGGCACCGCCCAGTTCGCTTGCCAATTGCGGATTAAACTCCTCTTCTTCGGTGTATTGGCTCACCTGCCGGACAAACTGTCGGGTAATCGGCTGCTGCGGATGGGTAAAGACAGTAAGTACATCGCCCTCTTCAACCACCCTGCCGTTTTCCATCACCGCGACGCGATCGCAGATTTTGCGCACCACATGCATCTCGTGAGTGATCAACACGATGGTTAAGTTGAAGCGACGGTTAATATCGAGCAGTAACTCCAGAATCTGATCGGTGGTTTGCGGGTCCAGCGCTGATGTGGCCTCGTCACAGAGCAGTACATCAGGAGTATTCGCCAGCGCACGGGCGATCCCTACGCGCTGCTTTTGGCCGCCGCTGAGCTGCGATGGATAGGCATTTTCGCGACCGCTCAGACCGACAAGGTTAATCAGCTCGGCCACCCGCGCCTTAATCGTTGCTTTCGGCGCACCGGCAATTTGCATAGAGAAAGCGATGTTTTCACTGACGGTGCGTGACCACAGTAAATTAAAGTGCTGAAACACCATGCTGATTTTCAGCCGTGCCTGACGCAACGATTCCCCGCGGGCGGCAGAAATATCGTGGCCGTTAATCGTTACGCTGCCGGAGGTCGGTTTTTCCAGACCATTGAGCAAACGTATTAAGGTGCTTTTTCCCGCCCCGCTGTAACCAATAATTCCGTAAATCTGCCCCTGTTCAACCGTCAGGTTGACGTTATCGACAGCGGTAATAGCAAGCCTGCCTGGCGTAAACACTTTCGAAATATTTTTCAGGACAATCATGTCGTTTGGGTATCCGCTGCTGCTTATTGTTATCCTGCTAGTGCTTTTAGCTATTTAGCAGTATGGATGTCCAAACGAGTGTAATCAGCGAGATGATGTTTTAAAATGAATTAAAACGAATTTGATATAACTTTAAGGAATATCCATACCGCAACAAGAGACTCAGCCCGCGGTCACTTTCACATCCGAGTGGGCTGACAGCATGAAAATTTTTCTGAAATATTTACTCACTGACTTTTAACTGGCCAAACCGTGGTTATTTAAAACTGAATCGAGCAAGCCAACACCTTTATAAGGAGCGTTCAAAAATTGCATCACTGAGATATGACAATCATCACAAACTATAGCCCCACAAGTGTAAGCATATAAGAACTAAAAAAATGAAACCGTCTTTTTATCCTGCGTGATAATTTGGTTTTGCTTCCGGTTTACAGCATGATCTGTGATTCATTTCACCACATGTCAACATTACTCTAAATACAATTCAACGAAATACACGGAGGCTTTAATGTTTAAAGAAGAAAGGCGCGCCACTATTCTTAACTTGTTGATCAAGGATCATAGCGTAAGCGTAAGTAAACTTGCCGTTCTTTTTAATGTTAGCCGGGAGACCATTCGTTCAGATCTTTATTATTTTCAGAAGACAGGAATGCTGGTGCGTTGTTACGGCGGTGGCATTGTTAATCGTCAGGCGTTAAGCAAACTTATTACTGAAAATAAAATAGATATCTCCGGCACTATAGCAACTCCGGCAAACAAAGATATTCGCTTACACAAAGAAGGGGCTAAAATGTCGGGCAAAGTTTGTATTTTAGGTTCATTTAATATTGACGTATCCGCCACTGTGCCGTGGCTGCCTCAGAGCGGTGAATCTATCCTCGCAAGCCAGTTCGGTTTTTATCCGGGAGGAAAAGGCGCTAACCAGGCTCTGGCCGCAAATAATGCGGGCGCTGATGTCCATTTTATTTTTAAAGTTGGCAAAGATCAGTTCAGCGCTTTCGCACTCAATCATATTATTCAATCGGGCATCAACTCTTATTGTGCCTATCAAACCGATGATGCCCCCACCGGGAGTGCACTCATTTATGTTTCAGCGGAGGATGGTGATAATATCATCGCCATCTATCCCGGCGCTAATATGACGCTGAGCAAACAAGAAATTAATGAACAGCAGGGTTATATCTCTGAAGCCAATGTCCTGCTGATGCAACTGGAGACAAATATCGATGCTATTGAAGAGTTCGTGCGCCTGGGTAAATTAGAAAACAAAACTATCATTCTTAATCCAGCACCCTATACTAAAAATATCCACCATTTATTATCTTCCATCGACATTCTGACACCTAATGAAACCGAGGCTTCATTTTTGTCAGGTATTACCATTGCCGATATTGATGATGCAAAAAAAGCAGGAAATATCATTCTGCAGTCAGGTGTTAAGAAGGTCATTATCACTCTTGGCGCGCAAGGATCATTGCTGTGCGAACATCACCGAACGTTGTTTATCCCCGCCTGGAGTGCCGTCGTCAAGGATGCCGCGGGCGCGGGTGACGCATTTAATGGCGCACTGGCCACCTCACTTGCCCGAAAATCAGACCTTGTGTCAGCCATTCAGTATGCCTCTGCCTTTGCTTCACTGGCAGTAGAACAAGAAGGCGCATCGAGCATGCCGCAACATGAGCAGGTACTGCACCGGATGCGCACTCAATCGCATGAAATTGTTAATATCAAATAATAGGATATCAGTATGAAAATTTTATTTATCGGCGAGTCATGGCATATTCATATGATTCATTCTAAGGGATATGACAGCTTCACATCCAGTAAATACGAAGAAGGTGCTGACTATCTCTTATCCTGTCTGCGCCAGCAGAATATTACTATCGACTATATGCCAGCGCATATTGTACAGACCCGTTTTCCGCAAACCGCAGCGGAACTCGAAGTATACGACGCGATCGTGATTAGTGATATTGGCAGCAATACCTTTTTGTTGCAAAACAAAACTTTTTATCAGATGAATATCATCCCGAATGCGTTAGCGCTGATTAAAGAATATGTCTCCAATGGCGGCGGTCTGTTAATGATTGGCGGATACCTGTCCTTCACCGGCATTGAAGCTAAAGCGAATTATAAAAACACCTTGCTGGCCGACGTTTTGCCTGTCGAAATGCTGGACTATGACGATCGCGTTGAAATTCCAGAAGGATGCAGCCCAATCAACACTGATGAACAGCATGTCATTACGCAAGATCTGACGCAGTGGCCCCCTTTACTCGGTTATAACAAACTGCGCGCCAAAGTAAACGCCACAACGCTGGTCAAAATAAATGACGACCCGCTATTAGTTCTCGGTGAATACAATAAAGGGAAAGTCGGTTGTTTTGCCAGTGATTGTGCGCCGCACTGGGGTAGTCCACAATTTATGCAATGGGAACATTACACGCCATTCTGGTGTAACGTTCTGCAATCAATTAAAAAATAAGCATCTGTCTGCAGGTGATTATTGAATCACCTGCCCTTTTCTCTCTGTATCGGTTAAAAATATGCAAAGTCACTACAAATATGGTGAAATGTTTTACGATGGCATATTAACCAGCTATCGTATCTACGGTGATCCGGCATCTTCATTAATGCCATTAATTATTTTACACGGCGGCCCATCAGGCGGTTTTGATTATCTTTTAAATTATCACCAGCTGTCAGATGATGGACGCATGGTGGTATTTTACGATCAATATGGCTGCGGTCGTTCCACGCATTTCCCGCTGGCGGAGGCCTCATTCTGGACAATAGAACGCTATCTTCAACAACTCCAGCAATTAATCTGCCATCTGAATATTGGCCAGCGATATTCATTACTCGGACACTCCTGGGGAGGCATGCTGGCAGCAGAGCATGCCTGCACGCAGCCGGAAGGATTAGGTGGTGTGATATACGCCAGCTCTCCTGCCAGCATCCCACTTTGGCAAAGTGAAGTCCTGCGACTGTTTAAAGAACTCACGGCTGGCGCGGATACAATGCCAGACGATGTCATTATGCAGGCAAAAATCTATCAGCACCCGCCTGAACAGCTTATTGCCTATTACGCCAGGCATGTTTATTCCCTGCAGCAAGAACCGCTGCATATTCAGCGTGCTAATGCGCAATTCGCCGCCGACCCCACGGCTTACCATATTTTGTGGGGCGCCAATGAGCTGGCGGTCAATGGCACGCTGGCGCAGTGGGATATCACCGATTCATTGCACAAGATTCAATGCCCTGGATTAGTCCTTCATGGCGAGCACGATCAGGCGACATCGCAGGTCGTTCAACCGCTTATTACCCATATAACCCACTGTCGGGGCGTCACGATTCCTGACAGCAGCCATAACCCGCATGAAGAAAATACCGGGCCTTGCCTCACTGCGGCCCGTGCGTTTTTACGCGCCCTTGATTAACACGAATTGAGGTATTTACTATGAGTAAACTCAAGAAGTTATCTCTTACAGATTTGGTGTTGTACGGGCTGGTATTTATGGTTCCGATCGCGCCGGTTTCTCTCTATGGTGTGGTATATAATTTATCTCACGGCATGGTCGCGCTGGTGTATATTATTGGCGCTATCGCGATGTTTTTTACCGCCCACAGCTATTCAACATTGTCAAAGCACATCTCCTCTTCCGGGTCGGCTTATACCTATGCGGGCGTGTGCATCAACCCCGCGGTGGGTTTTCTCACTGGCTGGATTTTGCTGCTGGATTATCTGTTATTCCCTACGCTGGTTGCCGTGCTCGGCGGTGTTGCTGTGCATGCCATACTTCCGCAAATACCGATTTGGCTGTGGCCGTTAATTTATGTGGCCATCGGAACGGGCATAAACTATTTGGGAATACAACAAACGGCTAAATTCGACAAGCTGCTGGTCTTTATTCAGCTCGGTATTCTGGCCATTTTTGTGGTGCTGGTTTTACGTCTGCTGATGCTCGATAGCAGCCATGTGTCATTCTCTTTCAAACCCTTTTTTGACTCTCAGTGGTTTACGCCTGGCTTAATTGCTACCGCTATCTCTGTTGCGGCACTCAACTTCCTCGGGTTTGATGCCATCAGTACCTTAAGCGAAGAAAGCGAAGGCGGCGGAAAAGCGGTCAGTAAGGCAACTCTTCTCGCCCTGATCCTGGCCACCGTGCTGTTTATTATTGTGGTGACGTTTGCCGCATTCGCCACTGGCAAAATAGACAGCTTTGCCGACGGTACTGCAACAAACGAAGCCTTCTTCACGATCGCAGGTGATGTTGGCGGTATCTGGCTTAAAGTCGCATTTTCTATCATCGTGGCGTTCGTTTGCGCGGTCGGCAATATCATTACGGCACAAACCGCCGTATCCCGCGTTCTGTTCTCTATGGGGCGCGACAAAATGTTGCCCACATTCCTGGCACACGTACACCATAAAAGAAAAACACCTGACTATGCCATTCTGTTCACCGGGGCTGTGACACTATTTCTTAGCTATCTGTTTTCCGGGAAAATTGAATCCATATCCACCCTTGTTAACTTCGGCGCGCTTTTCGCCTTCTTTGTGGTAAACCTGTGTGTCTTTGTGCTCTACAACGTAAAGATGAAAGAACATCGTCGCCTTTTCCCTCACGTGATCTCTCCTGTGCTGGGCATGGTCGTCATCGGTTATGTCTGTATGAATATGAACATTCACGCGCTGACGCTGGGGGTCATCTGGTCTGTCATCGGTCTGGCGATTCTGTGGTATCGGAAAGCGCATAAGCAGGACATCAATATCGATCTTGAGGGGCGAAAGCTACTCGACTAAGTCGTCTGAATACTGAGTTTGCAGCAGGTTATTTTTTCTTGTTGCGCAACACCGCCTGACATTAGGCGGTGTTTTGTTAACCAACCTGAAACAATTTAATGCAGATTCTTTGTGAAACTGCACAGAACTCTTTTGAAACGCTGTTTCCATTTTCCTTTTTGATAATTTTCAGCGTATAATGCGCGCCAATTGTCTCTTGAATGGTTTCAGCACATTGACCTGTAAAACTCAACGACTACAAAACTCACCATCCCGTTGGGCTGAAACGCAAGCACACATTCCTCTGCACGCTTTATCGATGTCACCTATTCTTAGAGCGAGGCATCACAACTTTCGTAACTCAGGTTTAGCTTTCCATCCGTGCGCGATGGAAGCCAGATTTCCATATCCTTCTCAACTTAAAGACTAAGACTGTCATGAAAAAGACGAAAATTGTTTGCACCATCGGTCCGAAAACCGAATCCGAAGAGATGTTATCCAAAATGCTGGACGCGGGCATGAACGTCATGCGTCTGAACTTCTCCCACGGTGATTACGCAGAACACGGTCAGCGCATCAAGAATTTGCGCAACGTCATGAGCAAAACCGGTAAAAAAGCCGCGATTCTGCTCGATACCAAAGGTCCGGAAATCCGTACCATTAAGCTGGAAGGCGGCAACGACGTTTCTCTGAAAGCGGGCCAGACCTTCACTTTCACTACCGACAAATCTGTTGTAGGTAACAACGAAATCGTTGCGGTTACCTATGAAGGCTTCACGAAAGACCTGTCTGTCGGCAACACCGTACTGGTTGATGATGGCCTGATTGGCATGGAAGTTACCGCTATTGAAGGTAACAAAGTTATCTGTAAAGTGCTGAACAACGGCGATCTGGGCGAAAACAAAGGCGTTAACCTGCCAGGCGTTTCCATTGCCCTGCCAGCACTGGCTGAAAAAGACAAACAGGACCTGATCTTCGGTTGTGAGCAAGGCGTTGACTTCGTTGCGGCCTCCTTTATCCGTAAACGTTCTGACGTCGTTGAAATCCGTGAGCATCTGAAAGCACACGGCGGCGAAAACATCCAGATCATCTCCAAGATTGAAAACCAGGAAGGCCTGAACAACTTCGACGAAATCCTCGAAGCATCCGACGGCATCATGGTTGCTCGTGGCGACATGGGCGTAGAGATCCCGGTTGAAGAAGTTATCTTCGCGCAGAAGATGATCATCGAGAAATGTATCCGTGCACGTAAGGTTGTTATCACTGCGACCCAGATGCTGGATTCCATGATCAAAAACCCGCGTCCGACCCGTGCTGAAGCCGGCGACGTTGCGAACGCCATCCTCGACGGCACCGATGCCGTTATGCTGTCTGGTGAATCCGCGAAAGGTAAATACCCGCTGGAAGCGGTGACCATCATGGCCACCATCTGCGAACGTACCGACCGTGTGATGACCAGCCGTCTGGACTTCAATAATGACAGCCGCAAACTGCGCATAACTGAAGCAGTGTGCCGTGGCGCTGTTGAAACTGCAGAAAAACTGGATGCTCCGCTGATCGTCGTGGCAACCCAGGGCGGTAAATCTGCACGTGCTGTGCGTAAATACTTCCCGGATGCCACCATCCTGGCGCTGACCACCAACGAAACTACCGCTCGCCAGCTGGTGCTGAGCAAAGGTGTCGTTGCACAGGTTGTTAAAGAAATCACCTCTACTGATGATTTCTACCGTCTGGGCAAAGAAGTGGCCCTGGAAAGCGGTCTGGCACAGAAAGGTGACGTCGTTGTTATGGTTTCCGGCGCACTGGTTCCGAGCGGCACGACCAATACGGCATCTGTTCACGTGCTGTAATAATTCCATCGCGAATTAATTTGCTTAAAAAGCGCCCTTGCGGCGCTTTTTTATTTTCTTGATAGCCACGATTAATAAAAAATCAAATCGGATTTCACTATCTAATCTGGGATTATCTAAGATGAATCCGATGGAAGCTTTCTGTTTTCTCTCGGGTTTTTGGCTGTTTTTGCACAATTCGATGCTTCTTTGAGCGAACGATCAAAAATAAGTGCATTCCCATCAAAAAAATATTCTCAACATAAAAAACTTTGTGTAATACTTGTAACGCTACATGGAGATTAACTCAATCTAGAGGGTATTAATAATGAATCGTACTAAACTGGTACTGGGCGCGGTAATCCTGGGTTCTACTCTGCTGGCAGGTTGCTCCAGCAACGCTAAAATCGATCAGCTGTCTTCTGACGTTCAGACTCTGAACGCTAAAGTTGACCAGCTGAGCAACGACGTGAACGCAATGCGTTCCGACGTTCAGGCTGCTAAAGATGACGCAGCTCGCGCTAACCAGCGTCTGGACAACGCAGCTACTAAATACCGCAAGTAATAGTATCTGTGTAATAAAAATGGCGCACATTGTGCGCCATTTTTTTGCCCGTTATTTCCTTCCCTGTCACTGCGTTGTGCGCATCTGCGCATCCTCCCCTGGCGCACCGTTCTGCGCTGACGTCACTTCTGGTCCATTGGCAACAACCGGCGTCTGCCCGACACTAACGGTCACGGGATAACCCGCACGGCGATACAGCGCTCTCTCAACCAGACTGTTATCGACGGCCTTATTCTCTTTGAACTGATTAAAACCTGCCGGTAATACATAGGGCATGGTCTGAACGTTTTGTTCCTCTTCCGGTGATAACGGCCTGTGCACCTCAACATAGCGCATACCATTTGGCTCAACGGAGTACTTTATCGGCTCGTTGATCACTCTGACAGGCGTACCTGGCCGCACCTGCTCGAACAGCGCTTTGATATCCGGCGCGTTCATACGGATACAACCAGAGCTTACGCGCAGGCCAACACTGTCGGGTGCGCTGGTCCCATGGATCAGGTATTCACCATTTCCATGCGCCAGACGCAATGCAAAGCGTCCTAACGGGTTATTTGGCCCCGCAGGTACTACCGGCGGTAATGTGATGCCGCGCTCCAGAGAGCGCTTACGGATGCCCGGTGTAGGCGTCCAGGTCGGATTGGGTATTTTCTGCCCAATACGGGTTTCCATCACCGGTGTTTCCAGCCCCTGCAAACCAATGCCAATAGGGAATACCTGAACAATATTTTCTCCCGGCGGGAAGTAATACAAACGCAGTTCCGCCAGATTCACAATAATGCCTTCGCGTGGCACATCCGGTAGCAATAATTGTGAGGGAATGGTAATCAGGGTTCCAGGCCTGGGTACGGGGGCTATGGTGTTATTTGCTTCAAGGATCAGCATTGCAGCGGTGTCAAAACGCCGGGCTATCGCCTGGAGATTCTTATCGCCTTCCTGCACGGTGTAGGTTTGATTTTGCCCAACAAGACGGCTATTCGCCGCAGGCAACGGATAATCGACCGCCCAAGCGGTCTGTATAGCGCTGTAAGCGCCGATCAGCATTAACGTAATAATAGACGCGCGTTTCATACTCACTCACCCCCCTGGCGTTATTGCCGGATGACGGCAAGCGTCCGATCCGGCCTACGAGTCATTGCGGTGCCTTTCACGGAATCATTCCAGTCAGCCTGAAAGATGACGTGTTTTATCAGTTTAGCTAAGAGTTGCGGCTTTGGAGCGGATCGCCCGTATCATCGCTTCCAGTCCCTGTGAACGTGAAGGTGTGAGATGCTGTGCGAGCGCCATTTTTTCGAACCACGGACGCACATCAAAATTCACAATATCCTGAGCCGTCATCCGGTCATACAAAATGAAGACGACGGCGATAAGTCCTTTCACAATTGCCGCATCACTGTCGCCCTGTAATTCAATAATACCTTCAGCATTCTGCCGCATAACAATCCATACCTGACTTTGACATCCCTGAATGCTATTTTCCGGGCAGCGATCGTCGGCAGTTAATTCCGGCAGTCGCTGACCCAGCTCAATGATGTACAGGTATTTCTCTTCCCAATTAGCGCAACGCAGAAAATTACGCAACAGTTTTTCTTTATCCGGTAGCGCAGCCATAATGCCTCCCTGTTATCCCAGCAAGTGATGAATACGCTTGAGTCCCGTCACCAGGCGATCCACTTCTTCATGGGTGTTATACATGGCAATGGAAGCCCGGCACATCGCAGGAACGTGATAATAAGCCATCAACGGCATCGCGCAGTGATGCCCCGTGCGCACGGCAATTCCATAGTTATCAAGAAAGCTACCGACGTCATACGCGTGATGCTTGCCCAGGTTAAAGGCGATCACGCCTAAACGGTTTTCCGGGCCGTAGAGCGTCAGATTAGGTACCTCCGCCAGTTGCTCCAGCGCATAACGCATCATGAACTGCTCATATTCACTGATTTCAGTAAGCCCCAGCGCGCTAACGTATTCAATGGCCGCTCCCAGACCGATAATCCCTCCGGTGTTCGGCGTTCCGGCTTCAAAACGCCAGGGGGCTTTGGCCCACGTCGTTCCCTGGCTCAGACTGACGGTTGCTATCATCGAGCCACCGCCTTCCCACGGCGGCATTTCCTGCAGCAACAACTCTCTGGCATACAGCACGCCAATGCCGGTGGGTCCATACAGCTTATGACCGGAGAAAACATAAAAGTCACAATCCAGTGCCTGCACGTCCACCGGGTGATGCATGACCGCCTGCGCGCCGTCTACCAGCACTTTTGCGCCGAACTGATGCGCCAGCTCAATCATCTCCGGCAGCGGGTTTTCCGTGCCCAGGACATTCGAAACGTGGGTAATGGCCAGCAGTTGCGTGCGGTCATCAAACAGCGTCGGCAATGTTTCCAGTTGCAACGTCCCATCGGCATTCAGTGGGATAACACGCAGTTCCGCCCCTACACGGGCGCACAGCATCTGCCAGGGGACAATATTGGCGTGGTGCTCCATTTCACTAATGATGATGTTATCACCCGCCCGGACATTGCTACTGCCCCAGCTGTTCGCCACCAGGTTGATGCCCTCCGTCGTGCCGCGGACAAACACCAGTTCTTCGGCAGAACGTGCGTTAATAAACAATGACGCCAGCTTGCGTACATTCTCCATTTTTTCCGTCGCCTGGGCGCTGAGCGTATGAATACCCCGATGGACTGCCGCATAGCCATGCCGATAAAACTCAGCCTCGGCATCAATCACCTGGTTGGGCTTTTGCGCGCTGGCAGCACTGTCGAGGTAAGCCAGCGGTAAGCCGTTGACCTCGCGCGTCAGGACCGGAAAGTCCGCCCGTACTTTTTCAATGGGAAATGTCATGCTACGCCTCCCGGCAGACGTTGGGCTATCCGCGCCAGTACCTGTTGTTTCAGCGTTTCATCGCTCAGGGCTTCCGTCAGCTCAGCGGCAAACGCGTAGAGAATCATCTGTTGGGCATCCTGCTGGCCAATCCCACGCGAACGCAGATAGAACATCTGTTCATCGTCGATCCGCCCTACCGTCGCCCCGTGGCTGCATTTCACGTCATCAGCGTAGATTTCCAGTTGCGGCTTGGTATCCACTTCTGCCAGTTTACCGAGCAGTAAATTATTGTTCGTCATCTGACCGTCAGTTTTAATGGCATGCTGCGCCACGTTAATCAGGCCATTAAACACCGCCCGGCCTTTATCGCTGACAATCGTTTTATGTAACTGGCGGCTGTTGCAATACCCCTTATTGTGCTCAAGCCAGGTTCGGGTATCGCAAACTTCATTTTTCACCGGCATCGCCAGGCTGTTAAGGCGCAGCGTGCTGTTCTCCCCATTAAGCTGGGTACTGGTGTTATGGCGTAATACCGCACCACCGAGTAAGAAGCTGTAACTCATCGCCGTCGCATCGGCCCCTAACTGGATATCGTTATGCGCGAAATGGTGGCTGGCCGGATTCTCAAACGCCAGTTTGATATGGTGCAAATGGGCATTTGCCGCCACGTTCATCGTTAAGCGCGCACCGGTAAAATGTCGATGCGCATTCAGGCTAACATAGTGCTCAATGACGGTAGCTTCTGCGCCTTCGGCCAGTTCAAGATGGTGGCGATAGTGCGCGGTATTCACCTCATCACCCGCCAGCCCCTGGGTGATATGCATCAACAGCAGCGGTTTCGCTGGACGTTGATGTCGTTTGACCTGAATGTGCGTGACGCTGCGTGAAAGGCTTTCGGTCAGATGCAGGAACACCTCTGGCTGGATAGCCGCAGGGAGTGCCTGACGCGCATCATCAACGGTAATGTCAAAGCCGCTGCCGTCCATGCTGTCGCTAAGCGCTTCGCAGTACTGACCGTCAACAAACACCAGACGTAGGGCATCAATAGCGCCGCTCAGCGCGTCGCACTGTGCTGACGTTATTGCAGAAAAACGACTGACAAACTGGCCGTTGGTTAACCCTTCCAGCGGCGTATATTTCCAGTCCTCATGTTTACGCGTCGGCAACCCCAGCCGCAACATCTGTTGCAGGTGTTGTTGCGCATGCTGTGAGCGACGCTCACCCTGCGCTTCAAACAGATGATGCCACTGCTGGAGCACGTTACTGCTGTTCACTAAGCCAGCCATACCCTTGCTCCTCCAGCTGTTTAACCAACGTAAAATCACCGGACTTCACAATGCGCCCCTGGTAGAGAACGTGGACGTAATCGGGTTTGATATAGTCGAGGATTCGCTGGTAGTGGGTGACAATAACAAACGAACGCTTTCCGTCACGCAATGCGTTCACGCCGTCAGCGACGATTTTCAGCGCGTCGATATCCAGACCAGAGTCAGACTCATCAAGAATGCACAGCTGGGGTTCCAGTACCGCCATTTGCAGAATGTCGTTACGTTTTTTCTCCCCACCGGAGAAACCCACGTTTACCGAACGGGTGAGCAAATCTGCCGGCATCTTCAACAACGCAATTTTCTCTTCCATCAGATCCTGGAAGTCAAAGCGGTCCAGCGACTCTTCGCCACGGTAGCTGCGCACCGCATTCAGTGCCGTTTGCAGGAAAAACTGATTGCTGACGCCGGGGATCTCCACCGGATACTGAAATGCCATAAAGATCCCTTCACCGGCCCGGTCTTCCGGTGACAGTTCCAGCAAGTTCTTACCGTTAAACTCAGCCGTCCCGCCCGTGACTTCATAATCTTCTCGTCCGGCGAGTGTCGCAGACAACGTGCTTTTCCCGGAACCGTTCGGCCCCATAATGGCGTGTACTTCCCCGGGGCGAATCTCAAGACTCAGCCCACGCAGGATCGCCTTCTCTTCCACACTGACCTGTAAATCTTTAATGCTTAACATGTGCTTTCCTTAAATTTTAGCCGACGCTGTGTTCAAGACTTATGGCGAGAAGTTTTTGCGCTTCCACAGCAAATTCCAGCGGCAGCTCAGAGAACACGTCTTTACAGAAGCCATTGACGATCATTGAAATAGCATCTTCCTCGCTGATGCCACGTTGCAGGCAGTAGAACAACTGGTCTTCACCAATGCGCGAGGTCGTCGCTTCATGTTCAAGCTGAGCGCTGTTGTTTCGGCACTCAACATACGGGAAGGTATGTGCCCCACAGTCCGCACCAATCAGCATTGAGTCACATTGGGTGTAGTTACGGGCGTTAGTGGCAGTTGGCATAATTTTCACTAAGCCGCGGTAGCTGTTCTGGCTATGTCCGGCGGAAATCCCTTTCGAGATAATGGTCGATTTCGTGTTCTTGCCAATGTGGATCATTTTGGTGCCGGTATCGGCCTGCTGATGGCCGCTGGTCAGCGCAACGGAGTAGAATTCGCCGATCGAATTATCACCGCGCAGAATGCAGCTCGGGTATTTCCAGGTAATGGCTGAACCGGTCTCTGACTGCGTCCATGACATTTTGCTGTTTTCACCTTCACACAGCGCACGTTTGGTCACGAAATTCAGGATACCGCCGGTATTGCCATCGCCGGGGAACCAGTTTTGTACCGTGGAATACTTCACCTCAGCATCTTTATGGATGATCACCTCAACCACCGCCGCATGCAGCTGGTAACTGTCACGCACCGGCGCCGAACAACCTTCGATATAGCTGACGTAACTCCCCTCATCCGCCACCAGAATCGTGCGTTCAAACTGTCCGGTTTTTTCTGCATTGATACGGAAATAGGTCGACAGTTCCATTGGGCAGCGCACGCCTTTCGGCACATAAATAAACGTGCCGTCCGATGCTACCGCCGCATTCAGCGCGGCAAAGAAGTTGTCATTCCCCGGGACGACGGTACCGAGGTATTTTTTTACCAGTTCAGGATGATCGTGGATGGCCTCGCCGAACGAGCAGAAAATAATACCCTGCTCCGCCAGCTTATCGCGGTAGGTCGTTGCGACTGACACCGAATCGAAAATGGCATCCACCGCCACTTCTTTGCCTTCACGGACCGGCACGCCAAGCTGCTCGAACGCGTCTTCAACCTCTTTGCTTAAAAACGCATTCGCGCCCGTTTGTTGCACCGCTCCCGGCTCAGAGGCGCAGGTTTCATCACAGTTGCCGCAAGAAGGTGCCGAGTAATAGCTGTAATCCTGGTAGTTCAGTTTGTCATAGTGCGCTTTTAGCCAGTGTGGTTCTTCCATCGTCAGCCACGCGTTAAACGCATTCAGCCGGAATTCCAGCATCCAGTCGGGTTCATTTCGTTTTGCCGAAATTGCCCGCACCACCTCTTCGTTGATCCCTTTGGCCAGCTCATCGGTTTTGAGTTGGGTAAAGAACCCCTCTTTGTAATTGAGGTGCCCGCCAGCCCAGGTGTTGACATCGTCAGTTGCTTCAGTATTACGAGACATAGTACCGCCTATACCCCAAAGCTTTCGCCACAGCCACATTCGTTCTGGGCTTTCGGGTTATGAAATTTAAATAACTGATTTAATCCTTCCCGCACGAAATCGACTTCAGTTCCATCGATAAACGGCATCGCCTGTAACGGGACATAAAGTCTGGCGCCCTCTGTTTCAAATAGCAGATCGTCTTTCTCAGGTTGCCTGACGGTGTCCAGCACATAGCCGAATCCCGCGCACCCGGTTTGTTTCACGCCTAATCGCACGCCCAACATATCGGGTTGCCTTGCCACCAGTTCACGGATATGCGCTGCTGCCGCTGGCGTTAACGTCAGCCCGCGCCACGCAAAATCGTTGGGATTAAATGTTCCTGAATGCAATTCCATAGAGTTACCTCGAGTCATTAGCTTGCAAGCTATAACACCATGTTAGTGATAATGATTATCACTTCAACCCCTCAACAGCAGGGGCATTCGGGTTAACAGCCCTTTTTGACGACTTTTAGTAAGCATAGACCCTGCGGCGAGGGTTAACAGGGATGGATTTTTTTGTTCAATGCATTGATTAATAATAGATTATGAATATGTAATCGTTCCGGCAGGTCAAATGCCAAAAGATGTATAGATAATGTCTATTTAAGGGATAGGTGGGGATGACTACGGCGGGAGTAATGCGGTTCAAAACGCATGTGGGCCATAAAAAACCCTTAAGTCTGCTTGCTTTGCTGACAGACTTAAGGGTTCCGACCCCATCCGGCGCTTATCTCCGGCACTCACAATGGCTTAGCTCTTGAAGGGGCACTAGGAAGAATCTCATACCCTGAGAAATTTTTTTTAACACAAATTGCGCTTTGACTATTTTATAAATATGCTCAATCACATAGTTAGCGCGGTGTCTCATTCAGTGCGTCCAACAACAGTCGCAGCCCCGCTGGCTGGTGATCGCGGGAAAGATATAAACCATAAATCGGCAGACGTTTAGGCTGGAGTTGGGGTAGAAGCCGTATTAATCTCCCCTGCGCCAGCCCTTCTCTCGCCTCTTGCTCAGGAACCAACGCAATCCCCATCCCCGCCAGAGCGGATTCACATAGCAGCGACGAGATACCGGCGCTTAAATTACCTTTAATGGCCACCGTGACGGCTTGCCCTTGCTCATCCAGAAAATGCCATGACTTTCCAGCGAATCCGCTGTAATAAAGGCAATTATGCTGCGCAAGATCGTCGACGGTTTTTGGGATGCCATGCTGGTTAAGGTAATCCACGGAGGCACATAACACCGATTCACAATCCCCTAAGCGCCGGGCAATCGTTCCGGGCTCGGGATTTTCCGTGATGCGGATCGCCACATCGATACGCTCCCCAACCAGGCTTACCGGTTGATTGTTGATCTCAACTTCAATGCGGAGTTCAGGATAGCGAGCAAGAAACGCGGGCAGCACCGGCGCCAGAATATGTATGGCAGTAAAATGTGCACACGCCACCCGTAACGTGCCTGATGGGGTTTGCGCGAGCCCGGCAGCACCGATATCTCGCGAAAGCTGTGCCAGGGTGCGGGTTTTCATCAACGCTTCTTCGCCGGCAGGTGTGATTGTCAACCGTCGTGACGAACGATGGATAAGCCGCGCCCCGGCCCACTTTTCCATCTCATCCAGATAGCGACTGACCATCGGTCGGGAAAGCCCCAGCGCACGCGCGGCGGCACTCAAACTGCCTAAATCACAGATGTGGTTAAAAACGGTTGCCGCCATGACTCTGTCCATTGCATCCCATCCGATCGTTTTATGAAACTCAGCATGTCCTGATATGGGAATTCTAACAGATCCGAATTTCCTTAAAATACGGGAACGATCAAAAGACAATGTCCTGCACAAGGTTCCCCGTTATGAAAATCAATACACTGGCTATGCTGTTACCCCTGTTTGCCTCTTCGGCGTTTGCCGCTCCACTACAGCTGGATGTCTATAATCCGCAGGAAAAGGCTATTTTCCCGGTCTCTTCTACGCTGGTGTCCGGCCCGAAAGAAGCCATTTTGTTTGATGCCCAATTCAGCACCAAAGACGGTGAAAAACTGGTGCAAATGATTCGCTCCAGCGGTAAGACGCTGAAAGCCATTGTGATCACGTCTGGCGATCCGGATTTCTATTTTGGCCTTGAGCCACTCGTCAAAGCCTTCCCCGGTGTCAACGTGCTGGCTACACCGCACGTGGTGGATCATATTCGTGCCACCAAAGAAGGCAAATTACAGTTCTGGGGCCCACAGATGAAAGACGGTGCCCCCACTTCGCTCACTGTACCGCAGGCCACCACGCAAACACGCTTTACGGTTGATGGCGAAACGCTGGAATTACGCCATCCTAATGACTATGCGGCATATGTCTGGATCCCGGCGAACCGCGCCATCATTGGCGGAACCGGTATCGCTTCAGGTATTCACGTCTGGACAGCGGACACGCAGTCATCGGCAGAGCGCATGTCATGGCGTAACGTGCTGAGCGAAATGCAGCAATTGCATCCCGCCCAAGTGGTTCCCGGTCATTATATTGGTGAACGCCCGGCGGGTGATAAAGCGATTCGCTTCACCCAGGATTACCTTCAGTCGTTTGAACAGGCGCTGGACGCGAAAAAAGGTTCAGCCTACGTGATAAAAACAATGACCGCAGCATGGCCGGGTCTTGCTGACGAAAGCTCTCTGGAACTGAGTGCGAAAGTGAATACCGGTGAGATGAAGTGGTAAACAATATTTAAGGCAAAAAATAACCCCGAACATGTGTCGTAATGCAGTTCAGTTAACATTTTAGTTTCAGAAAGCATCAACATGTGTTGGCGGGGTAATGAACATGCTCTCTCAGAGAAAGGGTTCCGTTCACCTCATGTTCATCGCTTCTCTGTACACTGAACGCCAGTGAACGTGTTAAGGGTGCTATCACCGCACCCTTAACAATCCCGGCTCCCGGCACGGAAAATCGATGAGGCGTTGACGGCTGACCGGGGCTGCCCGCAGGGATGCGGGCAGAGGGGACGGCCTGCAGGGACGCAGGCTCGACCCCGACCCGACAGGCAGACGGCATAAGACGAATAACTCGCGCAGCGACGATTTTCCCGCCGGGAGCCTGGGATGCAAGGGAGGCGGCGGTGAGCCTCCCTTGCACGTTCACGTGTATAGCGATATCAGAGAAGCGATGAACATAAGGTGAACGGAAACTTATTCAGAGTAAAACGTTCTCCAGACATGCTTAACTGACTGGCATTACGAACATGTGCCGGGTTTTTTATTACGACAGGCATACCGGAATCAATGAACGCCCAGGCGCCAGGCAAAATAGATCTCTTCTTTCAGTTCAGTTGAAGAGAGCGTTAATAAATCGGCAAACTCCAGCTCTAATTGTTTCAGTCTTTTCAGGTACTGAGCCGGTGAAAGATCGGTTTTATCACGACGTAAAAATTCTATTGCCAGTTGGGCCGGGTCTAATTGGGTAGACATATCATCCTCGCTTGTGTTCAGAACCTGCACAGTATAACACCATTACCTGCGCAGATAATGACCAAACTCAACATGCGTCACAAAATAGCGGTCGTCAGTCGTGAGGTGCAGCATAACCGACCCTGCTCATCGAAGATTTCGATTTGCCACACCTGATGACGTGAACCGGTATGCACAGGGCTGCACACCCCTCTGACGAGCCCTTCACGTGCAGAACGAACGTGGTTGGCGTTAATCTCAAGGCCCACCACTTTCTGATCGCCCTGCGTACACAGATATCCAGCCACCGAGCCAATACTCTCAGCCAGCACGACAGACGCCCCGCCGTGCAGCAAACCAAAGGGTTGTTTGGTGCGATGGTCCACGGGCATTGTGGCTTCCAGAGTATTGTCGCCGATATGCACAAAACGAATATCGAGCAGCCCTACCATATTTCCTTCACCCATGGCGTTGAGCGCCTCGAGTGTGACTTCACGTTTCCAGATCATCCTATAATCTCCAGTAATGCCTGTAATGGGTGGCGAACGCCCGTGCCTTCTACGCGTTTAACCTGGCTGCGACAGGAGTACCCGGCTGCCAGACAACGGTTACGCGGCAATCGTTGCATTGCCTGGTGCCATGATAACTCATAGATCCCTAAAGAGTTCTGGTGATTCTTCACTTCATGGCCATACGTACCCGCCATCCCGCAGCACCCCACGCTGACATTTTCCAGTTTGGCCCCAAACCGGGCAAAAATCGCGGCCCACTGCGCAGGCGCTCCCGGCAAAGCGGTCACTTCGGTGCAGTGTCCAAAGAAGTACCACGGTTCGCCACCGATAGCGACCGGCGGTTGTGACGCCAGTACAGCCGATAACCACTCATTAACCAGTAAGACATGGAAATCACCGCGCTGCTCGCCGAGCGCCAGCTTGTATTCATCGCGATAACATAGCACCAGCGCCGGATCGACACCGACCATCGGGATATTCAGCTTGGCCACCCGGTTGAGGAATTCAGCGGTCTTTCTCGCCGTTTTCGCAAACCGGTTTAAAAAGCCCTTTATATGCTGCGCTTTGCCGTTAGGCGAGAATGGCAACAGCACCGGCTGTAAACCCAATTTTTCGACCAGTCGGATGAAGTCAGCCACGACCTGTGCATCGTAATAGCTGGTGAAAGGGTCCTGCACCACCAGCACCGTACGGGCTTTTTGCTCCTGGCTGAGAGCTTCAAGCTGTTCCAGCGTCATATTGGCCGAACGATGCCCGACCAGCTGTCGTTGTAATGATGGCGCAGACAACAGCGGCAAATCCACCATGCCGATGTGTTTTTTAGCCAGATTACGTACCAGCGGTTGATTGATGAAAAAGTTGAACGTTTTAGGCGCACGCGCCATTAGCGGTGCATAACTCTCAACGGTGGCGACCATGTGATCGCGAAGCGGGCGCAGATAGCGCGTGTGATACAGCTGCAGGAAGCGCGAGCGGAATTCCGGAACATCGATTTTTATCGGGCACTGCGTAGAACAGGCTTTACATGCCAAACACCCGGACATCGCCTCTTTCACTTCATGTGAGAAATCATACTCGCCCTTACGCGCATGCCAGCTGTTGCGGGTTCGGGCGATTAGCGTACGTAAACTGGCACGTTTTTCTGGCAACTCTTTTTCCAGTTTCACGGGGTCGATCCCACGATCGGCCAACAGACGCAACCATTCCCGAACCAGCGTTGCCCGCCCTTTTGGCGAGTGAATGCGATTAAGGCTAATTTTCATCGACGGACACATCGGGCTTTTCGCATCAAAGTTAAAGCATAACCCGTTGCCGTTACACTCCATTGCCCCACGCCACTCCTGGCGAACGGCCAGCGGGATCTGGCGGTCATACGTTCCGCGCTTCACCGCGTCCACTTTCATCATCGGCGCATCAACACCTTCCGGTGGACAGATTTTCCCCGGATTGAGCCGGTTTTGCGGATCAAACGCCGACTTCACTTTACGCAGTTCGCGATACAGTTCTTCGCCAAAGAATGCCGGGCTGTACTCAGCACGGAAACCTTTTCCGTGTTCGCCCCACAGCAGACCACCATATTTTGCCGTCAGCGCGACCACATCATCAGAGATGCGTTTCATCAGCACTTCTTGTTGTGGATCGCACATATCCAGCGCCGGTCTGACGTGCAGTACCCCGGCATCCACGTGACCAAACATGCCATAGCTCAGGCCATGGCTATCGAGTAGCGCACGGAACTCGGCAATATAGTCGGCCAGGTGTTCCGGCGGTACGCAGGTATCTTCGGCAAACGGAATCGGCTTCGCAGAGCCTTTGGCATTACCCAGCAGACCAACGGCCTTTTTCCGCATGGCGTAGATGCGCTCGACGCCGGCCAGTTCGGTACACAGCTGCCAGCCAATCACACCGGCTTCCTGCCGGGTAATTAGCCCGTCCAGGCGTTCACACAGCGCACTGACCTGCGAATCAATTAATGCTTCATCATCACCCGCAAACTCGACGATATTCAGCCCGAGCATCTCTTTATCCGGGACATCGGTAATCAATTCGCTGACGGAGTGCCAGACAATATCTTCCCGCGCCAGATTAAGCACTTTGGAATCGACGGTTTCGACCGACAGCGCACGCGCCTCCACCATCACCGGCGCATTACGCAATGCAGAGTCAAACGAATCGTATTTGACGTTGACCAGCCGCCGAACTTTAGGCAGCGGCGTGATATCAAGGCGGGCTTCGGTGATAAATGCCAGCGTACCTTCAGAGCCCGTAAGGATGCGGGTTAAATCAAACTCGGTCATCTCATCATTGAAGACGTGCCGCAGGTCGTAGCCGGTTAAAAAGCGATTGAGCTTGGGGAACTTGTCAATGATCAACTGCCGATTCTCACGACACCGTTCATAAACCGTTTTATAGATACGCCCAATCGCCGTATTGTTTTTACCGAGCATTTCGGCAAATTCAACCGGCATCGGCTGGGTATCGAGAATATCCCCGCCCATTAATACCGCGCGAATACCCAGCACGTGATCGGAGGTTTTACCGTAGACCAGCGAACCTTGCCCGGAAGCGTCGGTGTTGATCATTCCCCCCAACGTCGCCCGGTTACTGGTGGACAATTCAGGCGCAAAGAAATAGCCGTAGGGTTTCAGATATTGGTTAAGCTGATCTTTTATCACCCCCGCCTCTACCCGTACCCAACCTTCCTGCACATTGATTTCGATGATGCGGCTCATGTAACGGGACATATCAACAATAATGCCCTGATTAAGCGCCTGACCGTTGGTGCCTGTACCGCCGCCGCGCGGGGTAAAAATCAACGACGAAAAGAGCGGTTCTGACGCCAGGCGGGCGATAAGCGCCACATCAGCCGTCGAACGAGGGAAAACCACGGCATCAGGCAGAAGCTGATAGATACTGTTATCCGTCGACATTGTCAGACGATCGGCATAGCTCGTTGCCGTATCGCCTGTGAACCCTTGCTGCTCCAGTGCCTGCAAAAAATTGAGCACCAGTTGAACGACACCTGGCGCCTGAGAAATTTGTGGAATCATTATAGTGACCCTTTCCTGCGGTCTGTGTTGTGAATTTAATCGTTTGCGTGTTGCTTTGTTTGTTGTATCACATTTTTTTCTAATACGCTCAGCAGATTTACAGGCAGAATCCGCCTGTTCAAAACCGCTGAAATTGCTCATCATTATAGAGTGTGATTAACGTGTTCACGTCGCGTCAACGTTCTGACGCAAAGACAAAGGTGAAAAGTATTTATGGTAAATTTCCGTCAGCCCAGGGATATTGCACAAGTGCTGCTATCGGTGCTGTTTTTAGCCATCATGATTGTGGCCTGTCTCTGGATTGTGCAACCCTTTATCCTCGGCTTCGCCTGGGCAGGTACGGTGGTCATTGCGACCTGGCCCATCCTGATACGTATACAAAAATTGCTGTGGGGACGCCGTTCGCTGGCCGTGCTGGTGATGACCCTGTTGTTAGTTCTGTTATTCATTATTCCTATCGCTCTGTTGGTCAACAGCATCGTTGATGGCAGTGGTCCTTTGATCCATGCCGTTACCGCCGGCGATATGACGCTGCCGGATCTGGCGTGGTTAAACAGTATTCCGCTGGTGGGTGCCAAACTCTATGGCGCATGGCACAGCCTGTTGGATATGGGCGGTTCGGCTATCATGGCTAAGGTTCGTCCCTATATCGGTACCACAACCACCTGGTTTGTTGGTCAGGCCGCGCATATTGGCCGCTTTATGATGCACTGTGGCTTGATGTTGCTATTCAGCGCCCTGCTGTACTGGCGCGGTGAGCAGGTGGCGCTAGGCATTCGCCACTTCGCCTGCCGTCTTGCATCGAAACGCGGTGACGCTGCAATCCTGTTGGCAGCACAGGCTATTCGTGCGGTTGCATTAGGCGTGGTCGTCACCGCGCTGGTGCAGGCCGTCCTCGGCGGTATTGGTCTGGCGGTAACGGGGGTACCTTATGCGACGCTACTGGCGGTGTTGATGATCCTCTCCTGTCTGGTGCAACTGGGGCCTTTACCGGTACTGGTTCCGGCCATTATCTGGCTTTACTGGACGGGTGACTCTACCTGGGGCACGGTGCTGTTGGTGTGGAGTGGCGTGGTCGGAACACTGGATAACGTTATTCGTCCGATGCTGATTCGTATGGGTGCTGATTTGCCATTGATCCTTATTCTGTCCGGGGTTATCGGTGGGCTGATTGCATTCGGTATGATTGGTCTGTTTATCGGCCCAGTGGTACTGGCTGTTTCATGGCGCCTGTTCTCCGCATGGGTCAACGAAGCCCCTGCACCGGGCACCGACCCGGACCAAATCCTCGAAGAAATCGCTGAAATCGAAAGCAATAAGTAGTACAGCATCAGGCGGCAACATTGCCGCCTGATTGTTTAATATTGCTGATAAACACATCACCGCTCCCCGAACCAAACCCAACGCCAGCCCTGTGGGAGTACTCATTTATGTCGCAAATTCTTTACAGTTTTTAAACTATTGAGATGAATCTGATCGACGTGAAAAACCCGCATGCCTACTATTACCCCAAGGCTTTAGATCAACACATTGATTTATAAGCATGGAAATCCCCTGAGTGAAATAACGAATTGCTGTGTGTAGTCTTTGCCCATCTCCCACGATGGGCTTTTTTTTATCCTGAACTCTCCCCCTAACGACCTACATCGCATCAGCTAGCCCATTGCTTTATTTCACTCTCACACCAAATGCACCGACTTCACAGATTAATAACAAATAATATTGCACAAGATACTGTGACTCTCTTCAAGCCGAAATATCCACATTAATGTTATTACTATTCCACTGTCTTTTATGAAGTGATTAAATAATGAACGCATTAGAATTGCAGGCTATCCGTCATATTTTTGCTATGACGGTGGAAGAAAGCGCCGCGTATATCGCGCGGGATGGCGACATTGTCGCCTGGCAACAATGGGAAAGCGGTGAAAAAGAAATCCCGGAAAACATCGCGCGCATTTGTACAGAAATGAAAGCAAAGAGAAAGTTAAGAATTAACGCGATCATCGAAAAAATAAATAATCGTATCGGTAATAACACGATGCGTTTTTTCCCCGATCTGGTTTCTTTTCAGGCAGTTTATAGCCACGACAATTTTCTCGACTGGAAAATCTATCAATCGGTTGCTGTGGAACTCTATGCACACAACCTTGAGCGTTTGTGTTAAGCGGTTATAACGTCACCACTACGTTGCAACACGGGCACCCGACAATATGCCCTCGCTCACGCGCAGTCTGCATACAATTTGGGCTAACACGCCCTACGCGACACAAAACACAACATCCATTTAGCCTCTTCGCTGAGTAACACATTATGAAAAACACCTATTTCTCCACTGCGATAGGGCTGTACCTTAATTACCTGGTACACGGTATGGGGGTCATTCTAATGTCCCTCAATATGTCCTCACTTGAACAACAGTGGCAAACTAATGCAGCGGGGGTCTCGATTGTCATCTCCTCCCTTGGTATTGGTCGGTTAAGCGTTCTATTAGTTGCAGGCATGCTCTCCGATCGCTATGGCCGCAGACCGTTTATCATTTTTGGCATGATCTGCTACCTAATCTTCTTTTTTGGCATCATCAATACTCATAGCATTGTGATTGCCTACGCCTTTGGTTTTTTAGCGGGAATGGCAAACAGTTTTCTTGATGCCGGAACCTACCCCAGCCTGATGGAAGCCTTCCCCCGCTCGCCCAGCACCGCCAATATTCTGATTAAAGCCTTTGTGTCCAGCGGCCAGTTTCTGTTGCCGATGGTTATCAGCCTGCTGGTATGGGCTGAACTCTGGTTTGGCTGGTCCTTCTTGCTGGCGGCGGGAATTATAGCGCTCAACGGCATATTTTTGTTTCGCTGCCGCTTCCCTGCACATCCGGGCCCGCAGCATTCCATCACACCATCATCCGCATTACAGGAACCTGTTCAGCCGGATCATCGTTGTTCCCTTCTCGATCTGGGGAGTTACACCCTGTATGGCTATATCTCGATGGCCACATTTTATCTGGTTAGCCAGTGGCTGGCACAGTATGGTCAGTTTGTCGCCGGTATGCCGTATACGTTATCTATCAAACTGTTAAGTATTTACACCTGTGGTTCGCTGCTGTGCGTATTCATTACTGCTCCTCTGGCGAGAAAAGCGGGTCGTGCCACGTCTCTGTTGATGCTGTACACCTTTATCTCCTTTATCGCGCTGCTGGCGGTTTGCCTGCATCCAACAACCTGGGTCGTGATTACATTCGCCTTTGTCATCGGGTTCTCCTCAGCCGGAGGCGTCGTACAAATCGGTCTAACGCTAATGGCCGCTCGCTTTCCGCAGGCGAAAGGTAAAGCTACCGGTATTTACTACAGCGCGGGCAGTATCGCGACCTTCACGATCCCACTGATTACCGCCAGACTCTCCGAAACCAGCATTGCGCACATCATGTGGTTTGATACGGGTATCGCTGCGCTCGGTTTCCTGTTGGCACTGTTTATTGGTTATCGCAGCCGGCTTGCAGCAAAGCGTCAGTTAAACATGGCGCCACTCGCACAATAACGCGGGTGCAATATTGTTCCTCTCTTCTGCAAAATAATTGGACGTATTTTTAAAACAACGGCAAAACGTCGGCCTGACGAATTAGGTTTCACAGTTTGATATGCAATATACCTGGTAACTTAAACGCCATGCTATGTAGGTACAATAACTACTGCCCGGTATATTAATCACAAGGTCGCCGAAATTTAAACTACACCGACGAGCACAGAATAATTTTAAAATCCGCAAGGAGTTGTGAAAAAATGTCTCAGAAAAAGACCTTTAACACGCCATTTCTTCTGGCGATAACCTGTATTTATTTCAGTTATTTTTTACACGGTATTAGCGTCATCACCCTGGCGCAAAACATGACCTCCCTGGCTGAAAAGTTTTCAACCGATAATGCAGGGATTGCCTATCTAATTTCCGGTATTGGTCTTGGGCGACTGGTCAGTATTTTATTCTTTGGCGTTCTCTCAGATAAGTTCGGTCGTCGGGCTATCATTCTGTTAGGCGTTATTCTATATATGCTGTTCTTCTTCGGTATTCCCGCCAGCCCCAATCTGATGGTTGCCTTTATTCTGGCTGTATGCGTTGGCGTAGCGAATTCGGCGCTGGATACCGGCGGCTATCCGGCGTTAATGGAATGTTTCCCCAAAGCATCCGGCTCGGCGGTTATTCTGGTTAAAGCCATGGTGTCGTTTGGCCAGATGATTTACCCCATCATCGTCAGTACCATGCTGCTCAACCATGTCTGGTACGGCTATGCGGTCATCATCCCGGGTGTACTGTTCGTGATCATCACCCTGATGCTGTTAAAAAGTCGCTTTCCCAGCCAGATGGTGGACGCGGGCCTCGCCAAAGATCTGCCACAGATGAACAGTAAACCCTTGGTCTGGCTGGAAGGTGTCGCTTCCGTGCTGTTTGGGGTTGCCGCATTCTCAACCTTTTATGTCATCGTGGTCTGGATGCCGAAATATGCCATGGCATTTGCTGGCATGGCAGAAACTGATGCACTAAAAACCATCTCTTACTACAGCATGGGATCGCTGGTCTGCGTATTCATCTTTGCTGCCCTCCTGAAGAAAATGGTTCGCCCCATTTGGGCTAACGTTTTTAACGCTGGTCTGGCAAGCATTACCGCTGCGGTCATTTATTTGTATCCCTCTCCGCTGGTTTGTAACGCAGGATCGTTTCTGATTGGCTTCTCTGCTGCTGGCGGTATTTTACAGCTCGGTGTCTCGGTGATGTCGGAGTTTTTCCCGAAGAGCAAAGCCAAAGTCACCAGTGTTTATATGATGATGGGTGGTGTAGCCAACTTTATTATCCCACTGATCACCGGGTACCTTTCGAACATCGGCCTGCAATACATCATTTTGCTGGACCTTGCATTTGCTCTGCTGGCATTCATCACCGCCATCATCGTCTTTATTCGCTATTACCGCGTATTTGATATCCCCAAAAATGATGTGCGGTTGGGCGAACGTTATTTTCAATAAATTGTTTAGAAGGAGTATCAAATGGACGTAACTGCAAAATATGAACTGATTGGTCTGATGGCCTACCCTATCAGACACAGTCTGTCCCCTGAAATGCAAAATAAAGCATTAGAAAAAGCGGGTCTGCCTTTTACTTACATGGCATTTGAAGTCAATAACTCAACATTTGCTAATGCAATTGCCGGTTTAAAAGCGTTAAAAATGCGCGGCACCGGGGTTTCCATGCCCAATAAACAGCTGGCCTGTGAATATGTTGATGAATTAACGCCTGCCGCCAAACTGGTTGGCGCAATCAACACCATCGTGAATGATGATGGCTACCTGCGTGGTTACAACACCGACGGCACCGGTCATATTCGCGCGATTAAAGAAAGCGGCTTCGATATTAAAGGTAAAACCATGGTACTGTTGGGCGCGGGCGGCGCGTCTACAGCCATTGGCGCTCAGGCAGCCATTGAAGGCATCAAAGAAATTAAGATCTTTAACCGTAAAGATGAGTTCTTTGAAAAGGCGCAGGCATTCGCCAAACGTGTTAATGAAAACACTGACTGCGTTGTCACCGTGATCGACCTTGCCGATCGCCAGGCTTTTGCCGAAGCCCTCGCCAGCGCGGATATTTTGACCAACGGCACGAAAGTCGGCATGAAACCGCTGGATAACGAATCTATCGTGACCGACGTTTCCCTGCTACGCCCGGAACTGCTGGTGACCGAATGTGTGTATAACCCACATATGACCAGGTTATTGCAACAGGCACAACAGGCCGGTTGCAAAACGATTGATGGTTACGGCATGTTGTTGTGGCAAGGGGCTGAGCAGTTCAAGCTCTGGACCGGGAAAGATTTCCCGCTGGAGTATGTCAAACAGGTTATGGGTTTTGCAGCCTGATGGGCAGTATTTGTGAATAGTTAAAGGGTAATCAATGAAAACCGTAACCGTAAGAAACCTCGTGATTGGCGAGGGTGCGCCGAAGATCATTGTCTCGCTGATGGGTAAAGACATCTCAACGGTAAAAAGCGAAGCACTGGCCTATCGCGAAGCGGATTTCGACATCCTGGAATGGCGTGTTGACCATTTCGCCGATGTCGCTTCCATTGACGCAGTGCTGGAAGCCGCACGTGCAATCCGTGATGTGATGGTGGACAAACCGTTGCTGTTCACCTTCCGTAGCGCACAGGAAGGGGGGGAGCAGGCACTGTCTGTCGAAAACTATATTGCATTAAACCGCGCAGCAGTGGACAGCGGTCTGGTGGATATGATCGACCTGGAGCTTTTCACCGGTGATGACCTGGTTAAAGCCACCGTCGAGCATGCACACGCGAAAAATGTCTTCGTTATTATGTCGAACCATGATTTTCACAAGACACCTGCGGCCGATGATATTGTCCAGCGACTGCGTAAAATGCAGGAACTTGGTGCAGATATTCCCAAAATCGCGTTGATGCCGCAAAGCAAAACGGATGTGCTGACATTGCTTAGCGCCACGCTGGAGATGCAGGAACGCTACGCCGACCGCCCAATTATTACCATGTCAATGGCGAAAACTGGTGTGATCTCACGACTGTCCGGCGAAGTCTTCGGCTCAGCGGCGACGTTTGGCGCGGTGAAAAAAGCCTCGGCCCCAGGACAAATCTCCGTAACCGATCTACGCACCGTTCTGACAATATTACACCAGGCTTAATAGCTGAATATTTTTAAATTGCAATAAATAACGCCCTGCCCCAGATATTCGTTTTACCACGAATATCTGGCAGACGATTAAATATTTTTAAATAACGCAAAACACTATTATCGAATATAGCGATAGGTATTCGCACGAATATAACCTGGAGTTTATATGAAACTGTCAAGACCAACACGTTTAAATGGTCGGGTACCGGTATTATCTGCAGCTGACGCAATTGATTATATTCCGGATGAAGCCACCCTCTGCGTATTAGGCGCTGGCGGTGGGATACTTGAGGCCACAACATTAATTAATGCACTGGCCGAGAAATATAAAAATAGCCAATCCCCGCGTAATTTGTCACTAATTAGCCCGACAGGACTGGGCGACCGCGCAGACCGGGGTATTAGTCCACTGGCACAGGAAGGTTTAGTTAAATGGGCGTTGTGCGGCCACTGGGGACAATCCCCACGTATCTCTGACCTCGCGGAACAAAATAAAATTGCCGCCTACAACTATCCACAAGGCGTATTAACACAAACACTGCGTGCCTCTGCGGCCCATCAGCCAGGCATTTTGAGTGATATCGGTATTGGCACGTTTGTCGATCCCCGCCAACAAGGTGGCAAACTCAATGAAGTAACCACCGAAGATCTGATCAAACTGGTAGAAATTGATAACAAAGAGTATCTCTACTACAAAGCCATTGCGCCGAATATCGCCTTTATTCGCGCCACCACCTGTGACAGCGAAGGCTACGCCACCTTTGAAGACGAAGTGATGTATCTCGATGCGCTGGTCATCGCGCAGGCTGTGCATAACAACGGCGGCATAGTCATGATGCAGGTACAAAAAATGGTGAAGAAAGCCACACTGCACCCTAAAGCCGTGCGGATCCCTGGCTATCTGGTGGATATCGTCGTTATCGATCCTGAACAGACTCAGCTGTATGGCGGAGCGCCGGTTAACCGCTTTATTTCAGGCGATTTTATCCTTGATGACAGCCTGCAAACTGCCCTGCCGCTTAACCAACGTAAACTGGTAGCCCGACGTGCGCTGTTCGAAATGCGGAAAGGTGCAGTGGGTAACGTTGGCGTAGGAATTGCCGACGGTATTGGTCTCGTTGCGCGGGAAGAAGGCTGCGCCGATGACTTCATACTGACGGTTGAAACCGGGCCAATCGGCGGTATTACCTCACAGGGCATCGCTTTTGGGGCCAACGTCAATACCCGCGCTATTCTGGATATGACCTCCCAGTTTGACTTCTACCACGGTGGCGGTCTGGATGTGTGCTATTTAAGTTTCGCCGAAGTCGATCAGCACGGCAACGTCGGTGTGCATAAATTCAATGGCAAGATCATGGGCACTGGCGGTTTTATTGATATCAGCGCCACCTCGAAGAAAATTATTTTCTGCGGCACCCTGACGGCCGGAAGTCTGAAAACGGATGTTGCCGACGGTAAATTGAATATCGTGCAGGAAGGTCGGGTGAAGAAATTCGTTAGCGAATTACCTGAAATCACCTTCAGTGGAAAAATTGCCCTCGAACGTGGACTGGATGTGCGTTACATCACCGAACGCGCCGTATTTACGTTAAAAGAAGATGGCCTCCATTTAGTGGAAATTGCCCCAGGTGTTTCTTTACAGGAAGACATTCTGGACAAAATGGATTTCGCTCCCGTTATTTCTCCAGACCTGAAACTGATGGACCAAAGATTATTTATCGATGCCACGATGGGTTTTGTTTTGCCCGACGCCGCCAATTAAAAGGAGTACCCTGATGGACTTTTCATTAACTGAAGAACAAGAGCTGCTGCTTGCCAGCATTCGGGAACTGATCACCAGTAATTTCCCGGAAGAATATTTCCGCACCTGCGATCAAACTTCCACCTACCCTAAAGAATTTATGCGCGCGCTTGCGGATAACGGCATTTCAATGCTGGGCGTGCCGGAAGAGTTCGGTGGTATTCCGGCAGATTACGTCACGCAAATGCTGGCGCTGATGGAAGTCTCAAAATGTGGTGCACCTGCTTTTCTGATCACTAACGGTCAGTGTATCCACAGTATGCGCCGTTTTGGCTCCGCGGAGCAGCTACGTAAAACCGCTGAAAGCACCATGGAGACGGGCGATCCGGCCTATGCGCTGGCGTTAACCGAACCGGGAGCTGGCTCAGATAACAACAGCGCCACCACCAGCTACACCCGCAAAAATGGCAAGGTGTACCTTAACGGGCAAAAAACCTTTATTACCGGTGCCAAAGAGTACCCGTATATGCTTGTCCTGGCTCGCGATCCCGAGCCGAAAGATCCGAAGAAAGCCTTTACCCTGTGGTGGGTGGATTCGAAGAAACCCGGCATCAAAGTTAATCCGCTGCATAAAATCGGCTGGCACATGTTAAGTACTTGCGAAGTCTATCTTGATGACGTTGAAGTAGACGAAAGTGATATGGTCGGCGAAGAGGGTATGGGCTTCCTCAACGTGATGTACAACTTCGAAATGGAGCGATTGATCAACGCCGCACGCAGCACCGGCTTTGCCGAATGCGCTTTCGAAGATGCCGCACGTTACGCCAACCAGCGTATCGCCTTTGGTAAACCGATTGGCCACAACCAGATGATCCAGGAAAAACTGGCGCTGATGGCGGTTAAAATCGAAAACATGCGCAATATGGTATTGAAAGTCGCCTGGCAGGCCGATCAGGAACAATCACTGCGTACCAGTGCGGCGCTGGCAAAACTGTACTGCGCCCGCACAGCGATGGAAGTTATCGACGACGCGATTCAGATAATGGGTGGTCTGGGTTATACCGATGAAGCCCGTGTATCCCGGTTCTGGCGTGATGTGCGCTGCGAACGCATTGGCGGTGGCACCGATGAAATCATGATCTACGTCGCCGGACGCCAGATCCTGAAAGATTATCAAAACAAGTAAGCCGTTCTGTCATCCGGATAGCGGATAAACGCTATCCGGACTTACACCAGAAAATCAGACTTCCGGCTGCAGGCATTCCTGCTCAGTCAGATTATTTTTAAACTGTTTACGATAATCGCTGGGAGTACAGCCTACGTGTCGCTGAAAGAGTTTGGCAAAGTGATCAACATTTTCATATCCTACCCGCCACGAGATTTCCGCTAACGACGCTTCCGTATTCGTCAGCGAAAATTTTGCCTCCGTCATCCGCCGTTGAATAACATAATTAATCGGCGAAATACGATACTCTTTAGTGAATTCGTGACAGATATAACTCACACTGGCGCGAAACTTTTTAGACAACTGTTCAAGCGTGATTTTTTCGCGAAAGTTGTTATTCAAATACACCAGAACATCTTTAATTAACACGTCTTTTTTAATATACCCCTGCTCCGAACGATAAGCATTTTTAAAGTTTTCGTAATACAAGACGGTTAATGCGTAGGCAAAGGCATCATAAGCAGAGGATGACAGATTATTTTTACACTGCGGTATCATAATACTCAGTTCGTTAAAAATACTCTTAATAACCTCCTGTCCCTGGCCGACGCTGATGACCGGACACGAATGTAACTGCAACAACTGGTTATCCTGCCAACCATTGAAACGAAAACCGTACAGTGCACAGGTGTAGGTCGTGGCAGGTGCGCTGCTATCCGAGGCGACGGCATGTAACCGTCCTTGTTCTATCACCACAATATCCCCGGCGTGAGCAACATACAGGGAAGAATCAATGATTAAGCGCGCAACGCCTTTTTTGACATAGATAAGCTCTGTTTCATTGTCATGAACATGGTGGCCCGACTCCCAGTTAGGATCATCACTGATGACGAATCGCGAAAATCTGGGGGTCTTCCCCTGCTCAAAAAGGGTTTCCATGGCATTATCAAAACATCGTTGATACATGACAGCCTCCACCTTTAGATGATAAATATGCGGAAAATTAATAGTGTTAAATGAAAACGATTAATCACGTTATACAACGATATTCTACCCAAGCGAAACAAAATTATTTGCGTCGTCTGCAAGATGACACTTCTTGCTCAAGAACGCTGTTAGCGGGCGTTATTTACGTTTTATACTAATTGAATAGAATAAATGTTATTAATTCAACATTAACGATTTACATATCAGAAACAAATGCGGGTAGATATCGCGTAAAAATAGGATGTATTTCTCAATTACACCCTCATTTACTGTTGTCACGGTGTAATCTTGCGTACACAATCTTTACTCCTCGCTTAGAAACCCCGCATCGCCGTTGCACATTTTTCTGCAAGATTGTTGGGAATGAAAACAGATTTCCCCGTCGAAAACAGGCCCCACTCTGCCGCACACTATTTTCAGTCAAATTTTCCCTACTGCCGATAATGACGCGCACCGTCATCATCCGAACGTGACTCACTGGAGATGCCATGAAAATAATAATCTGCTTTAAGTTGGTGCCTGAAGAACAGGACATTGTTGTTACCCCAGAGCGCTCGCTTAACTTTGATCGGGCCGATGCCAAAATCAGTCAATTTGATCTGAACGCGATTGAAGCCGCCACACAACTTACCGCTGAAGGCGATGAGATTGTCGCCTTAACGGTGGGTGGCTCCTTGCTGCAAAATTCTAAAGTACGTAAAGACGTGCTGTCCCGCGGTCCGGATAGCCTGTTTATGGTGCAGGACCCACAGTTGGAGCACGCGCTGCCGCGCGATACCGCCCAGGCACTGGCTTGTGCGGCTAAAAACATTGAATGCGATCTGATGCTGTTCGGGGAAGGGTCCGGCGATGTCTACGCACAACAGGTCGGTTTGCTGGTGGGTGAGCTCCTACAGCTTCCTGTGATTAACGCGGTAAGCCACATCCAACGTAACGGCGACCGCATTGTGGTTGAACGTACACTGGAAGACGAAGTTGAAGTGATTGAACTGCCGCTCCCCGCCGTGCTGTGCGTAACCTCAGATATCAATACACCGCGGATTCCGTCAATGAAAGCCATTCTTGGTGCCGGCAAAAAAACCGTCACCCCCTGGCAGGCCAGCGATATTGGCTGGACGCCAGCATCACCGCTGGCGGAACTAGTCAGCCTTAGCGTTCCACCGCAGACAGAACGTAAGCACATCATTCTGGAAAATGACTCAGCAGAAGCCATTGCCGAACTGGCCGAACATCTGAAAAAAGCCCTGAACTAAGCCCAACGGAGAACAATCATCATGAGTAAATTAGCCAACGTATGGGTGTTTAGCGATAACGTAGAACGCTATGCGGAATTAATAACCGGCGCCCGCCAGTGGGGCGAGCAGGTACACCTTATTGTGCAGGGCAACGAGCAGGCCGATCAGGTTAAAGCACTGGGTGCCGATGACATCATCGTGCTCGAACACGCCAGTGGACTGCAGCGTGTTGAAAACTACGCCGAGACTGTCGCCGCCTTACTGCAAACGCACACCGGCCTGTTGCTGATGCCTGCGTCTAAACGCGCAAAATCACTGGGCGCGCGGTTAAGCATTCAACTCAATGCGGCGATGGTAAACGACGCCACATCGGTCACTCTCGATGCAGGTGCGCTGTTTGCAGAACACCGTATGTATGGCGGTCTGGCCTTCGGTAAAGAAAAACTGAATAGCGCGCTGGCGATTATCACACTTGCCCCAGGCATGTTTGAACCCGGAGAAGCCAATCCTGCGCATACCTGCCCTGTCGTCTCTGCTCCTTATATCACGCCGCTTCATGAGATTGTTTGCCAGGAACGTCGAGCCAAATCCCTCAGCAGCGTGGATCTCAGCAAAGCCAAACGCGTGGTTGGCGTCGGTCGTGGCCTGGTTGCCGAGAGCGATCTGCAGATGGTACGCAATCTTGCCGCCGTTCTGGGTGCCGAAGTGGGTTGTTCGCGCCCTATTGCCGAAGGTGAAAACTGGATGGAGCGCGAGCGCTATATTGGCGTTTCCGGCGTGCTGTTGAAATCAGATTTGTACCTGACTCTGGGCATCTCAGGACAAATTCAACATATGGTCGGCGGGAACGGCGCGAAGATCATAGTCGCCATCAATAAAGATAAAAAAGCCCCGATCTTCAACTACGCCGATTACGGTCTGGTTGGTGACATTTACAAAGTCGTCCCGGCCCTTATCGAACAGCTCAGTCGCTAACTGCCACATTTAACGCACATATCCCGCTGCACTCGCGGCGGGAAAGGAGCAAAGAACATGTCAGATGAAAAATTTGATGCCATTGTGGTCGGTGCTGGCGTGGCGGGTGCGGTAGCGGGTTACGTGATGGCCCAGGCCGGGCTGGACGTGCTGGTTATTGAGCGCGGAAACAGTGCTGGCAGCAAAAACATGACCGGAGGACGACTCTACACGCATAGCCTGGAGCACATTATGCCCGGCTTTGCAGAGGAGGCCCCTGTCGAACGGAAAGTGACCCGCGAAAGAATCTCTTTCCTTACCGAAGAAAGTGCTGTCACCCTCGATTTCCATCGTGAAAAAGACAATAGCCCAGCGCAGGACTCCTATACCGTATTGCGCAACAGACTCGATCCCTGGTTGATGGAAAAAGCCGAACAGGCCGGGGCTCAGTTTATTCCGGGCGTTCGCGTCGATTCCCTGATCCGGGAAGGCAACAAAGTCACTGGCGTGCAGGCGGGTGACGATATCCTGGAAGCCAATATCGTTATCCTTGCTGATGGCGTCAATTCCATGCTGGGCCGTTCATTGGGAATGGTACCGCCCTCTTCGGCGCATCATTATGCCGTTGGCGTGAAAGAACTGATCGGCCTGCCGCCAGCAGTCATCGCAGATCGTTTTAATCTATCAGGAAATGAAGGTGCCGCCTGGTTGTTTGCCGGTTCGCCATCTAACGGCCTGATGGGCGGAGGTTTCCTGTACACCAACAAAGACTCCGTCTCTCTGGGGCTGGTATGTGGTCTGGGCGATATCGAGCATGCGACAAAAAGCATTCCGCAAATGCTGGAAGATTTTAAACAGCACCCCACTATTCGCCCACTGATCGCCGGCGGTGAATTGCTGGAGTATTCCGCGCACATGGTGCCGGAAGGCGGCCTGGCGATGGTACCAAAGCTGGTGGATGACGGGGTGATGATCGTCGGCGACGCCGCCGGTTTTTGTCTGAATCTGGGCTACACCGTGCGCGGCATGGATTTGGCGATCGCTTCAGCAGAGGCGGCAGCCAAAACCGCCATTGCCGCGAAAGAACGTCAGGATTTCTCCGCCAACAGCCTGATGGACTACAAACGCGCCCTTGAACAGGGGTGCGTGATGCGTGATTTACAGCATTTCCGTAAGATCCCCGCGCTAATGGAAAACCCCCGTCTGTTTACCCAATATCCGCGCATGGTGGCCGATATCATGAGCGATATGTTCACCGTTGATGGCCGCCCGACCCCGCCCATTCGCAAGACTATTTTGTCCCACGCGAAGCAGATTGGGCTGATGAACCTACTGAAAGACGGCATCAAGGGAGCAACCGCGCTATGAGTCAGGACAACACCGTAAATGTTGACGTCAAACTGGGCGTTAACAAATTCAATGTCGATGAAGGGCATCCGCACATCATTCTTGCCGAGCATCCTGACATGAGAGAATTTCGCAAACTGCTGAAAGCCTGTCCTGCAGGACTGTATAAGCAGGACGAAAGTGGAAATATCCATTTTGATTCCGCAGGCTGCCTGGAATGTGGTACCTGCCGGGTTCTGTGCGGTTCCACTATCCTCGATCAATGGGAATACCCGGCTGGGACATTTGGTGTGGATTTCCGTTACGGCTAACACGTATCGCCTGTTGTACGCCGGATACAGACATCTGTCATCCGGCAGGACGTGTACCGAAATTATCCAGGGAAAAACTCATGAGTGTCACATTAACGTTTAATGCCGAACGTCGGGAAGCTTATCGACAACAAGGATTTTGGGGGGATGCATCGCTGGGTGATTACTGGAGCCAAACTGCTCAGGCGATGCCGGATAAAATCGCGGTGGTCGATAACCACGGCGATTCATACACCTACGCCGCGCTCGACAGTGCGGCCAGCCGTCTGGCGACCTGGTTGTTAGCCTGCGGGGTCCAGCCGGGTGACCGCGTCGCCTTTCAATTGCCCGGCTGGTGTGAATTCACCCTTATCTATCTGGCCTGTCTGAAAACCGGGGTGGTTTCCGTACCACTACTTCCTGCCTGGCGCGAAGCCGAACTGGTATGGGTACTGAACAAATGCAAGGCAAAGATTTTTTTCGCTCCTACGCTGTTTAAACAAACCCGGCCGGTGGATCTGATCCTGCCCTTGCAAAACCAGCTACCACATCTGCAACAGATTGTTGCCGTCGATAAGCTGGCACCCGCGACAGACTCACTGGCACTCAGCCAGCTTCTTTTATCACCCCCCTTAACTCAGCCAGTCAACGTGCATGCCGATGAGCTGGCTGCAGTGCTGTTTACCTCCGGAACAGAGGGGATGCCCAAAGGGGTAATGCTGACCCACAACAACATCCTGGCCAGTGAACGCGCCTATTGTGCCCGTCTTAATCTCACCTGGCTGGACGTATTTTTGATGCCTGCGCCACTCGGCCATGCTACCGGTTTTTTACATGGCGTGACCGCACCGTTTTTAATTGGCGCACGCAGCGTACTGCTGGATATTTTTACTCCCGCAGCTTGTCTCGAATTGCTGGAACAACAGCGCTGTACTTGCGTACTCGGCGCTACACCGTTCGTCTATGACATGCTGTGTAGCGTGGAAAAACATCCCTACGATCTCTCGTCGTTACGCTTTTTCTTATGCGGCGGCACTACCATTCCGAAAAAAATAGCCCGAGATTGTCAGCAGCTCGGCATTAAACTTTTAAGCGTCTATGGCTCAACAGAAAGCTCGCCGCACGCGGTGGTCAATCTGGATGATTCGCTTTCCCGCCAGATGAACACCGACGGATATGCCGCTGCCGGCGTGGAAATTAAAGTCGTCGATAAGGCACGTAACACGTTGCCTGCGGGGATGGAAGGAGAAGAGGCATCCCGCGGACCCAATGTTTTTATGGGCTACCTTGATGAACCTGAACTGACCGCCCGGGCACTGGATAATGACGGCTGGTATTACAGCGGCGATTTGTGCCGAATGGACGATGCCGGATACATCAAAATCACCGGGCGTAAGAAAGATATTATTGTGCGCGGTGGAGAAAATATCAGTAGCCGCGAGGTCGAGGATATTTTGTTGCAGCATCCGCGTATTCATGATGCCTGCGTTGTGGCAATGCCGGATGAGCGTTTAGGCGAACGATCGTGTGCGTATGTGGTACTAAAACCTCCGCACCATTCGCTGTCGCTGGAGTCTGTCGTGGCCTTTTTTAGCCGTAAACGGGTAGCTAAATACAAGTACCCGGAGCACATCGTGGTTGTCGAGAGGTTACCGCGCACGGCGTCTGGCAAGATCCAAAAATTTCAGCTACGTCAGGATATTATTCAGCGCTTAAGCATGGAGAACATAGAGAGCGTTGCAGGGTAAAGTGCCGGATGGCGATGCGAACACGTCTTACCCGGCCTACGTTGACTACCCATCGTAGGCCGGTAGGCGTTTACGCCACCATCCGGCATTAAGTTACTTGTTCAGTTCAGCCAGACTCAGCCAGGTCTGCACAACGGTGTCCGGGTTGAGCGACAGGCTGTCGATCCCTTCTTCCATCAACCAGGCCGCGAAGTCTTCGTGGTCAGATGGGCCCTGGCCACAAATACCAACGTATTTGCCCTGTTTCTTAGCGGCACGAATCGCCATCGACAACAGTGCTTTCACCGCATCATTACGCTCATCAAACAGCTCAGAAACCACGCCAGAGTCACGGTCCAGACCCAGCGCCAGCTGTGTCATGTCGTTAGACCCGATAGAGAAGCCGTCGAAGTATTCGAGGAACTGTTCAGCCAGCAAGGCGTTGGATGGGATCTCACACATCATGATGATCTTCAGTCCATTCTCGCCGCGCTTCAGCCCCTGACGTGCCAGCTCTTCCACGACCGCTTTCGCCTGGGCAACGGTACGAACAAACGGTACCATTACTTCCACGTTAGTCAGCCCCATGTCGTTACGGACACGTTTTACGGCATCACATTCCAGCGCAAAACAGTCACGGAAGCTATCCGCAACATAACGACCAGCGCCACGGAAGCCCAACATCGGGTTCTCTTCATGCGGTTCATAACGCTCACCGCCGACCAGGTTGGCATATTCGTTGGACTTAAAGTCCGACATGCGCACGATGACGCGTTTCGGATAAAACGCCGCGCCCAGCGTCGCGATCCCTTCAGTCAGGCGACCTACGTAGAACTCGCGTGGTGAATCAAACCCTTTCATCATTGCGCGGATTTCGTTTTGCAGTTCCGGCGTTTGATCATCGAATTCCAGCAGTGCACGTGGGTGCACGCCAATCATACGGTTGATAATAAATTCGAGACGCGCCAGGCCGACACCTTCGTTTGGCAGACAAGCGAAGTCAAAAGCGCGGTCGGGGTTACCGACGTTCATCATCACTTTCAACGGCAGATCCGGCATGGTTTCCACGCTGGAGCTCTTCACGCTGAAGTCCAGCATGTCGGCATACACGTAGCCGGTGTCGCCTTCCGCACAGGAGACAGTGACTTTCTCGCCGTCTTTCATGCGTTCGGTCGCATCGCCACAGCCAACAACCGCCGGAATTCCCAGTTCACGGGCAATAATCGCCGCATGACAGGTACGACCGCCGCGGTTGGTGACGATCGCCGCCGCTTTTTTCATGATCGGTTCCCAGTCCGGGTCGGTCATGTCGGTAACCAGCACATCACCTGGCTCGATACGGTTCATTTCGCTGATGTCATGAATGACTTTTACCGGACCAGCACCGATGCGGTGACCGATGGCGCGACCTTCAGCAATAATTTTACCCTGAGCATGCAGCGTATAACGTTCCATCACCTGGCCGCGAGAACGTACGGTTTCCGGACGGGCCTGTACAATGAACAGCTTACCGGTATGACCGTCTTTAGCCCATTCGATGTCCATCGGACGACCGTAGTGCTTCTCGATTTGCACCGCCTGCTTCGCCAGTTCCTGCACTTCCTCGTTGGTCAGTGAGAAAATATCGCGTTGCGCCTGCGGAACGTCTTCAATGGTAACCTGCTTGCCATGCTCCTGAGTCGGCGCATAAATCATGCGGATTTTTTTCGATCCCATAGTACGACGCACGATGGACGGACGGTTGGCCGCCAGGGTCGGTTTGTGCACGTAGAATTCGTCCGGGTTCACAGCGCCCTGCACCACCATCTCACCCAGTCCCCACGCGGAGGTGATAAACACCACCTGATCGAAGCCGGATTCGGTATCAATGGAGAACATGACGCCGGAAGACGCCAGGTCAGAACGCACCATCCGCTGAACGCCCGCAGACAGCGCTACGCCCCGGTGATCATAGCCCTGATGAACTCGGTAGGAGATTGCGCGGTCGTTAAACAGCGAGGCAAACACGTGTTTGATAGCGACCAGTACCGCATTGAACCCCTGGACGTTAAGGAACGTTTCCTGCTGGCCGGCGAATGACGCATCTGGCATATCTTCTGCGGTAGCGGAGGAACGCACGGCAAAAGAAGCATTGGCATCGTCCGCTGACAGCTGCGCGTAGGCATCGCGGACGGCATTTTCCAGTTCAGGCTGGAAAGGAGTGTCGATAATCCACTGGCGGATCTGTGCACCCGCTTTTGCAAGCTCGGTAACATCGTCGATATCCGTTTTATCCAGCAGCTCATAAATGCGCTGGTTTACGCCGCTTTGGTCCAGAAACTGGTTAAACGCATCGGCGGTCGTTGCAAAACCATTCGGTACGGAAACGCCCATACCGGAAAGGTTAGTAATCATTTCACCCAGGGAGGCATTTTTGCCCCCAACTCTGTCTACATCATTCATGCCGAGTTGGTTATACCAAAGCACCAGCGGTGACGAGCCATTGTTGGACATCGAACAATCCTTATATATGAACGAGGTTAGGAAACTCAATTTTGCGTAATTATCTTGGCATATTTACCTCAGCGAAAAAAACGGTGAATCGTTCAAGCAACTTTATTTTTTATTTTTTCAGATTCTTTCCGCATTTGCGCAAACCCGCGAACAGCACGGGATCACCACAAAATCAGTCGGTATAAACATTTGTTCCGAAAAATGAAATGTACTTTTCATTAAATATAAAAATAGCGTTTCATTTTATAAAATAGATACAGCAATATTCGCTTCTGACGAATTTTAATTTATGCTTTCAGAGAATTATGTCTGCCCCCAGGATGAGCAAAATGGATAATGCTGTTGATCGTCATGTATTTTATATTTCTGATGGCACCGCCATCACCGCAGAGGTATTGGGTCATGCGGTAATGTCGCAATTTCCGGTCACGATCAGCAGCATTACGCTGCCGTTTGTGGAAAATGAGAGTCGTGCTCGTGCGGTTAAAGACCAGATTGACGCCATTTATCAACAAACAGGTGTGCGTCCTCTGGTGTTCTACTCCATCGTGTTGCCGGAAATTCGCTCGATCATTTTACAAAGCGAGGGTTTTTGCCAGGACATCGTCCAGGCACTGGTCGCCCCGCTGCAACACGAGATGAAACTCGACCCCACACCGATAGCACATCGCACGCACGGCCTGAATCCCGGCAACCTCAACAAGTACGATGCGCGTATTGCCGCCATTGATTATACCCTCGCGCACGATGACGGTATCTCGTTGCGCAACCTTGATCAGGCGCAGGTGATCCTGCTTGGCGTTTCCCGCTGCGGCAAAACGCCTACCAGCTTATACCTGGCAATGCAGTTTGGTATCCGGGCCGCTAACTACCCCTTTATTGCCGATGATATGGATAATCTGGTGCTGCCCGCCTCTCTGAAGCCGTTACAACACAAACTGTTTGGTCTGACGATTGACCCTGAACGCCTGACGGCCATCCGCGAAGAACGCCGTGAAAACAGTCGCTACGCCTCACTGCGCCAGTGCCGAATGGAAGTAGCTGAAGTAGAGGCGCTGTACCGGAAAAATCAAATTCCGTGGCTCAACAGTACCAATTATTCAGTAGAAGAGATTGCCACCAAGATCCTCGACATCATGGGGCTGAATCGCCGCATGTACTAGAATGCTAGTGCATTGGTTCGATTTTTTGTTATTATGCTCGCCACCAGGCAGGATGAGTGTGATATTGTGATGTACATCACTTCCCGGTAGTCCTGCCGTTGAAGCAACAAATTTCTGAGATAAGTAATGAACAGAACCGATGAACTCCGTACTGCGCGTATTGACAACCTGGTCACTCCAGCAGAGCTTGCGCAACGGCATCCTGTTTCGTCCTCCGTCGCCCGTCATGTCACGGATTCCCGACGCCGGATAGAAAAAATATTAAATGGTGAAGACGCTCGTTTGCTGGTGATCGTAGGTCCCTGCTCGATTCACGATCTCGATGCCGCCATGGAATACGCCACGCGTCTGCAGGCACTGCGCACTAAACACCAGGCGCGTCTGGAAATCGTGATGCGTACCTATTTTGAAAAACCGCGTACCGTCGTGGGCTGGAAAGGCCTCATTTCCGACCCGGATTTGAATGGCAGCTATCGTGTAAATCATGGTATTGAGCTGGCACGCAAACTGCTGTTACAGGTCAACGAACTGGGTGTCCCGACGGCCACTGAATTCCTCGATATGGTGACAGGTCAGTTTATTGCCGACCTGATCAGTTGGGGCGCCATCGGCGCACGCACCACAGAGAGCCAAATTCACCGTGAAATGGCTTCCGCGCTCTCCTGCCCCGTCGGGTTCAAAAACGGGACAGATGGCAATACACGTATCGCCGTCGATGCTATTCGTGCGTCACGTGCCAGCCACATGTTCCTCTCACCGGATAAAACCGGCCAGATGACTATCTATCAGACCAGCGGTAACCCCTACGGTCATATCATCATGCGCGGTGGTAAAAAACCGAACTACTCTGCCGAAGATATTGCTGCTGCCTGCGATACGCTGCATGAATTCTCTCTGCCGGAGCATCTGGTGGTGGACTTCAGCCATGGCAATTGCCAGAAGCAGCATCGCCGTCAGTTAGAAGTGTGCGATGACGTCTGTCAGCAGATTCGCAATGGTTCGACGGCAATAGCCGGGATCATGGCGGAAAGTTTCTTACACGAAGGTACGCAAAAAATCGTCAGCGGCCAGCCACTGGTTTATGGTCAGTCAATCACCGATCCCTGCCTGAACTGGGAAGATACGGAACTGCTGGTCGAAAAACTTGCCGCGGCGGTAGACAGTCGATTCTAACATCATGCCCGGGTGGCGGTTTCGCCTGACCCGACCTACGGTTCGTGCCCATCCAGGCCCGGTCAGCGTCATGCTACCGGGCTTTTTTAATGCAGCACAATCCCGCAAATTTGATCCCGTCACAATTATTTCACAAAAAGGCTTGATGCAAATTCTCAGTTTATTGATAATGATTATCATTGTTACATTGATTGTTATTTTTAAACACTATGTCACGTATGGATAACACTACAGCAACGCCTGCAAAAGAAAAAACACCGCCTTCTGTCGCGCCTGACGAACGTCGGATTGACAGCAAAAGCCTGCTGGGAAATGAAGGACGAGTGATCATAGAACATGATGGTCAGCACTACCTGCTGCGCCAGACACATGCCGGTAAACTCATTCTGACTAAATAAATACCTATTACGCCAGCCACCCAGGTGATACCCAGGCAGCCAGCGCTTTCGATTTTCTAATGGAGAGTTGCTATGCCACACCTGCACACAACATCGCTGCGCCCATCGCTTTTGGCGCTGGCGATCGTAAGTCACCTTCCCGTCGCCGCCTATGCGGCGGCTGAAGATATGACTGTCACCGCCACCGGCAATGCCCGCAGTGCCTTTGAAGCGCCAATGATGGTCAGCGTGATTGATGCGACCGCGCCGGAAAACCAGACGGCCAGTTCAGCGGCAGATCTGTTACGTAAAGTGCCTGGACTTACCCTTGACGGTACGGGACGAACCAACGGTCAGGACGTCAATCTGCGCGGCTATGACCGCCGCGGAGTGCTGGTGCTGGTAGACGGTGTTCGTCAGGGTACCGACACCGGACACCTGAACAGCACATTTCTTGATCCGGCGCTCATTAAACGTATCGAAGTGGTGCGTGGCCCTTCGGCTCTGCTGTACGGCAGCGGTGCGCTCGGCGGGGTCATCGCCTATGACACAGCAGAGGCTAAAGACTTACTTGAAGTGGGTAAAAACAGCGGTTACCGCGTGTTCGGTACTGCTGCCTCGGGCGATCATAGCCTCGGCATGGGCGCCAGCGCGTTTGGTCGTACCGACACGCTGGACGGTCTGCTCGCGTGGTCAACTCGCGACCGCGGGGACTTACGCCAGAGCGACGGAACCACCGCGCCGAACGATGAAGCGATAAACAATATGCTGGCAAAAGGGAGCTGGAAAATCGACAGCGCCCAGACGCTGGCAGGCTCGCTACGTTATTACAACAATGATGCACGTGAGCCTAAAAACCCACAAACCAGCGCAGCAGATACCAGTAACAACCCGATGACCAATCGCTCAACGATCCAGCGTGATGCACAGTTGACCTACACGCTCGCCCCTGCGGACAATGACTGGCTGAACGCTGATGCTCGCATTTACTGGTCCGAGGCGCGCATTAATGCCCAGAATCCGGATGCGACTAATGAGTTTCGCAAACAAACCACCAAAGGCGGAAAAATTGATAACCGCAGCCGGTTGTTTACCGACTCCTTTGCTTCTCACCTGTTAACTTACGGCGGTGAGTACTATCGCCAGGAACAGCGCCCCGGTGGTGCGACGACCGGTTTCCCTGAGGCAAAAATTGATTTCAGCTCCGGCTGGCTACAGGATGAAATCACCCTGCGGGATCTGCCAGTAACCGTGCTGGGTGGCACACGCTATGACTCATATCGCGGTAGCAGCGATGGTTACGCGGATGTCGATGCCGACAAATGGTCGTCTCGCGCAGGAATGACCGTCACGCCGGCCGACTGGCTGATGCTGTTCGGCTCCTGGGCGCAGGCTTTCCGCGCACCGACAATGGGCGAGATGTACAACGATGCCAAACACTTCTCCATCGGCCGTTTTTACACCAACTATTGGGTACCCAACCCTAACCTGCGCCCGGAAACCAACGAAACGCAGGAGTATGGCTTCGGTTTGCGCTTTGACGATTTGCTGATGGCAAGCGATGCGCTCGAATTTAAAGCCAGCTATTTCGATACCAAAGCGAAAGATTACATCTCCACCAGCGTCAATTTCGCTGCCGCAACCACCATGTCCTATAACGTACCCAATGCCAAAATCTGGGGCTGGGACGTGATGGCGAAGTACTCCGCCGATCTGTTCAGTTTAGACATGGCCTACAACCGTACACGCGGCAAAGATACCGACACGGGTGAATACATTTCCAGCATTAACCCGGATACCGTCACCAGCAAACTGAACATCCCCGTGGCACACAGCGGTTTCTCAGTCGGCTGGATAGGCACGTTTGCGGACCGCTCAACCCATATCAGCAGCAGCTACACCAAACAACCCGGCTATGCGGTAAACGACTTTTACGTGAGCTATCAGGGTCAACAGGCGCTAAAAGGTATGACCACCACGCTGGTTCTGGGTAACGCTTTTGACAAAGCGTACTGGTCTCCGCAAGGCATTCCGCAAGATGGCCGTAACGGCAAAATTTTCGTGAGTTATCAGTGGTAATCCCCCTGCCCCGGCGAGCCGGGGCAGCAATCTGGAAGGAAGAGGCAATGAATCACTACACACGCTGGCTGGAACTGAAAAAAGAATATCCTGGAAAATACGCGCGTGATATCGCAGGGTTGATGAACATTAGCGAAGCTGAACTGACCTTCGCACGCGTCGGTCATGACGCGTGGCGTTTACGCGGCGAGGTGCGCGAGATCCTGGGCGCTCTGGAAGCCGTAGGCGAAACAAAATGTATTTGCCGAAATGAATATGCGGTGCATGAACAAACCGGTGCCTTTACCAACCAGCACCTTAACGGTCATGCCGGGCTGGTACTGAACCCACGCGCCCTCGATTTACGTCTGTTCCTGAACCAGTGGGCCAGCGCCTTCCATATCAGCGAAACCACCGCCCGTGGCGAACGTCAAAGTATCCAATTTTTCGACCATCAGGGTGATGCACTGCTGAAGGTTTATGTCACGGAGAATACCGATATTACCGCATGGGGTTCGCTGCTGACCCGTTTCATCTTCGCAGAAAACCCGCCGCTGAGGCTGCAAACTGTTGAACCCGTCGTGCCCGCCGTTAACGTAGACGCTGCGACAGTGGACAAAGAGTGGCGCGCCATGACCGATGTTCACCAGTTTTTCGGCCTGCTGAAGCGCCATAATCTGACCCGCCAACACGCCTTTAATCTGGTAGGTGACGATCTGGCCTGTAAAGTCAGTAATTGCGCGTTGGCACAGTTACTCGAAACCACGCGACAAGATGGCAACGAAATCATGGTATTTGTGGGTAATCGCGGCTGCGTGCAAATCTTTACCGGCGTGGTAGAAAAACTGGTGCCGATGAAAGGCTGGCTAAATATTTTCAACCCGACCTTTACCCTGCATCTGCTGGAAGAGAGCGTCGCCGAAACGTGGGTGACACGTAAACCAACCGCCGATGGCCACGTGACCAGCCTGGAGTTGTTTGCCGCAGATGGCACGCAAATCGCCCAGCTTTATGGACAGCGTACGGAAGGTGAACCGGAGCAGGCGCAATGGCGAGCGCAGATCGATGCCTTAACGCCAAAAGGACTGGCCGCATGAAAAAACTGCTGGTCCTGATTGCGCTGCTGCCCATCGCAGCGCTGGCTGCTGACGAAGAACGCGTTGTGGCTCTCGGTGGCGATGTCACCGAGATTGTATACGCACTGGGAGCACAGTCTTCCCTTGTGGCGCGAGACAGCACCAGCCAGTGGCCTGAAGCGGCAAACACGCTACCGGATGTTGGTTATTTACGCCAACTCAACGCCGAAGGTATCCTGGCTACCCGCCCTACGCTGGTGCTAGCCAGCGCACAAGCGCAGCCTTCTCTGGCGCTAAAACAGCTTGAGCAGAGCAACGTCAGGGTTGTCACGATCCCTGCCAGTAATACGCTTAGCGTGATTGATGAGAAAGTGAAGGTTATTGCGCAGGCTACACACCAGGAGGCTAAAGGCGAAGCCCTGCGCAACACGTTACGCCAGGAACTCGCGGCATTACCCGCCACGCAGCTTGATAAACGAGTTCTGTTTATTCTCAATCATGGTGGAATGACCGCAATGGCTGCAGGACAGGAAACGGGGGCTGATGCCGCTATTCGCGCAGCCGGCTTGCGTAACGCAATGCAGGGGTTTAGCCGTTACCAGCCGTTATCACAAGAAGGCGTAATAGCCAGTCAGCCCGACCTGGTGGTGATCTCACACGATGGTATTCAGGCCGTTGGTGGTGAAGCTAACCTGTGGGCACTGCCTGGACTTGCGCAAACGCCTGCCGGGCGCAATAAGCAGGTACTGCAGATTGATGATATGGCATTGCTGGGCTTTAGCGTTCGCACGCCACAGGCCATTTTGCAGCTACGCGCCAAAGCGGAGCAATTGCCCTGATGGCCCGACGAATCACCTGCTCGTTATGGACGCTGGCCTTTATGCTGGGTGTAATGACGATACTAGCGACCGGTTTTGGCGCGTTGCGCCTGCCGGTAAGCCTGCTCTGGCAGGACGGAGATGACGCATTGCGTCAAATCTGGCTCACCATTCGGCTACCGCGCGTTCTGCTGGCGCTGGTGATTGGCGGCTCGCTGGCACTGGCAGGTTGCGTCATGCAGGGATTGTTTCGCAACCCGCTTGCCGACCCAGGACTTCTGGGCATTAGCAGCGGTGCGGCCTGCGCCGTCGCCCTGTGGGTGGTGCTGCCGATCTCATTACCTGCGTTACTCATGTTGTATGCGCCAATGATGGCGGCATTCCTCGGTGCACTGGCTGCCACCGTGGTGATTTTTATCCTCAGCCAACAGCGCGACGGTTCGCTATCGCGTCTGTTATTGGTTGGAATTGCCATCAACGCGCTCTGCGGGGCAGCAGTTGGCGTGCTGTCGTGGATCAGCAATGATGCGCAGCTGCGCCAGCTATCACTTTGGGGAATGGGCAGTTTGGGTTCTGCGCAGTGGTCAACACTACTGGCCGTCACCTCGCTAATGCTCCCAACAGTACTGGTTATCTGGCGCCTGGCTGCGGCACTGAACCTGTTACAACTGGGTGAGGAGGAGGCGCATTATCTCGGCGTTGATGTCCGGACGATCCAGCGTATTTTGTTGTTGTGCAGCGCATTACTCGTGGCCGCTGCTGTATCGGTCAGCGGAGTCATTGGGTTCATCGGTTTGGTTGTTCCGCATTTAATGCGTATGTGGCTCGGCTCAGACCATCGGGCCGTGATCCCCGGTTCTGTTCTGGCTGGCGCATTTTTACTACTGATTGCCGATACTCTCGCCCGCACCGCCGTTGCGCCTGCGGAAATGCCCGTTGGTCTGTTGACCAGCATTCTCGGTGCGCCATGGTTTTTATGGCTTATTTTTCGTCAACGAGGCGCGCATGACTGAACATTTTATTGCCCAAGGGCTTCACTATCGCCTTGCTGGTCGCTCAGTTATTGACGACGTAGCGCTCAAACTTGCTAAAGGTGAACTGGTCGCGTTAATCGGGCCGAATGGTGCGGGAAAATCCACCCTGCTACGTCTGTTGACCGGTTTTCTAAAACCGACTGCCGGACACTGTTTGTTGGATGGCAAATCACTGGCTGACTGGAGTACGCAGACGCTGTCGCGCCATCGCGCGGTTATGCGTCAGCAAACGCAGGTAGGTTTTGACTGGCAGACAGAAGCCGTCATCGCGATGGGGCGTGCCCCCTGGTCCCAACATCCCGAGCACGAGCTTATCGCACAGGTAATGGCAATCACCGGCTGCACCCCGTTGGCGGGCAGACAATACGCCGCGCTTTCCGGTGGCGAACAACAACGCGTGCAGCTAGCCCGTGCGCTGGCGCAATTGTGGTGCGACGCTGAACCTCGTGGTTGGTTATTTCTCGACGAACCGACGTCAGCGTTAGATCTTTACCATCAGCAACATCTGCTGAGATTACTAAAAGCACTCACTGCTTCAGGAAAATTGCATGTTTGCATCATCCTTCACGATCTCAATCTGGCAGCTCTGTGGGCTGACCGGATCATACTGCTCCATCAAGGACGCATTGTGTCTCAAGGAGCGCCGGACGCCGTGTTGCAGGCTGATGATCTGATGCGCTGGTACGGTGCCCAGGTTCACGTTGGCCAACACCCGGCCAACGCATCCCCACAGGTTTTTCTCGCACCTTAGCTGGAACAACTCACTTCCAGCCGTTTACCCCAGTCAGGTGGACGGCTGATATAATCATCATCCCGATCGGCAAACGGGGTACGTAACGCAGCGTGTAACCGATGTAGTTCGGTGTAATCACCCTGCTCTGCTTGGCTTATTGCCCGCTGCGCCAGCCAGTTACGTAATACCATCGCCGGATTCGCCGTCTTCATCTGCGCGTGTCTGAGAACATCAGCCACATTGTCTTGTTGCAGGCGCGTGCGGTAACGTGTGAACCAGTCGTCAAATGCCGCACGGTCAATAAACTCATCGCGCAATGGGGACAAGGCGCTGTGTTGTTCCGTTTGGCTGAGCATGCGGAACGTTCGCGTGTAGTCGCTGCCTTCCCGCGCCATCAGGCTAAACAGTTCGCTAAGGATTTCGTTATCGTTTTTCTGCTCGCTAAAGAAACCCAGTTTTTGCCGCATGCGTTGTCCATAGCGGGTGAGCAAGGCCAGTTGATAACCGTCCAGCGCATCATTGAGCACATCAACCGGGATGAATGGCGACAGCGTCTGCGCCAGACGTTGTAGGTTCCACAAAGCCGCAGCAGGCTGATTATCAAAACTATAGCGCCCCTGATGATCGGAGTGGTTACAGATAAAACCTGGCACGTAGTCATCAAGGAAACCGAAGGGACCATAATCCATCGTCAGGCCAAGAATCGACATGTTGTCCGTGTTCATCACCCCATGCGCAAAGCCTACGGCTTGCCAGTCGGCCATTAACGTCGCGGTGCGCGTGACAACATCCGTAAACCACAACTGATACTTATCCGTCTCTTCCTGCCATTGTGGCCAGTAATGACGGATCGCAAAGTCAGCAAGCTGGCGTACTTTTTCCGCTTCACGACGATAATAAAAGTGCTCAAAATGACCGAAACGCATATGGCTTTGCGCCACGCGAATGAGCATCGCGCCTGCTTCAGTGGTCTCTCGCTGCACCGGAGTCTCGCTGGTGACAATCGACAAGGCCCGGGTGGTAGGGATCCCCAGATAATGCATGGCTTCGCTGGCCAGGCTCTCTCTAATCGTCGAGCGCAGCACGGCGCGCCCATCCCCCATGCGGGAATAAGGCGTTAATCCAGCGCCTTTCAGATGCCAGTCAAGGGTTGTGCCATCTGCAAGCAATTGCTCACCCAGCAGAATCCCTCGTCCATCGCCAAGTTGCCCAGCCCAGACACCGAACTGATGCCCGCTGTAGACTTGTGCCAATGGCGACATCCCAGGTAATAGCGATTCCCCCCCCCATACACCTGCCCCATCGGAAACATCAAACAACGCAGCTGGAATACCCAATTGCTCAGCCAGAGCATCGTTATGCCAGATGATGCGCGCATTTCTCAGGGGGGTGGGCGAAAGAGCGGTATAGGTTGCTGGTAATTCATCACGCCAGCGAGTAGTAAAAGACAGGGTCATAGGGCCTCCTGTCTCTAGTGTAGACTGTTAATAGCCTGTTAAACACCAGCAAATAAAAGGGTTATCATTTTACCAGTGAAATAATCTTTGCAGGTGATACCGCCGGCCACAGTCCTCCTTGCATCGCGCTGAATCCCAAAGGCAATACCCGCGCCAGCATCTCCTGTGTATCAATACCGCTAATGATGATTGATTCACAACTGGGGGATAATTGCGCCAGAATAGCCCGCATAAACGGCTCAAACGAAATATGTGTAATCCTTTGTTGAACAAAGTTTTTATCCAGCACAACCCGTTTGAACAGACCATCAAAAATTGCCCGCGTGGATATGCCACCGGCACCGTAGTTTGTCAGTATTAATGGGAATCGCGCAGCCAGAGCCGCCAGTGTGGGATTTTCTTTGCCACTGTTTAACTCCGGATAACTTTCATTAATCGTCAGTTCAATAAATGAAAATCGTTCAACACGTGAAGCATATTCAGCGTCTGATAATAAAGTATTAGCGACCGCTGGCGTTAAATTAATCCAGGCCGGAACTTTGCGTTGAATAAAAAAGTGTTGGCACGTTTCGATTAATTCCAGCTTCTCGGCAAATAAACGGCATTGCTCGTCGTCTGACATCCGGGGCATAACCAGCTCTGTTGGCATGCGTACGTTGCCATCCGGGCTGACAAAGTTTGTAACAATGTCGACGTACTCCAGGTCACCTTTTTCACTTCGTGCAGGAAGAAAAGAGAACTCTGAATGATAAAGATAATCCAGTGAAACAATCATTGTGCCAGCCCCTCTGCATGGGTGTAATCCGGCATCCTGTAGCAAAGGATGGAAAAATACGTTGCTGCTGATACAAATTGAGGCCCTTTCATTTTTCCCTTTTTAGCCAGTAAATCGAATCCTTTTTTTTTAGCTTATCCTGATTATAAACGAATATCCAGCTTTGCACTTTTTAATATCTCGGGATAAATCATATTTTTAGCAAGATACGCTCTTAATGTTCAGGGTTATTGACCGACAAACAGCAGAAGTGAAAGTTGACATTTAAAATGTGGATGACGAGAAAGCCGCGAGCCGCTCTCGTCACCCGTCATGATTAAATTCGGCGTGCCTGCCAAAAGTTTTTACGCCAGTAGACGTTATCCAGCGAAGAACGCATCACTCCGCGACTGGTTGAAGCATGGATAAATTGATTATTGGTATCGTAAATTCCGACATGCAGACCACTTTCACCGGAACCCGTTTTAAAGAAAACCAGATCGCCGGGTAGCAAATCATCTTTATCGATCTCGGTACCAATCTTTGATTGAGTACGCGTGTCTCGCGGTAATTGAAGATCGAATTGGTCACGCATCGTCATCAACACAAATCCCGAACAATCCACCCCGCTACGGCTCATACCGCCATAGCGATAGGGAGTGCCATGCCAGGTTTGCAACTGATCGTTAAGACCCGCGATAACGGCGATAGAGTCCGACAGTCGGGCATTCGGCGCAGGAGCACGATGGCTGCTGCACCCCGCCAAAAACAATGCTGTGATGAAAAGGAGCCAAAAGCGCATTCAGGACGAATCCTCTGATTTTTATTTTTGTGTCAATTTAGCGTGGAAATTATGTGATTTTCAAGAACCCATTTAACTTAAGTGGTTGATATGAGCATTCTGTGGCCTTCAATATCCAGGCGACGGAAATTTACACCGTAGGCCAACGACAGATTGGCTGGCGTCAGCACCACATCACGCGCACCGCTCGCCAGCAGCTTTCCGCGCTTGAGCAACCACGCCTTGTGCGCATGGCGTAGCGTATGGTTAAGATCATGACTGCTCATCACAATGGCGATTCCCTGCTGACACAGCTGGCTCAACAACCTGTCCAGCGCGTTTTGTTGCGCGACATCCAGGCTATTCATCGGCTCATCCAACAACAAAAGTTGCCCATGCGGATTAGACTGCGGACTCATTTGCAGGATGACGGCCGCCAGACGCACACGTTGCCATTCCCCCCCTGAAAGCTGATTAACACCACGTCCCAGTTTATCTCCCAGCCCAAGCGCATCAGCCACCTCCTGCAGCAGGTCTGTTCGCGCTTTATCAGGCTGATGCAGCGTCAGAAAATGCCAGACAGGCATCGCAAATGGTGGATTTTGCTGTTGCGCAAGATAAGCACGATATTGCGCCAGCTTCGCTGCCGGCCAGTCACCGAGCGGTGTATCACCAAAGGTGATGATCCCTTCTCCGGTCGTCAGCCCCGCCATTCGCGCCAGCAACGTACTTTTCCCCGCGCCGTTGGGGCCCACTAAATGCAGGATCTCCCCTGCTTTAATTTCACCAGATAGCGGGCCGAGTCGGGTCGATTCCGCAACATCCTGTAGCAGCATTAATCGGGACATTAGTTGGCCAATGCAGTCTTTATAGCGTGGACAAGAATCGGGTCCTCAGGCGTCATATCAGGTGAATAACGCTGCAGCACCTGCCCATTCCGACCGACTAAGAACTTCTCGAAGTTCCACAGAATATCGTCCGGGTAGAGCGGTGCCCGGCCTTTACTCGCCATACGCGCATAAAATCCGCTATCTGCCGGTGCAACCGCAGTGGGTGCCGCATCAATCAGCTTCTGATACAACGGATGGCGGGCTTCGCCATTGACATCAATCTTACTGAACATCGGGAAGGTAACGCCCCAGGTGGTGCTGCAATACGTCTTAATCTCGTCTTCACTGCCGGGCTCCTGCCCCAGAAACTGGTTACAAGGAAATCCCAGAACGGTGAAACCCTGCCCATGCCAGGCTTTCTGCAGGTTTTCCAGTTGCTCATACTGCGGCGTTAACCCACATTTTGAGGCTACGTTGACAATTAACAGTACATTTCCGGCATACGCCTGCAATGAGGTCGCCTCGCCGTCGATGGTTGTCACTTCCGTATTAAAAAGCGTGTTTTGCATAGCATCTCCAGACCAACAGGTGAATAGTGGGATGACCCTGTTCAGCTTTTAAGCATAGACCGAACCTGCGCTTTCTAGCGCGCAGCTTTTAACAATAACCAGATAAATACCGGTGCGCCCATCGTGGCCGTCACCACGCCAATGGGTAATTCAGCCGATGCCAGTACCAGACGTGCAACGACATCAGCAAACAGTAGTGCAATTGCCCCGGCCAACGCACAGCCAGGGAGTAAAACGCGGTGATCGGTTAATCCACACAGTCGCAGAATATGAGGGATTACCAGCCCGATAAAACCAATTGCCCCCGCCAGCGCCACGCTTACACCCACCATCCATCCTGTGGCAACCACCAGCAGGTTGCGCCAGAACCATAGGGGCAGCCCCAACTGACGTGCGGAAGTCTCCCCCAGCGCCAGCATATTCATCGGCTGCGACTGGCAGCAGATCCACACCAGTACCGGAACCAATGCCACCATGAGCCAGGCCTGATGCCAGTCTACGCCACCGAAGCCGCCCATCATCCAGTACATCAACTGTCGAAGATCAAAAGAGGTGGAAAAATAGATAGCCCAGGTCATCAGCGCGCTGCAGATAATCCCCAGCGCCACGCCTGCCAACAGCAAACGACTGGTCGATAAATGTCGGCGGGCAAAACGAAGAAGAATGAGGGTGATAATCAGCGCACCAGCAATGGCGCACAGGCCTAATGCCCAGCCGGGCAATCGCCCTTGCCCCAACAGTACTGCCGCAATAAGCCCAACCCCCGCGCCATTAGACACGCCGAGTAAGCCAGGCTCCGCGAGTGGGTTTTCAAACAGCGCCTGCATCACCGCGCCAGCCAGGGCCAGTGCGGCGCCTACCAGCAATACGGCAAGCGTACGGGGCAGTCGAATTTGCCAGACGAACAGATCGCCGCGAGCGCTAAACCAATCGCCGGGAGCAATCCACTGTTCTCCTGCGCACAAACTTATCATGGTTGCCAGCAGCATCAGCACTGACAGAGACAGTATCCAGCGCACGTTTCGTCGCTGCTGTTGATGGGCGAAAGTCAGCATGTTTTCCATTCTGCTGAAAAAAGATGGGGAGATTCTACGGTGCTGATTCAGTAGTGAAAAGGAAAAAGGCCGCATAGCGGCCTTTTTAGTTATACGCGTCATACTTTGCGTATCGTTAAATCACTCTTCTTTGGGCGTTGCGTTTTCAACCCGGCTTTTTAACTTCTGCCCGGGTCTGAAGGTCACCACGCGCCGTGCTGTAATGGGAATATCTTCGCCCGTTTTCGGGTTACGTCCCGGACGTTGATTCTTATCACGCAGATCGAAGTTACCAAAACCAGAGAGTTTTACCTGCTCACCGTTTTCCAGAGCACGACGGATCTCTTCGAAAAACAGCTCGACCAGTTCTTTGGCATCCCGCTTGCTAAGCCCAAGCTTATCAAACAGATATTCTGACATTTCAGCTTTTGTAAGCGCCATAGGTTCAATCCCTCAATGATGCCTGGAATCGCTCTTTTAATGCCTCTACACATTTGGCGACGGTAGCGGCAATCTCCTCTTCTTCAAGTGTACGGCTGGTATCCTGAAGGATCAGGCTGATAGCGAGGCTCTTATAACCCTCCGCAACACCCTTACCGCGGTACACGTCAAACAAGTTTACGCCAACTACCTGATTTACGCCAACTTTCTTACATTCGGATAAAATATCCGCTGCGGGAACGTTTTCTGCCACAACAACGGCGATGTCACGGCGGTTCGCCGGGAAGCGAGAAACTTCACGCGCCTGAGGCACCACGCGGTCTGCGAGCTTATTCCACTCCAGTTCGAACACCAGAGTGCGACCGTTCAGATCCAGTTTACGTTCCAGTTCAGGATGAACAACCCCAATGAAACCAATACGTTCACCTTTCAGATAAATCGCTGCAGACTGACCCGGATGCAGAGCTGGATTCGCTTCAGCTTTGAACTGGATGTCCGCCAGTTTGCCGGTCAGGTCGAGAACCGCTTCCAGATCGCCCTTCAGATCATAGAAATCAACCGTCTCTTTCGCCAGATTCCAGTGTTCGTCATGACGGTTGCCGCAGATCACGCCCGCCAGCATCAGATCCTGACGGATCCCGAGGTTGGCCTGCGTATCCGGTACAAAACGCAAACCCGTTTCAAAAATACGCACACGGTTCTGCTGACGGTTCTGGTTGTACACTACCGTAGACAGCAAGCCGGTCCACAGAGACAGACGCATTGCTGACATATCGATAGAGATTGGGCTTGGCAGCAGCAGCGCTTCTTCACCCGGGTGCAGCAGCGACTGGACCTTAGGATCAACAAAGCTGTAGGTAATAACTTCCTGGTAGCCTTTGTCATTCAGCATGGTCTTAACACGTTTCAGCGAGAGGTCCGCTTCACGATGTTCACCCATGATAAGACCCGCCTGAATTGGCGTGTTCGGGATATTGTCGTAACCGTATACGCGGGCGACTTCTTCGACCAGGTCTTCTTCGATCTCCATATCGAAACGCCAGCTCGGCGCGACAGCCTTCCACTCGCCCTGGCCTTCAGTGACTTCACAGCCCAGACGACGCAAAATATCGCTCACCTGCTCATCCGCAATAGGATGGCCGATCAGGCGATCCAGTTTGCTACGACGCAGCGTAATGGTGGCACGCTTCGGCAACGTCGCTTCGTTGGTCACATCAATCACTGGGCCAGCTTCGCCGCCACAGATATCAATCAGCAGACGCGTTGCACGCTCCATTGCTTTGTACTGCAGTGCTGGATCGACACCACGCTCATAGCGGTGAGAAGCATCGGTATGCAGACCGTGACGACGTGCGCGGCCGGTAATAGAAAGCGGGCTGAAGAACGCACATTCCAGCAGAACGTTTTGCGTTTCATCATTCACACCAGAGTGCTCACCACCAAAGATACCCCCCATCGCCAGCGCTTTGTTGTGGTCGGCAATCACCAGCGTATCCGCACTCAGTTTTGCTTCGCTACCGTCGAGCAGGACCAGGGTTTCTCCTTCTTTCGCCATACGCACAACAATCCCGCCTTCAATGCGGTCTTTGTCGAACGCGTGCATCGGTTGACCCAGTTCAAGCAGCACATAGTTGGTCACGTCAACCACGGCATCGATGGAGCGAATACCGCAACGGCGCAGTTTCTCTTTCATCCACAGCGGGGTTGGCGCCTTAACATTGATGCCTTTTACCACGCGGCCCAGATAACGTGGGCAAGCGTCTACGGCTTCGACCTGAATCGGCAGGACGTCGCTAATGGTGGCCGCTACTGGCGCCATTTCCGGCTCAACCAGCGGAGCTTTGTTCAGCACAGCCACATCACGCGCAACACCGATAATGCCTAAGCAGTCGGCGCGGTTCGGCGTAACGCTGATTTCGATAGTGTTATCGTCAAGCTTCAGATATTCGCGGATATCGGTGCCAATTGGCGCATCGGCTGGCAGTTCGATAATACCGTTATGATCGTCGGAAATACCCAGCTCAGAAAACGAGCACAGCATGCCTTCAGACGGCTCACCACGCAGTTTCGCAGCTTTGATTTTGAAATCGCCCGGTAGAACGGCACCAACGGTTGCCACGGCCACTTTCAGCCCCTGACGGCAATTTGGTGCGCCACAGACGATATCCAGCAGGCGATCGCCGCCGACATTCACTTTGGTGACGCGCAGTTTGTCAGCGTTCGGGTGCTGAGCACACTCAACCACTTCACCCACCACTACGCCGTTGAACGCGCCGGAAACAGGCTCCACACCGTCAACTTCCAGGCCCGCCATCGTAATTTGGTTTGACAGCGCATCGCTATCAATTGCTGGGTTAACCCATTCGCGTAACCACAGTTCACTGAATTTCATTGTATTACCCTGCCTTTATTTAAACTGTTTGAGGAAACGCAGATCGTTTTCGAAGAAAGAACGCAGATCGGTAACGCCATAACGCAACATGGTCAGACGCTCCATACCCATACCGAAGGCAAAACCGGAGTAGATTTCTGGATCGATGCCAACGTTACGCAACACGTTCGGGTGAACCATCCCGCAGCCCAGGACTTCCAGCCATTTTCCGTTTTTACCCATAACGTCAACTTCCGCAGAAGGTTCAGTGAACGGGAAGTAAGAAGGACGGAAACGAACCTGCAGGTCCTCTTCAAAGAAGTTACGCAGGAAATCGTGCAGCGTACCTTTCAGGTTGGTGAAGTTGATATTGGTATCAACGATCAGGCCTTCCATCTGATGGAACATCGGGGTGTGCGTCTGATCGTAGTCGTTACGATATACACGGCCCGGCGCAATAATGCGGATCGGCGGTTGTTTTTCTTTCATGGTGCGGATCTGCACGCCGGAGGTCTGCGTACGCAGCAGACGCGTTGCGTCAAACCAGAAGGTATCGTGGTCAGCACGCGCCGGGTGGTGGCCAGGAATGTTCAGCGCGTCGAAGTTATGATAGTCATCTTCGATTTCTGGGCCCGTCGCCACGGTAAAGCCCAGCTCACCGAAGAAACTTTCAATCCTGTCGATAGTACGTGTTACCGGATGCAGTCCGCCATTTTCGATACGGCGTCCCGGCAGGGAGATATCGATAGTTTCTTCAGCCAGGCGCGCGTTCAGTGCTGCATTTTCTAATTCGGCTTTACGCGCGTTCAGCGCTTGCTGTACCTGCTCTTTGGCTTCATTGATTACCGCACCTGCTGCCGGGCGCTCTTCCGGTGGCAGCTCGCGCAGGGTTGTCATCTGAAGGGTCAGGTGCCCTTTCTTGCCCAAATATTCGACGCGGACATTGTCTAACGCGGCAACATCTGAAGCCTGGTTAATGGCGGCCGTTGCACTGGCAACCAGCTCTGCGAGATGTGACATGGTTTTCCTCGTTATGTTGCGATATTCACTAGTCGCTCGTATATACGCAAAATCATTCAAGTTGTATCAACGCGGCAAAAGAGCGAATGCAGCCAACACAGAGACAACTTGAAGGATGACGCGTATAAAAAAAGCCTCCACCAGGGAGGCTTTTAGGCGCTGTTTTCCGTTTCTTCTTTCACGCGCAAGCCTCCTGAGTTCAGGTGCTAAAGTAAAAGAAGAAGCGGAAAATAGCAGCATTCATGCTTGCGTTACCTTGTGTGGTAAAAACCGGACAACCTGTATTGAAAAGGCTTACGGATAAATTGTCAACCAATTGATTGAACTACAAATAAAAGAGAGGGAGCCAGGCTCCCTCTTTTCACCGGCTTATGCCAGAGCTGCTTTCGCTTTTTCGACCAGAGCGGTGAACGCTACTTTGTCGAATACTGCGATGTCAGCCAGGATCTTACGGTCGATTTCAACAGAGGCTTTTTTCAGGCCGTTGATGAATTTGCTGTAAGAAATACCGTTCTGACGTGCTGCTGCGTTGATACGCGCAATCCACAGTTGACGGAACTGACGCTTTTTCTGACGACGGTCACGATAAGCGTACTGACCAGCTTTGATAACAGCCTGGAAGGCAACGCGGTATACGCGAGAACGCGCACCGTAGTAGCCTTTAGCTTGTTTCAAAATTTTCTTGTGACGTGCACGGGCAACTACACCACGTTTTACGCGAGCCATATGTGCTCTCCTGTTTCTATATTCTTAGTAAAAAAATGAATTAAACGTTAACGGCTTATGCGTACGGCAGGCACGCGATAACCAGACCCAGATCGCCTTTAGACACGAGGCCTTTTGGACGCAGGTGACGTTTACGCTTAGTAGATTTTTTGGTCAGAATATGACGCAGGTTTGCGTGCTTACGCTTAAATCCACCACCACCGGTTTTTTTGAAACGCTTAGCAGCACCGCGTACGGTCTTAATTTTTGGCATTTTAATAACTTCCACTTCGCATTGTTAATAAACGAAACGTAGGCGAACAACGGCTGTGGAACCCGCAGGCTCCACAGACATTGCTACTTGAAGGCCTTACTGTTTCTTCTTAGGAGCGAGCACCATGATCATCTGACGGCCTTCGATCTTCGTTGGGAAGGATTCGACTACTGCCAGTTCACTCAGATCGTCACGGACGCGGTTGAGCACTTCCATACCGATCTGTTGGTGGGCCATCTCACGACCGCGAAAACGCAGTGTGATCTTAGCCTTATCGCCATCTTCCAGAAAGCGTACCAGGCTGCGGAGTTTTACCTGGTAATCGCCATCGTCGGTGCCAGGACGGAATTTAATTTCCTTAACCTGGATAACTTTTTGCTTTTTCTTCTGTTCCTTAGAAGACTTACTCTTTTCATAAAGGAACTTGCCGTAGTCCATAATACGACAAACTGGCGGTTCGGCGTTAGGGCTGATTTCAACTAAATCTACTCCAGCTTCTTCAGCCTTTTCGATCGCTTCTCTCAGACTCACAATACCCAAAGCTTCGCCTTCCAGACCTGTTAAGCGAACTTCCAGGGCGCGAATCTCGCCATTGATACGATTCGGACGTGCCGTTTGAACTCGTTTTCCGCCTTTAATACCTTATTCCTCCAGTTGTTGAAGACTGCGGCTGCGAATCTCTTGTTGCAGCTTCTCAATCACTTCATTTACGTCTAGGCTGCCCAAGTCTTTGCCACGACGGGTGCGCACGGCAACTTTGCCTGCTTCTACCTCTTTGTCGCCACAGACCAACATGTAAGGGACACGACGTAAAGTGTGCTCGCGGATTTTAAAGCCAATCTTCTCATTTCTCAAGTCTGCTTTTACACGAATGCCCGCATTTTGTAGTTTCTGCGTTAATTCGTTAACGTATTCAGACTGAGAATCGGTGATGTTCATGACCACAACCTGAACCGGCGCAAGCCAGGTCGGGAAGAAGCCAGCGAACTCTTCGGTCAGGATACCGATGAAACGTTCCATCGACCCAAGAATTGCGCGGTGAATCATAACCGGCACCTGACGCTCGTTGTTTTCGCCAACATAAGAGGCGCTTAAACGGGACGGCAGGGAGAAGTCCAGCTGTACAGTACCGCACTGCCATGCACGATCGAGGCAGTCATACAGGGTAAATTCAATTTTCGGACCGTAGAACGCGCCCTCACCCAGTTGGAACTCAAACGGGATGTTGTTTTCTTCCAGCGCAACGGCCAGGTCAGCTTCAGCACGGTCCCACATTTCATCGCTGCCGATACGTTTTTCGGGGCGAGTGGACAGTTTGACAACGATTTTCTCGAAGCCAAAAGTGCTGTACATATCGTAGACCATACGAATGCACGCGTTAACTTCATCACGAATCTGCTCTTCAGTACAGAAGATATGTGCATCATCCTGAGTGAAGCCACGAACACGCATCAGACCGTGCAGCGCACCTGACGGCTCGTTACGGTGACAGCTACCAAATTCAGCCATACGCAACGGCAGATCGCGATAGGATTTCAGACCCTGATTAAAGATCTGCACGTGGCCTGGGCAGTTCATTGGCTTAATGCAGTATTCACGGTTCTCAGAAGAGGTGGTGAACATCGCATCTTTGTAGTTATCCCAGTGACCTGTTTTTTCCCACAGCACGCGGTCCATCATGAACGGACCTTTCACTTCCTGATACTGGTATTCTTTCAGTTTTGAACGAACGAATACTTCCAGTTCACGGAAGATAGTCCAGCCATCGTTGTGCCAGAACACCATACCCGGTGCTTCTTCCTGCATATGATACAGGTCAAGCTGTTTACCGATTTTGCGGTGATCGCGTTTGGCCGCTTCTTCCAGACGTTGCAGGTAGGCATTCAGGGCTTTTTTATCGGCCCATGCAGTACCATAAATACGCTGCAGCATCTTGTTGTTACTGTCGCCGCGCCAGTATGCCCCTGCGGTCTTCATCAGCTTGAAGTGATGGCAGAAACGCATGTTCGGCACGTGCGGGCCGCGGCACATATCGACGTATTCTTCATGATGATACAAGCCAGGCTTGTCATCATGGGCAATGTTTTCATCAAGAATAGAGACTTTATAGGTCTCACCACGCTTCACGAAGGTTTCGCGCGCTTCGTACCAGCTGACTTTCTTCTTAATGACATCGTAGTTTTTCTCAGCGAGCTCGTGCATCCGCTTCTCGAGCGCGTCGACATCTTCCTGGGTTAACGTACGGTCAAGATCGATATCGTAGTAAAAACCGTTGTCAACAACCGGTCCGATCGCCATTTTGGTGTTCGGCCAAAGTTGTTTGATCGCATGCCCTAACAGGTGCGCACAAGAGTGACGAATGATCTCCAGACCTTCTTCATCCTTCGCGGTGATGATGGAGAGTTTCGCATCATGCTCAATCAGATCGGAAGCATCTACCAGCTCACCGTTAACACGGCCAGCAATAGTCGCTTTCGCCAGACCTGGACCGATGTCCAGCGCAACATCCATGGGGCTTACAGCGTGGTCGTAATGGCGTTGGCTGCCATCAGGAAGAGTAATAACAGGCATGTTATATCCTTATTTGCAGTGGTGACCCACACGTAAGATCACATACAAAGATTCAATATTTAAAATTATCAAAAAGGCGTGGGCTGATTCCCGCTTCACTCTGCGAAATATGTCACAGGTCACCTGACTGGCAACACTGGACCTACACCCGCTTTTTGATAACACCGTTTGACAGTGTACACGGCATTACGGGCCGATCAAAGCAACAATCAATGCGCTTTCCATGATGTAAATCAATTCACGGACACCCTTCCCTCTTTGTTACACTAAGTAGAATGGTCTGACCTGGGCAGGAAAAGAACAATGTCAACAAATCGCTTTGCAAAAAAACACGGGAAGATGGTTGTAATACTGCTGGTTATTTGTGTGGCAATGTTGATGCTACGTTGGGCAGCCATGATCTGGGGATAAATGTCAGAACCACAATGCTCACCGGAGCAGGTATATTCTACAGAGCGTTAATTGTGTTTAATGATGATGATAGTGGTGGCATCCCATTTTCGGGGCAGATTATTTATGCACTAAATTGAAAGCGTCTAAAAATGCGGAATGCCAGAAAAGCATCAAAAATAAAGCGCGGTCAGGATAATAAAAATACTAAACGTTAATTTATCAAAGCCGGGCCATTTAACTGACCCGGCTAACTATTACATACGATAGCCGAGCGAAAGCGTCGTGCGGCGATCGGTATGCTCCGGCGCGGTTGCCGGCGGTTCGGAGTTCCAGGTCACGTTGTACGCGACCTTCAATCCAAAGTGTTCGTTGATAGCAACATTCAAGGCCGTTTCAGAATTCAGCGTTGTATCATCGGCACCAAATACCGACACACCCTGCGTAAACTTGGTGTTGTCCGTCATCTGCCACGCATACGCCCCGGACGCATAACCTAACGGCTGCGTTTCAGTGGTGCCATCAGTGTGCTCGTCATAACGTACACCAGGACCGAATTCAAAGCGGAAACTGTGCACCGGTCCATTAAGAAACTGGCGACCATAACCGGCCGTTAGCACGTCACGCTCACGATATCCGTTATAACGGTCTGTTAACCAACTGGCCTGACCAAAGAGATAGTCATAGTCAGTCATGTTGTAACGACTACGACCACCTACAGCATATTTCTCAGATGAACGCTCATCATTTGAGGAAGTGTTGCTGGCATTTCCCCACAGAGACCACGCCGTAGATTGACCATACCAGGTCATGGTGGTGTCGGCGGTTAAAGAAGAACTTTTTGTGTTGCCTGACTGGGCAAGATATCCCGCGTTCAGGTTACCTTCAAAGGGTTTTTTCGCGCTGGAAGGGTCATCCATGACAGTAAAAACGGAATCATCGGCGGCGGCATGCATTGACGCAAACACGCACCCCGTCAGCAATACTGCTGCGGGCACTGTCTTCAAAAGCTTCATTTATAAAGAGTCCGTACAACAAAAAAAGAGACCATAACGGTCTCGGAAACTTTCATGTGGATCAATGACAAAAGACCCTTGAAAGGTAACAAATTATAAAAAGACTCGAATAACATAGCAATAAATTCTTATTTCATTTTTTGAATAAGAGAGTTCCTAATCCTTTATTTTATTTATATATCTTTGGCACGAGAATTTTAAATAAAGCTGCGAGAAATCATGTTGTTAATTACTTCACTTTCGTGGCGTTAAGTGCCAGACTGGGGTCAGCCTAACAGGAGGTAAAGATGGTACGTATCTATACGTTAACACTTGCGCCCTCTCTCGATAGCGCAACAATCACGCCACAAATCTACCCCGAAGGTAAACTTCGCTGTACCTCACCGGTTTTTGAACCTGGCGGCGGAGGCATCAACGTTGCCCGCGCCATTGCACATCTTGGAGGAACCGCAACGGCTATCTTCCCGGTCGGAGGTGCGACCGGCGAGCACTTAGTTTCTTTACTTGCCGACGAAAATGTTCCCGTCTCGACTATCGTGGCCAAAGACTGGACCCGACAAAATCTCCATGTCCACGTCGAATCCAGCGGCGAGCAGTATCGTTTTGTCATGCCCGGTGCCGCGCTGACTGATGACGAATTCTACCAACTGCAGGATCAGGTACTGGAAATTGAATCGGGTGCGATACTGGTCATTAGCGGCAGTTTGCCGCCAGGTGTTCAAATAGAAAAACTGACCCGGCTCATCACCACCGCACAAAAACAGGGCATTCGCTGCATTGTCGATAGCTCCGGTGAGGCGCTGACGGCGGCATTAGCCATCGGCGGTATCGAACTGGTAAAACCCAACCTCAAAGAATTGAGTGCGCTGGTAAAGCGCGAACTCACACAACCCGATGATGTCCGCAAAGCGGCACAGGAGATTGTACAAAGCGGCAAAGCGCTTCGCGTTGTGGTCTCTCTTGGGCCACAAGGGGCATTGGGCGTCAATCAAGAAACGTGCGTCCAGGTCGTTCCTCCGCCGGTGAAAAGCCAAAGTACCGTTGGCGCAGGCGACAGTATGGTCGGCGCGATGACGTTGAAACTGGCAGAAAATGCCCCGTTTGAAGAGATTGTGCGTTTTGGCGTCGCTGCGGGTAGCGCAGCAACGCTGAATCAGGGCACACGGCTGTGCGCATTGGACGATACGCAAAAAATATATTCGTATCTTACCCGATGATGACACCATCCCCCTTATCAGGCATTAAGGGGGATTTACCGACAAAACTGTCGGCATGCGTATTATGCGTCTATGATAAAAAATCACGTGATTACAAAGAAGTGAATCATGTTAAACCGAACGTCGCAATTTCTCAGGGAGGTATGGAAGAACGACATACAATAAGTGCCTTTCCAGCGATGACGCGTCTACGGTGTGCGTCAGTTCGTGTTTTTTTACCGCATTCTTGCGCTAACCTTATGATCTGGCAGACAACATGGGGAGAGACATCATGTGGCAGGTTATCAGTCGTCTTTTAAGCGAGCAATTAGGTGAAGGCGAAATCGAACTGCGTAATGAACTGCCCGGCGGAGAGATCCACGCCGCATGGCATTTACGCTATGCGGGGCGCGATTTTTTCGTCAAATGTGATGAAAGAGAGCTGTTGTCTGGCTTTACGGCGGAGGCCGACCAGTTAGAACTGCTTTCCCGAAGTCAAACCGTCTCTGTTCCCAAAGTCTGGGCAGTGGGTGCCGACAGAGATTACAGTTTTCTGGTAATGGATTTTCTCCCTCCCCGCCCGCTTGATGCCCACAACGCGTTTATCCTCGGACAACAACTTGCACATTTGCATGAATGGAGCGATCAGCCACAGTTCGGCCTCGACTTCGATAATGCGCTCTCCACTACACCGCAACCCAATGCCTGGCAGCGTCGCTGGTCAACCTTCTTCGCCGAACAACGCATCGGCTGGCAACTGGAACTTGCGGCGGAAAAAGGCATCGCGTTTGGCAATATTGACGCCATTGTCGATCATGTTCAGCAACGACTCTCCTCCCATCAGCCACAGCCTTCTCTCCTGCACGGCGATTTGTGGTCGGCAAACTGTGCACTCGGACCGAATGGCCCCTACATTTTTGACCCTGCCTGTTACTGGGGCGACAGAGAGTGCGATCTGGCAATGTTGCCGTTACATACCGATCAGCCACCGCAGATTTATGACGGTTATCAGTCTGTCTCGCCGCTACCGTTAGATTTTCTCGACAGGCAGCCTATCTATCAGCTGTATACGTTGCTTAATCGGGCAATTCTGTTTGGCGGGCAGCACCTGGTGGTGGCGCAAAAAGCGATGGAAAGGTTACTGGCGGCTTAACGTACAGATAGCCCGAAGGCGGCTTTGTTTATCAGGCCTGATGCTTCACACAGTCCAGGCCTGATAATATCGGACTTACAAAAAGCCCAGTAATGAAAAGAAGAAATAGCCGATCACGATAACGATCACCGGCAAAATGTAGAGCGGGAAGATTTGTAAAAAGATCGTATGGTGTGGCACGACAATACGCGACTCAATTTGCTCACGCGATAACCCTTCACTGCCTTTTGCCTGTTCCAGAATCAACTGATCTTCAACGCCCTCGCGTAAAAAACGCGCCTGACGACTCATTCTGGCGCCAGAGTCCTGCAATGCCAGACCGATGAATATCAGAATGAAAATCAACCAAAAAACAAGATTCAGTCCGGTCTGAAAATCCGGTGTCGGCGAGTTATACCAAAACAGGTTAAGAAACGGCGTATTTACCCGCATCATGTCGATCATCACATGGGCAAAATCGAGCATTACTGCATTAATCCCTTCCTGCTTTTCGCTGTGCGCGTACATAAACTTCAGTACTGAAACCAGTGTTGAAATCAGCGCCGGAATGAAAATCACCCATCCCAGCAACCTTTTCAAGACAGCAATGCGTCCAGCTTGTTGATACGTCATGAGTTCCCCTTGATAAAGACGTGTCATTTTGGCCTAAGTTTACCCGTTGATAACCGTTTTCGCCTGATCTTTAAAGGCGGTATACTGCCAAATTAGCCATAATGAACGCTTAGAGCTCGTTCTGGTGGGCTCTTAATCCCTGTTATCACCCTAAAGGAGAGGTTGTGATGTCAACCCCGCGTCAAATTCTTGCTGCAATTTTCGATATGGATGGATTACTGGTCGATTCAGAACCGCTCTGGGATCAGGCCGAACTGGATGTGATTGCAAGTTTAGGCGTAGATATCACCCGCCGCCATGAACTTCCCGACACGCTTGGTTTACGTATCGATATGGTTGTTGATCTTTGGTTTGCACAGCAACCTTGGAAAGGCCCCTCTCGTCAGGAGGTGACGGAGCGCATCATTACACGGGCCATTGCGCTGGTAGAAGAAACACGCCCCCTGTTGCCGGGCGTACGTGAAGCTGTGGCACTGTGCAAATCTCAGGGAATCAAAGTTGGACTGGCCTCCGCATCACCGCTGCATATGCTGGAAAAAGTGCTGACCATGTTTGATCTGCGCGATAGCTTTGACGCGCTGGCCTCGGCAGAAAAATTACCTTACAGCAAACCGCACCCGCAGGTTTACCTCGATTGTGCCCAGAAGCTGGGGGTATCCCCGTTATCTTGTGTCGCACTGGAAGATTCTGTGAACGGGATGATTGCGTCGAAAGCAGCGCGAATGCGCTCAATTGTTGTCCCCGCTCATGAAAATCAGGATGATCCCCGTTTTGTGCTTGCCGACGTTAAACTGGCCTCGTTGACGGAGCTCACTGCCGGGCATCTTCACGGTTAATCTCCCGCCGGGCAATGACCATATTGCCCATTTTTTGCCCTCTCAATATTTTTAAAACACAGTTTCATTTTAATTGTATTTTTGTTCAACCTCTTCTATTCTTCTCCTATTGCAAGGCATTAACAGTAAAAATAGCTGAGGTGAACATGGTTCTGGACGCGTTTCGTCTTGAGGGTAAAGTCGCAATCGTCACCGGTTGTGATACCGGACTTGGACAAGGTATGGCCCTGGCGCTGGCTGAAGCCGGATGTGACGTGGTTGGCGTAAACCGCAAAATCCCGCATGACACCGAGGAAAAAATCACCGCAGTTGGTCGGCGTTTTATGGCTATCCAGGCCGACCTCAGCCAACAGGAGGCACTGTCCGGCATAGTGACGCAAACTGTGGCGGCATTCGGTCGGGTCGATATTCTGGTCAACAATGCAGGTACGATTCGTCGCCAGGACGCGCTGGATTTTAGTGAAAAAGACTGGGATGACGTAATGAATCTGAATCTCAAGTCTGTTTTCTTTCTGTCGCAGGCGGTGGCGCGTCAGTTCCTGGCGCAGGGTAACGGCGGTAAAATTATCAATATTGCCTCAATGCTCTCTTTTCAGGGGGGAATCCGCGTGCCGTCCTACACCGCATCGAAAAGCGGCGTGCTGGGGATCACCCGCCTGCTGGCTAATGAGTGGGCGGCTCAGGGAATTAATGTCAATGCCATCGCACCAGGTTATATGGCGACCAATAATACGCAGCAGTTGCGTGAAGACAGTACGCGTAATCAGCAAATCGTCGATCGCATTCCCGCGGGGCGCTGGGGAACGCCGGATGACGTGCAAGGCCCGGTTGTTTTTCTCGCCAGCCAGGCTTCTGATTATATTAATGGTTACACGCTTGCCGTGGACGGCGGTTGGTTGGCGCGTTAATCGTGCATTTGTGACAAAGGGTTACAACGTCACCTCTTCCGCCTACTGTATAAAACCCCTATACTGTATGAATTGACAGTTTATTGGGTTTTATCATGACGGCGGAAGGCCACCTTCTTTTTTCTATTGCCTGTGCGGTATTTGCCAAAAATGCCGAGCTGACCCCCGTTCTTGCTCAGGGTGATTGGTGGCATATTGTGCCTTCGGCCATTCTAACGTGTCTGCTGCCCGATATCGATCACCCGAAATCCCTGCTTGGGCAGCGGCTGAAGTGGATATCAAAGCCTATTGCCCGGGCATTTGGCCATCGCGGTTTTACGCATAGCCTGCTGGCGGTCTTTGCCCTGCTGGCCACATTTTACCTGAAAGTTCCGGATAGCTGGATAATCCCGGCCGATGCGCTACAAGGGATGGTGTTGGGCTATCTCAGTCACATACTGGCCGATATGCTGACCCCGGCAGGCGTTCCCCTGCTTTGGCCCTGTCGCTGGCGCTTTCGTCTGCCCATCCTCGTCCCGCAGAAGGGAAATCAGCTGGAGCGCTTTTTGTGCATGGCGCTGTTTGCCTGGGCCATCTGGATGCCTCAGACGATGCCGGAAAACAGCGCAGTGCGCTGGTCATCGCAGATGATTAACACGCTACAGATGCAGTTTAATCGGTTTATAAAACACCAGGCTGATTAATAAAACAGCCAAAATGTCATTTTAGGTATAAACAATTCCATTTGAATATAAGAGGCAAGTCACAGTTCTGCTAATCTTGCGCCAACAGAATCACCATTGCATGGTGATACGCATAATAAGATCAGGAGAACGGGGATGAACTTTCCATTAATCGCGAACATTATCGTGTTCGTAGTACTGCTGTTCGTGCTGGCGCAAGCCCGCCACAAACAGTGGAGTCTGGCCAAAAAAGTACTGGTCGGTCTGGTCATGGGCGTGGTGTTTGGTCTCGCCCTGCACACCATTTACGGGTCCGACAGCCAGGTACTGAAAGATTCCGTTCAGTGGTTTAACATTGTCGGCAACGGTTACGTACAACTGCTGCAAATGATTGTCATGCCGCTGGTTTTTGCCTCTATTCTCAGTGCCGTTGCGCGTCTGCACAACGCCTCTCAGTTGGGCAAAATTAGTTTCCTCACTATCGGAACGCTGCTGTTTACCACGCTGATCGCCGCGCTGGTGGGTGTTCTGGTGACGAACCTGTTTGGTCTGACCGCTGAAGGGCTGGTGCAAGGCGGCGCTGAAACCGCACGCCTGACCGCCATTGAAACCAATTATGTGGGTAAAGTTGCCGACCTCAGCGTGCCGCAGTTGGTGCTGTCGTTTATCCCGAAAAACCCATTTGCCGATCTTACGGGTGCAAACCCGACGTCGATTATCAGCGTCGTTATTTTCGCGGCCTTCCTGGGCGTTGCGGCACTTAAACTGCTGAAAGATGATGCGCCAAAAGGCGAGCGCGTATTAACGGCTATCGATACCCTGCAGAGCTGGGTGATGAAGCTGGTTCGTCTGGTGATGCAACTGACTCCGTACGGTGTTCTGGCGCTGATGACCAAAGTGGTTGCCGGTTCCAATCTGCAGGACATCATCAAGCTGGGTAGCTTCGTCGTTGCTTCGTATCTCGGTCTGGGCATTATGTTCGTCGTACACGGCATCCTGCTGGGTATTAACGGCGTTAGCCCACTGAAATACTTCCGCAAAGTCTGGCCAGTACTGACTTTCGCCTTCACCAGCCGCTCCAGCGCCGCTTCTATTCCACTGAACGTCGAAGCGCAAACCCGTCGTCTGGGCGTCCCTGAGTCCATCGCCAGCTTTGCCGCCTCTTTTGGCGCAACGATTGGTCAAAACGGTTGTGCGGGTCTGTACCCGGCGATGCTCGCCGTGATGGTGGCACCCACTGTCGGCATTAACCCGCTGGACCCAATGTGGATTGCCACGCTGGTGGGTATCGTGACCGTCAGTTCCGCAGGGGTTGCGGGTGTGGGCGGTGGCGCGACCTTCGCGGCACTGATCGTACTGCCTGCCATGGGTCTGCCGGTCACACTGGTTGCTCTGTTGATCTCTGTTGAACCGCTGATCGATATGGGCCGTACTGCACTGAACGTTAGCGGTTCCATGACCGCGGGTACGCTTACCAGCCAATGGCTGAAACAGACCGATAAAACAATTCTGGACAGCGACGATCACGCCGAACTGGCGCATCGCTAAAAACCTGTCTGCGCAAAACAAAAAACCGCCGGTGAGTTACTCCCCGGCGGTTTTTTTATATCCGATTAATCGCTCAGCTCGTTTTCCTGGCGAATCTGGTTAGCCCAGCGCTGTGCCGACTCCGGAACCGTAAATGCAGGCGAACGCTGAAACGCCTCCCCCATTAAGACAAAAGCGACATATTTTCCGCGCAGTATCCATACGTCACGAAACGCATCCATTTTCACCGCATGCTCTGGTGGAGCGGGCTCCACGCGAGGAACATAGCTGATAACCGGACGATTTTGTTGGCGAAGAGGTTTCATAATCAGTTGCTTCACTAAAGACAAATTCTAAAAATCTGAAAAACGCTATCTTAGCTGATTTTACCCCCGGACGGTGCAAAAACAGTGAATTCGTGAAGTGGGTGGCGATAACGGGGGGAACAGACAGGTTACAGCAATCATCAATGACGCAGACAAAAAAATGCGGCGCACCAACGCGCCGCCAACTCAGGAATTAAACGTTCAGAAAACTGCCAAGACGATAACCGCGCTCCGCAATAGCGTATTTCAATGACGAAGACGTCAGTACGTCAAGCTCAGTTAAGCGGGGGTAACAGTAGGCACTTTGTCGAATGATGTCATCGATAAACGCCGGATGACACATCACTTCCAGCGAGGACTCTCCCCGGTCTGCGGACGCATCCAGCGTCTGCAAAAACAGGGCCTCAGAAATCGCGTCGCCATAAAACTCGCTGCTAAATCCCTGGGAGGTACGCAACGTTTCCGGTAAATCAGACGCCTGGAACACCGTCTGCCGATCGATCCGCAACGCCACCCCCTTCTCCGCGGCAAAACTGGCGACAATCGGGAAAATCTGCGGGAACATATGCACGTGGTGATGACTATCCAGGTGCGTCGGTTCCCGCCCGAACAGGTCAATAAAATGCTGATACTGTGCAGCCAGCTCCTGAGAAATCTCTTCCAGCGGCAACGTCTCTTCCTCTGCCATCTGCCAGATCCATTTCCCTAACACACCGTCACGCGTCAGACCCGGCATCGCCGTTAACGGTTTGCCGAGCGTCAGGACAAAGTGCATCCCAACGGCAAGCTCCGGTATATCGCGACTAAGCTGTACCGCATGCTCTATCGCCTCGCCATTCACCAGAGCCGTGGTTGAGGTGACAATGCCATTGCGACAGGCTTCAACAATGCCGTAGTTTTGTCCTTTGCTCAGGCCAAAATCATCCGCATTCACAATCAGTACGCGTTCCATAGCCAACCTCAGTTAGTGTTGTTCGCTTTTAAGCTTCTCGATGCATCCGGCGAAATTTGGCAGCCATTTTTCATGCGCCAGGATCAGCTCGCGGGCTAGAATTTCAGCATCAGTATCTGAATGCACCAGTGGACTCAGGTTTAACGCCAGCAGTACATCATTCAACTCGCCGCTCAGTGCTGCGTTGCTCGCCGCCACTTCAAAACCTTTAATGGTATAGATAAGGCCCAGGACCTTTTCATCGAAATGGGTGATACGTGGGTGCGGCGTTGCACCATTGTGTCCCAGCGTGCAGGTCATCTCAACGGCCCAGTCCGCAGGAATATTATCAACATGGCCATGATGAGGAATGTTGACGTAATGTTCGGTTTGTTTGTCGTTGTAGATAGCATTGATGACTTCACACGCGGCATCAGAGTAATAAGCCCCGCCACGCTGTTCCAGCTCTTTCGGCTTAACATTCAGCTCAGGATTTTTATACAGATCAAACAGTTGCTTCTCAACTTTCTGTACTACCTGTGCGCGTGCGCCACCTTTGTAATATTCGCCCATTTCAATCGCCAGCATCTCTTTTGGCTTGAAGTAGTACAGCAAATACGAGCACGGCAGCAGTTTCAGTGAACGAATCAGCCCTTCACTGAACGGCAGATCAAAGATGTTCTTCACGCCAGAGGCTTTCAACTGACCCGACGCTACGCCGTCCAGCAATTCATCAAAACGTGACACACCGTTGACCAGAACATCCTTAATGAAGACCATATGGTTCAGACCAAACAGATCGATGGATAAATCATCACTCTGTTTCAGCGCCAGGACGTCGCTGATAAACATCTTCATACCGATTGGAATATTGCACACGCCGATAAACTTCTTGAAGTTAGTATGGCGATAGACCGCTTCAGTTACCATGCCAGCCGGGTTAGTGAAGTTAATCACCCACGCATTCGGGCACAGTTCTTCCACATCCTTCACAATGTCAAAGATCACCGGAATGGTACGTAGTCCTTTAAACAGGCCTCCAGCACCGTTAGTTTCCTGCCCCAGATAGCCATGGCTCAAAGGGATACGTTCATCCTGTTCACGGGCCTTAAGTTGTCCTACGCGCAACTGCGTGGTGACAAAATCAGCATCTTTCAGCGCTTCTCGGCGATCCAGCGTTTTGTACACTTTCATCGGGACGCCAGCTTTATCAATCATGCGCTGGCAGAGGTCAAAAATAATGTCCAGCTTCTCTTTACCACCGTCGACATCCACCAGCCACAATTCAGAGACCGGTAATTCATGATAACGCTTAATAAAGCCTTCAAGTAATTCAGGGGTGTAGCTGCTCCCGCCACCGATAGTGACGACTTTTAATTTCTGGCTCATAATTTCTCCCTTCAGTGTAAAAACACTGACACGTATTATGCTCAACCCATTCGTCAGGTATAGCGTGGTAATCCCAGCGCTATTTTGGGCAAGCTATAAAAATTGGTTATTGGTAAATAAAATTTACTGATTAAATTCCGTTAATTTCTTACGGTAGCTATTTGGTGTAAACGACGTCAGCTTTTTAAACGTTTTAATAAACAGGCTCGGACTACTGTAACCAGACTCATAGGCAATATCAGTTACAGAATAGTTAGTCATTTCCAGCTGTTTCTTAGCAAAATTAATGCGGATTTCATTAATAATCTGCATTGGCGTTTTACTGTAATAACGCTGGGTTGCACGGGTCAGATACTCCTGGGATTTTGCGGACAGGTGTACCATATTTTCCAGCGCATTTTCGCTGAACTTCCTTTTGTCATGCATGCTTTCCACGGTAGTTTTAAGCCATTGTGGAATATCATCCAGCACCTGTTCTTCCCGATGATGTCGTAACCGATTAATAATATAGAAGGTGACCACTTCTACAAATTCATCCAGTCCGCTTTCACGAAAGTTCAGTGATGCTATAACCGTTTCGATGTAGGGGTAATGACTCCAACTTATTGATAGTGTTTTATGTTCAGATAATGCCCGATGACTTTGTCATGCAGCTCCACCGAT
>NZ_JAWPBF010000004.1:182678-310188 GCF_033341895.1 Citrobacter sp. HN-141 | reverse complement strand
TTGTCTGATAAATTGTTAAAGAGCAGTGCCGCTTCGCTTTTTCTCAGCGGCGCGGGGTGTGCATATTACGCCATCCCGCTACGAAGTCAAGCATTTAATTTCGCTTTCTTCGCCGGAGTTCTCAGTGGAACCCCGCTGACCCGGCGGCTTGTAGTCCGTTGTTCCGTGTCAGTGGAGGCGCATTATAGGGAGTTATTTCAGACTGACAAGTTAAAAATACAAAAAACTTATCAAGCGATTACTTTTCAGACAATGAAGCTATTTTTGCCTGGTTTTCAAACAAAAACGAGCCCCGCAGGGCCCGTTTATTTAGGTTTTGTGACTTACTGCACTGCCACAATACGATCATCATTCACTTCCAGACGAATCGTTTTGCCTGGAATCAGCTCACCAGACAAGATTTGCTGTGCCAGTGGGTTTTCGATCTGCTGCTGGATAGCACGTTTCAATGGACGTGCACCGTATACAGGATCATAACCATTCACACTCAGCAATTTAAGCGCTTCGTCAGAGATGTGGATTTCATAACCACGCTCTTCCAGACGTTTGTACAGACGCTGCAGTTGGATCTGAGCAATAGAAGCAATGTGTTTCTCACCCAACGGATGGAATACAACAACCTCATCTATACGGTTGATGAATTCCGGGCGGAAGTTCTGGCTCACTACACCCAGCACCATATCTTTCATATGGCTGTAATCCAGCTCGCCGAAACGCTCCTGAATCAGATCAGAGCCCAGGTTCGAGGTCATGATGACAACCGTATTACGGAAATCGACCGTTCTCCCCTGCCCGTCAGTTAATCGACCATCGTCAAGCACCTGCAGCAGAATGTTGAAGACATCCGGATGCGCTTTTTCTACTTCATCCAGCAGGATGACCGAATAAGGGCGACGACGTACCGCTTCCGTCAGGTACCCACCTTCTTCATAACCGACATATCCCGGAGGCGCACCGACCAGGCGAGATACAGAGTGTTTCTCCATAAACTCGGACATATCGATACGCACCATCGCATCGTCACTGTCGAACATAAAGTTCGCCAGTGCTTTGCACAGCTCGGTTTTACCGACACCGGTTGGCCCCAGGAACAAGAAGGAACCAATCGGACGATTCGGATCGGACAATCCTGCACGGCTACGACGGATGGCGTTAGATACCGCTTCTACCGCTTCGTTCTGACCAATCACGCGGCTGTGCAGATCCTGTTCCATCCGCAACAATTTTTCCCGCTCGCCTTCCAACATACGGGCCACCGGGATACCGGTCCAGCGCGCCAGCACCTCGGCGATTTCTGCATCCGTCACTTTATTACGCAGCAGACGCATAGTTTTACCTTCAGACTGGGTTGCTGCTTCCAGCTGTTTTTCCAGTTCCGGAATTTTGCCGTACTGCAGTTCAGACATGCGCGCCAGATCACCGACGCGACGCGCCTGTTCGATAGCAATTTTTGCCTGTTCCAGCTCTGCCTTGATGGTTTGCGTTCCAGAGAGGGACGCTTTTTCAGCTTTCCACTCTTCTTCTAACTCTGAATACTGGCGCTCTTTGTCGTCCAGTTCTTCATTAAGCATATCAAGACGTTTTTTACTTGCCTCATCAGACTCTTTCATTAACGCCTGCTGTTCCAGCTTGAGCTGGATAATGCGGCGGTCGAGTCTGTCGAGTTCCTCCGGCTTGGAGTCAATCTGCATACGGATGCTGGACGCTGCTTCATCGATAAGGTCGATAGCTTTATCCGGCAACTGACGGTCAGCAATGTAGCGGTGAGACAGCGTGGCTGCCGCAACAATCGCCGGGTCAGTAATCTGCACATGGTGGTGCAGCTCGTAACGCTCTTTCAGACCACGCAAAATGGCGATGGTGTCTTCTACTGATGGCTCAGCCACAAACACTTTCTGGAAACGACGTTCCAGCGCCGCATCTTTTTCGATGTACTGGCGATATTCATCAAGCGTGGTGGCCCCTACGCAGTGCAGCTCCCCGCGCGCCAGCGCCGGTTTCAGCATGTTCCCGGCGTCCATCGCGCCATCGGCTTTACCTGCGCCGACCATAGTATGCAACTCATCGATAAACAGAATGACGTTGCCTTCCTGTTTCGAGAGATCGTTGAGCACACCTTTTAAACGTTCTTCAAACTCACCGCGATACTTCGCCCCGGCCACCAGCGCGCCCATATCCAGCGCCAGCACGCGACGACCTTTTAACCCTTCAGGAACTTCACCGTTAATGATTCGCTGTGCCAGCCCTTCGACGATAGCGGTTTTACCAACACCTGGCTCACCGATCAAAACCGGGTTGTTTTTAGTACGACGTTGCAGCACCTGAATAGTGCGGCGAATTTCTTCATCACGACCGATAACCGGATCGAGCTTGCCTTGTTCGGCGCGTTCGGTCAGGTCGACGGTATATTTTTTCAAGGCCTGACGTTGGTCTTCAGCCCCCTGGTCATTCACGCTTTCACCTCCACGCATTTGTTCAATTGCCTGAGTGATATTGGCGGTTGTCGCTCCTGCTGATTTTAATAAATCGGTCAGCGTACCGCGCGACTCAAGCGCCGCCAGAACGAACAGTTCTGACGAAATGAAATTGTCTCCACGTTTTTGCGCCAGCTTGTCGCAAAGATTCAGTACACGCACCAGATCCTGAGAAGGCTGAACATCACCACCGGTACCTTCTACCTGTGGTAAACGGCTCAATGCCTGGTCAATGGCTGTACGTAACTGGCCAGCATTAATGCCGGCGGACGTTAACAAAGGACGAACCGATCCCCCTTCCTGATTCAGCAAGGCGCTCATTAGATGGAGTGGTTCGATAAATTGGTTGTCGTGCCCCAGTGCGAGTGACTGGGCATCGGCAAGAGCAAGCTGGAATTTATTGGTAAGACGATCCAGACGCATAACTCCTCCCATAACAGGTCAAAATTGCTACTGGAGATTAAATGAGGTCATCCCTCAATTATTCAAGGTGAATGACCTGAATTATGTGAAAAGAAAATTACACGTACCGGATCGTCTTGATTCTTTAGGTTATATCAGCCAAATAAAACTTGCCATACGACCCGTGGTATTGTCGCGACGATAAGAGAAGAACGTCTCACTTTCGCTGAAGGTGCAATGATCGCCACCGTGGACGTTCTCAACCCCCACATTTGCCAGACGTTGACGTGCAAGCTGATAGATATCCGCCAGATATTTTTCACCACGCGGCACAAATGCACTGTCAGCGTGCGGATCTTTTGCCATAAACGCGGTGCGAACTTCTGCACCTACCTCAAACGCGATCGGACCAATCGCCGGCCCTAACCAGGCAATAATGTTTTCCGGTTTATCGGCAAAGCACGCCACCGTTTCTTCCAGCACACCTTCACATAACCCGCGCCAGCCCGCATGGGCCGCCGCCACTTCTGTTCCAGCACGATTACAAAACAGCACCGGCAGACAGTCCGCCGTCATCACCGCACATACGGTGCCTGGTGTATTGCTGTAGGACGCATCTGCACGTTTAGATAAGTATGGCCCGCCGCTTAATTTCAGGACGTCTTTACCGTGTACCTGTTCAAGCCAGACGGGTTTCGAAGGCAGATTGCCCGCAGCAAACAGCCGCTTGCGGTTCTCTTCCACATGCTCCGGGTTATCGCCACAATGGGCACCCAGGTTCAGCGAATCATAAGGCGACAGACTGACGCCGCCAATGCGGGTAGAACTACAGGCCGCGACACCCTGAGGTATCGGCCACTGCGGGACAATTAGCTTACTCATAGCCAGGCAACATCATCCTTATGCTCTTCGAAATCAGCGCGCATCACTTCGATAAGCTCCACCATATCTTGCGGAATCGGCGCATGCCATTCCATCTCAATACCGGAAATCGGGTGATACAAACGCAACATGGTCGCGTGCAGCGCCTGACGGTCAAACTTACGCAGCACGGAGATAAACTCGTCAGAAGCGCCTTTCGGTGGGCGCGGACGACCACCGTAGACCTGATCGCCCACCAGCGGATGGGTGATATGCGCCATGTGCACGCGGATCTGGTGCGTACGTCCGGTTTCCAGACGCAACCGCAGACGCGTGTGCACACGGAAATGCTCCATAATGCGATAGTGCGTTACCGCAGGTTTCCCCATTGGATGCACTGACATATGCGTACGTTTGGTGGGATGACGGCTGATCGGTTCTTCGACCGTACCGCCCGCGGTCATATGGCCAATCGCCACAGCTTCATACTCGCGAGTGATTTCGCGCAGCTGCAATGACTCGACCAGGCGCGTTTGCGCCGGGACCGTTTTTGCCACAACCATAAGTCCGGTTGTGTCTTTATCCAGACGGTGCACAATACCGGCTCGTGGGACATCCGCAATTGGCGGGTAGTAATGCAGCAACGCATTCAAAACCGTACCATCAGGATTGCCCGCGCCCGGATGTACCACCAGATCACGTGGTTTGTTGATGACAAGAATGTCGTCATCTTCATAAACGATATCCAGCGGGATATCCTGAGCTTCAAAACGAACCTCTTCATCAATTTCAGCATTGATGGAGACACGCTCTCCACCTAACACTTTTTCTTTCGGCTTATCGCAAAGATTGCCATTTACCAGTACGCGCTGGTCGAGGATCCATTCTTTTATGCGCGATCGCGAATAATCAGGGAACAATTCGGCCAAAGCCTGATCTAAGCGTTGACCAAGCTGATTTTCGGAGACTGTTGCGGTGAGTTCTACTCGTTGTGCCATAAACTGCTTCTTCGTTTAACGTTGGGTTTTACGGCTTTGCCGTTTAATATAGTGTGCTATTGTAGCTGGTCTTAACCGGGAGCAGGAACAGAGAATCTCCCGTATTACATTTTGAGGAAAGTCAAAACGTCATGACGCGCATGAAATATCTGGTGGCAGCAGCCACGTTGAGCCTGTTTTTGGCGGGTTGCTCTGGTTCAAAGGAAGAGGTGCCCGATAATCCGCCAAATGAAATCTACGCGACTGCTCAGCAAAAGCTGCAGGACGGTAACTGGAAACAGGCAATAACGCAATTGGAAGCGTTGGATAACCGTTATCCATTTGGACCGTATTCTCAGCAGGTGCAATTAGATCTCATCTACGCCTACTACAAAAACGCCGATCTGCCACTTGCTCAGGCTGCCATCGATCGTTTTATTCGTCTGAACCCGACTCACCCGAACATTGATTATGTCATGTACATGCGTGGCCTGACCAATATGGCGCTGGACGATAGCGCGCTGCAAGGATTCTTTGGCGTCGATCGTAGCGATCGCGATCCACAGCATGCCCGAGCTGCGTTTAATGACTTTTCCAAACTGGTACGTGGTTATCCGAACAGCCAGTACACAACCGATGCCACGAAGCGTCTGGTGTTCCTGAAAGATCGTCTGGCGAAGTATGAATACTCTGTTGCTGAGTACTATACCGCCCGTGGCGCATGGGTTGCAGTTGTGAACCGTGTGGAAGGTATGCTGCGTGACTATCCGGATACCCAGGCAACGCGTGATGCCCTGCCGTTGATGGAAAACGCTTATCGCCAAATGCAGATGAATGCCCAGGCAGAAAAAGTAGCGAAAATCATTGCCGCTAACAGCAGCAACACCTGATTGACCTCAGAATGCACAACGGCAGCCTTTGGGCTGCCGTTTTTTTATCCGTTAACGCCACAACTGAAGCGGTTTAGCTGCGACGCATCCTATCAAATATGGCCTGCTTTCAGGTATTCCTCAAGTAAAAAATCGCCTGTTCCTGCGGTGCCTCACAAAAAGGTTTTCTTGACAAAAAGCGACAAAACAATGTGATCTAAATCACACATTTTGACATTGGGAACGGTATGCTGGAATCACCAAGACGGGAAAGACAAGAGGTAAAATTTATGACAATGAACATTACCAGTAAACAAATGGAAATTACTCCGGCAATTCGCCAGCATGTCGCAGACCGTCTCGCCAAACTAGAAAAATGGCAAACTCATCTGATTAATCCACATATCATTCTGTCTAAGGAGCCACAGGGTTTCATTGCTGATGCCACCATCAACACCCCGAATGGACATCTGGTCGCCAGCGCAAAACACGAGGATATGTACACCGCCATTAACGATTTGATCAACAAGCTGGAACGGCAGCTCAATAAAGTGCAGCACAAAGGCGAAGCCCGTCGTGCAACAACTTCAGTAAAAGACGCCAACTTCGTCGAAGCAGAAGAAGAGTAGTCCCTTACATTGAGTGTATCGCCAACGCGCCTTCGGGCGCGTTTTTTGTTGACAGGGTGAAAACAGTACGGGTACTTTACTGACGTAGCCAAAGGAAAATTACATGAAACTTGTCCCGTTCTTCTTCGCATTCTTTTTTACCTTCCCCTGAATGGGAGGCGTTTCGTCGTGTGATAAAGAATGCGAAGACGAACAATAAGGCCTCCCACACCGGGGGGCCTTTTTTATTGATAACAAGAAAGGCAACACTATGACATCGGAAAACCCATTACTGGCGCTGCGAGAAAAGATCAGCTCGCTGGATGAAAAATTACTGGCTCTGCTGGCAGAACGACGTGGTCTGGCGGTAGAAGTTGGCAAAGCCAAGTTGCTGTCTCATCGCCCGGTACGCGATATTGATCGGGAACGCGACCTGCTCGACCGTTTAATTCAGCTTGGTAAAGCGCATCACCTCGATGCCCACTACATCACGCGCCTGTTCCAGCTTATTATCGAAGACTCCGTCCTGACCCAGCAGGCGCTCCTTCAGCAGCATCTGAATAAGATCAACCCGCATTCCGCTCGTGTTGCCTTCCTGGGACCAAAAGGGTCTTACTCACACCTTGCAGCACGTCAGTATGCCGCACGTCATTTTGAGCAGTTTATTGAAAGCGGCTGCGCGAAATTTGCCGATATCTTTAATCAGGTTGAAACCGGACAGGCTGACTACGCGGTAGTGCCTATTGAAAACACCAGTTCCGGTGCGATTAACGACGTTTACGATCTGTTGCAACACACCAGCCTCTCTATCGTCGGAGAGATGACGATTACTATCGACCATTGCGTACTGGTGTCGGGCACAACCGATTTGGAGAGCATCGACACGGTATACAGCCACCCGCAACCGTTCCAGCAGTGCAGCAAGTTCCTGAACCGCTACCCGCACTGGAAGATTGAATACACTGAAAGCACTTCAGCTGCGATGGAAAAGGTCGCCCAGGCTAACTCACCACGCGTAGCAGCCCTGGGGAGCGAAGCCGGTGGTGTACTGCATGGCCTGCAGGTACTTGAGCATATTGAAGCTAACCAGACGCAAAACATTACCCGCTTCGTGGTTCTGGCACGTAAAGCAATCAATGTTTCTGACCAGGTTCCAGCGAAAACAACGTTGCTGATGGCGACAGGACAACAGGCAGGTGCGCTGGTTGAAGCGCTGCTGGTACTACGTAACCATAATCTGATTATGACCAAGCTTGAATCACGTCCGATTCACGGTAATCCATGGGAAGAGATGTTTTATCTCGATATCCAGGCCAACCTGGAATCACCCCAGATGCAAAAAGCCCTGAAGGAGTTGGGGGAGATTACGCGTTCAATGAAAGTATTGGGATGTTATCCGAGTGAAAACGTGGTGCCGGTCGACCCGAGCTAACCTGACAATGCCGGATGGCGGCTTCACCTTATCCGGCCTACAATTCAGGCGATTTTTGTAGGCCGGATAAGGTGAAGCCGCCATCAGGCATCTTGCTTATTGACGGCTATCGTTAGCCTGACGCAACAGGGTGCGGCTTTCACTCTGGAAGCGCTGCGCATAGTCGCCAAACCAGTGTTCCACCTTACGGAAACTGTCGATAAAAGCCTGCTTATCCCCCTGCTCCAGCAAACCAATCGCTTCGCCAAAACGTTGGTAATAACGTTTGATGAGCGCAAGATTACTCTCTGACGACATAATAATATCGGCATAGAGCTGAGGGTCCTGGGCAAACAGACGGCCAACCATCGCCAGTTCAAGACGGTAAATAGGTGAAGAAAGAGCCAGCAACTGCTCCAGTTGCACATTCTCCTCCGCTAAATGCAGCCCGTAAGCAAATGTCGCAAAGTGGCGTAACGCCTGAATGAACGCCATATTCTGGTCGTGCTCAACGGCGCTAATCCGATGCAATCTCGCGCCCCAAACCTGAATCTGCTCAAGGAACCACTGATAGGCTTCCGGCTGCCGCCCATCACACCACACCACGACCTGTTTTGCCAGGCTGCCGCTGTCCGGACCAAACATCGGGTGTAACCCCACAACCGGACCGTCGTGTGCCGCCAGCATCGCCTGCAGAGGACCATTTTTCACCGAGGCCAGATCGACCAGAATACAGTCAGACGGTAGACGCGGTAATTTCGCGATTACCTGTTCGGTAACGTGGATCGGCACGCTGACAATCACCATGCCCGCATCGGCGACGATCTCAGTGGCGCGATCCCAGTCCTGCTGTTCCAGGATCCGCACCTGATAGCCAGACAGCGTCAGCATCTTCTCGAACAGCCGCCCCATCTGTCCGCCACCACCGACGATCACCACCGGACGCAAAGAAGGACAAAGCGTCTTAAAGCCTTTGTCATTCTCACTGGAATAAGACTCGCGCATAACCCGACGCAATACATCTTCGATCAGGTCTGGCGGCACCCCCAGCGCTTCAGCTTCTGCGCGGCGGGAAGCCAACATCGAGGCTTCCCGCTCGGGTACGTAGATCGGCAGCCCAAAGCGGCTTTTGACTTCACCGACTTCGGCAACCAGCTCCAGACGGCGCGCCAGTAAATCCAGCAACGCCTTATCAACTTCATCAATTTGATCGCGTAATGCGGTCAATTCAGCAACCATACCAACCTCTTATGCTACACGCGCCGTCAGCTGGCCGTTTAAATCTTGACTAATTTCACGCAGTAGCGCATCCGTCATTTCCCAGCTAATGCAGGCATCAGTTACGGAGACGCCGTATTTCATTTCGCTACGCGGCTGTTCGGAGGACTGGTTGCCTTCGTGAATATTACTTTCAATCATCAAGCCGATGATTGAGCGATTGCCATCTTTGATTTGGGCAATCACAGATTCAGCCACGGCTGGCTGGCGACGGTAATCTTTATTGGAATTACCATGACTGCAATCTACCATCAGAGAAGGTCGTAGTCCTGCCTGCTCCATCTCTTTTTCGCACTGGGCGACATCCGCCGGGCTGTAGTTCGGCGCTTTACCGCCACGCAGGATCACGTGACCATCAGGGTTACCCTGCGTTTGCAGCAGTGCCACCTGCCCCGCCTGGTTAATACCCACAAAGCGGTGTGATTGTGCTGCGGCGCGCATCGCGTTAATTGCCGTCGCCAGGCTCCCATCTGTACCATTCTTAAAACCAACCGGCATGGAAAGACCTGAAGCCATTTCACGATGCGTCTGTGATTCAGTGGTACGCGCACCGATAGCTGACCAGCTAAACAGATCGCCCAGGTATTGCGGGCTGTTTGGATCTAACGCTTCTGTTGCCAGCGGTAGCCCCATATTCACCAATTCAAGCAGCAACTGACGCGCAATTTTCAGACCCGCTTCAACATCAAAAGAGCCATCCATATGAGGATCGTTAATCAACCCTTTCCAGCCGACGGTGGTACGGGGTTTTTCAAAATAGACGCGCATCACCAGATAGAGGCTATCGCTGACCTCTGCGGCAAGGGCTTTAAATCGACGAGCGTACTCAATAGCCGCTTCAGGATCGTGAATCGAGCATGGACCACACACCACCAGCAGTCGCGGGTCGCGCCCAGAGATAATGTCTGAAATGGTTTTACGCGACTGAGCGATTTGCGCCTCCTGTGCGAGGCTCAGCGGAAATTCCGCTTTAAGCTGCTCTGGGGTCATCAGAACCTGTTCGTCGGTAATGTGTACGTTGTTCAGCGCGTCTTTTTGCATGATGGTGATCCTGTTTAGCTCGTTTGCGATAGTTTTCCTCAGCGAGGAGGTAATCACGATAACACAACAGGTAAAGATTTCAATCCACATTCCGTAAATTTTTATTTACAGAACGCCATTTTACTGCAAAAAACACTGCCAGATACCGTACGGTTAAATTTACACCCTTCTATATATGAATCCGCTATGCTTTAAAAAAACGGGGGAGAACAAGCAATGAAGCAACTCATCTGTACCTTATTTGTATTATTTCTCAGCGGATGTCAGATAGATCCCTATACTTTTTCCCCTACCTGGACAGGTACCGACTGGTTTGATGCCGGGATTCAGGATGCCATTTCAGGCCATGTTGTTAAAGATAACGAGACACTTGCCGACAACTACAATGACCCAGAGGTCGATCGCGCCCAATATCTTAAAGGGTACGCCGAAGGACAAAGGAAAACCTGTCAGCAGGACTTTGTTTACGCGAGAGGATTGACCGGCAAAACCTTCCCTGCCAGTTGCGACACGGTAGACAATGTCAACCGGTTACATGAGGCATGGCAAAAAGGAGCAAACGAAGGTGCGGCCTCAACAAGGTTAAATTAAACAAGAGCTTGAATTTTATAAATCAATGAGATTTAGCTTAAATTCTCATTATGCTCATTCCAGGAATAATGACGCCCTGGGAAATTAATGTTATTTTGTTGCAAACAATCTTGAATGTATATCGACGCATTACGGCAAACGCTGGTAGGTACCTATTCATGAGCTTTTCTTACCGACTCATACTTCTACTGGCACTGCTTCTGACCGGATTACCTCTGTACGCTCACAGCGTTACGGAAGAGGCAAAATCTGTGCGCTCTATGGTTTCCGGTATCGTCAGTTATACACGCTGGCCAGCACTTTCAGGGCCACCAAAACTGTGTATATTCTCTTCTTCGCGCTTTTCCAGCGTGCTGGAAGATACCCGAGCAGGAGCACTACCCTATCTTCCTGTCATCATTCATACGGAACAAGAAGTTTTAGTTGCGCAGTGTGATGGTTTTTATTTTGGAAAAGAAAGCCCTACATATCAGGCGGAATTAAAGAATAAATATCCTACTAAGGCATTGTTATTAATTGCCGAACAGAATCCCGAATGCGTTATTGGCAGCGCTTTTTGCCTCATAATTAAAGATGAAGACGTGAGATTTTCCGTAAATATGGATTCCCTGTCACGTAGCGGTGTAAGGGTGAGTCCGGACGTATTGATGCTTGCGCGGAATAAAAAGCATGAATAAGGGTCCTTCCCCCATAAAACGCCCAACGTTTAAGCGGACGCTGCGGCGTATCAGCATCGTCAGCGTACTGGTAACCATGACGCTGATTTGGCTGCTGCTTAGCATTTCGTCGGTGCTGGCTTTGAAGCAATACGCACAAAAAAACCTGGATCTCACGGCAGCAACCATGACCCGCACGCTCGAAGCAGCATTAGTCTTTTCGGATAGCGTCGCAGCGTCGGAAACGCTGGCTGCACTGGGACAGCAAGGGCAATTTTCAGTTGCAGAAGTCCGCAATCAAAAGCAGAAAGTGATCGCCACCTGGCGCTATGACGCGCAGGATACCACTGACAAAATCAGTAGCATTATCAGACACTGGCTGTTCCCGCAACCGGTAACTCAGCCCATTCTGCACAATGGCGACGTTATTGGTGAGGTACGTCTGATTGCCCGCGACAGCGTTATTAGCCATTTCATTTATTTGTCGCTGGCCGTTCTTACCGGATGCATTTTACTGGCATCGGGTATTGCATTAATGCTTACTCGTTATTTACACAATGGTGTCGTGGACGCCCTGCAAAATATTACTGAGGTGGTACATGATGTTCGTACCAATCGTAATTTCTCGCGGCGCGTATCTGAAGAGCGGATTGAAGAATTTCATCTGTTTGCGCAGGACTTTAATAGCCTGCTGGATGAGATGGAAGAGTGGCAACTACGTCTGCAGGCAAAGAATGCCCAACTGTTGCGTACCGCGCTACATGACCCTTTGACCGGTCTCGCTAACCGTGCCGCATTTCGTAGCAGTATTAATGCACTGATGAACGACGACGCGGCCCACAGCAGCTCTGCGTTGTTATTCCTTGATGGCGATAATTTTAAATTTATTAATGATACCTGGGGACACGCTGCGGGCGATCGTGTCCTGATTGAAGTCGCAAAAAGGCTGGCCGAATTTGGTGGTAATCGGCATCACCCATACCGACTTGGCGGCGATGAATTTGCCATGGTGCTTTACAGCGTCCATTCTGAATACGAAGTTCAACGTATCTGCGCGGCGTTGTCGCAAGAGTTTACTCGACCTTTTGACCTGCATAACGGTCATCTGGCAAGCATGACACTCAGTATTGGTTTTGCGCTGACGTGGGAACATGCCTCTGCCGAGAAATTACAAGAACTTGCCGATCACAATATGTATCAGGCTAAAAATTTGCGTTCTCAACGCATTATTAAAAAATAAGGAATTACACACATGCTAAAACGTTTATTATCCCCGTTCATTCTCATCATGCTGATTCTGGCAGGCTGTCAGGCACCTCAGGGGAAATTTACCCCAGAGCAAATTGCAGCGATGAAATCGTACGGATTCACTGAAGCTTCAGGAGACTGGTCTCTGGGTTTGTCTGACACCATCCTGTTTGACAAAAACGACTATAAACTCCGCCCTGAAAGTGAAAAGCAAATCCAGGAAATGGCGTCCAAACTGGCTGCGACCGGGTTAAACCATGCTCGTCTGGATGGTCACACCGATAACTATGGTGAGGACAGTTACAACGAAGCTCTGTCGCTCAAACGCGCCAATGTGGTTGCAGACGCCTGGGCTCAGGGTGCCAATATTCCACGTACTAACCTGACAACCCAAGGGCTCGGGAAGAAATACCCGCTTGCCAGCAACCAAACTTCAAAAGGCCGTGCCGAAAACCGCCGCGTTGCGGTAGTCATCAGTACACCTTAATCATGGCCAGACTGGCTGCGCTAACAGAGAATACGACGTACTGAACTCGCGCAGTCAGTCGATTGCAATGTCGAACGCCCCCGCCTCACACGACTCAACACCTCGCCACTAACGCAACAATCTCTTTCCCGTTAAGCCTTCAACGCCCCGAAATCAATTACCCGGCTAACCGCTGGCAAGGCGTTCTGTCAGTATAAAAAAAGGGGCCAGCCAAATGGCCAGCCCCTTCTATCAGGATGTCGCCTGAGCGATATCTTAGTTAAGACGCTCTTTGATACGAGCAGACTTACCAGTACGCTCACGCAGGTAGTACAGTTTAGCTTTACGAACAGCACCACGACGTTTAACAGCAATGCTGTCAACTACCGGAGAGTGAGTCTGGAAGACACGCTCAACGCCTTCGCCGTTGGAAATTTTACGAACAGTGAATGCAGAGTGCAGACCGCGGTTACGAATAGCGATAACCACGCCCTCGAATGCCTGCAGACGTTTTTTGGAACCTTCAACAACCCATACTTTCACTTCCACGGTATCACCCGGACGGAAGGAAGGTACGTCCTGCTTCATCTGTTCTTGTTCAAGTTGCTTAATAATGTTGCTCATAATTTAATCTCTTATCCTGGGTAAACTGATATTGGGGGCTTACGCCTGCCCATCATGTTTATGTTGCTGTTGTGCGTGTTCCTTTTTGAACTCCGCCAGCAACCTTGCTTGCTCTTCAGTCAGAGCCAGGTTTTCCAGAAGTTCAGGTCTTCTAAGCCAGGTCCGGCCCAGCGACTGCTTCAAACGCCAGCGACGTATCTCAGCGTGGTTTCCCGACAGTAATACCGCCGGTACCTCCATCTGTTCTAACACTTCAGGTCGGGTATAGTGTGGACAGTCCAGCAACCCGTCAGCAAACGAATCTTCGATTGCTGATGCTTCATGACCCAGTACGCCCGGAATAAACCGGGAAACGGAGTCGATCAGCGTCATTGCCGGTAACTCACCACCGCTGAGAACGTAATCGCCGATTGACCATTCTTCATCAATTTCGGTTTGAATCACGCGCTCATCTATTCCTTCATAGCGACCGCACACCAGAATCAACTTTTGATTCGTTGCCAGTTCGCTAACGCCCGCTTGATCAAGCTTGCGTCCCTGAGGTGACAGATAAATCACCTTTGCGCCTTCACCAGCCGCAGCTTTTGCTGCATGAATGGCATCCCGTAAAGGTTGCACCATCATTAACATCCCCGGTCCGCCGCCGTAAGGACGATCGTCCACGGTACGGTGCCGGTCATGCGTAAAGTCACGAGGACTCCAGCTCTGGATGTTCAGCAGGCCATTTTTTACTGCCCGGCCAGTTACCCCGTAATCGGTAATTGCACGGAACATTTCTGGAAACAGGCTAACGATACCTATAAACACAAGCCAATCCCCATAACGCCGACTTTTACCGTTTATCCGGTGGTTTAAAAACCAGGATCCCAATCTACTTCGATAGTACGAGTAGCGAGATCGACTTTCTTGATAACCTGCCCATCGAGGAACGGTACTAAACGTTCCTTGATACCAAACGCATCTTTCAGGTTTGCCTTAATGACGATCACGTCATTCGATCCGGTTTCCATCATATCGACGACTTTTCCGAGATCGTAGCCTTCAGTGGTCACTACCTGGCAGCCCATAAGGTCTTTCCAGTAGTAGGTACCCTCTTCCAGCGCAGGCAACTGCGAGGAGTCCACGACAATTTCACAATTAGTCAGTAGATTCGCCGAATCACGATCGTCAACGCCTTTCAGCTTGATGATCAGATCCTGATTGTGGTGCTTCCAGCTTTCCAGCTGTACTTGCTGCCACTGACCCGCCTTCTGGATAAACCAGGGCTGATAGTCAAAAATGCTTTCGGCGTCTTCAGTGGAAGAAAACACTCTGAGCCAACCACGGATACCGTAAGAAGACCCCATTTTCCCCAAAACAATGGGTTCCACGGGTGCCTGTGCGGCGAGTTGCTTGCTCATCATGACCACCGTGACAGATTAAGCTGCTTTGTTTGCTGCTTTGATCAGCGTAGCTACGCGATCAGAAATAGTCGCGCCCTGGCCAACCCAGTGAGCGATGCGATCCAGATCCAGGCGAGTGCCTTCTTCTTTTTCGCTAGCGATTGGGTTAAAGAAGCCAACGCGCTCGATGAAGCGACCGTTGCGTGCATTACGGCTGTCGGTAACAACAACCTGGTAGAACGGACGCTTTTTAGCGCCGTGACGAGCTAAACGAATAGTAACCATAACATCCTCTTGTGTGAATAAAACACCGGGCCCCATCGAGGGAAGGGACCCGGTGTCATATTAAAAGCCCGAAAATTTTACTGATTTCTGAGAAAAAAGCAATCAACAGTTAATAACTCTGCCGTAGAAGGCCGTCGGCGGCGCAGCGAGTTCGGTGCCGGCGTGCGCGCAGCCACCGCAGCGTACACGCAGTACGTGAGGATGGCGAGCACACCCCGGTGCCGAAATAGCCAGTGAGCCAGGCCGGGAAAATTAGCGCCCAGGGAAGCCAGGCGGCATCATGCCCTTCATATTCCGCATCATCTTCGCCATCCCGCCCTTCTTCATTTTCTTCATCATGCGCTGCATGTCGTCGAACTGTTTCAGAAGACGGTTAACGTCCTGTACCTGCATCCCGCAGCCCAGTGCGATACGGCGTTTGCGAGAACCTTTGATGATTTCCGGCTTAGCGCGTTCTTTCATCGTCATCGAGTTGATGATGGCTTCCATACGCACCAGCACTTTATCGTCCATCTGCGATTTCACGTTGTCAGGGATCTGACCCATGCCCGGCAGCTTGCCCATCAGGCTGGCCATGCCGCCCATGTTTTTCATCTGCTTAAGCTGTTCAAGGAAGTCGTTCAGATCAAAGCCATCGCCTTTTTTCAGCTTGCTGGCTAATTTCTCTGCCTGTGCGCGGTCAACTTTGCTTTCGATATCTTCGATCAGCGACAGCACGTCACCCATGCCGAGAATACGTGAGGCAATCCTGTCCGGGTGGAACGGCTCCAGCGCTTCCGTCTTCTCACCAACACCGAGGAATTTAATCGGCTTACCGGTGATATGACGAATAGACAATGCCGCACCGCCACGGGCGTCACCGTCGACTTTAGTCAGTACCACACCGGTCAGCGGCAGTGCTTCGTTAAACGCTTTCGCAGTATTCGCAGCATCCTGACCGGTCATGGCATCGACAACAAACAGCGTTTCTACCGGATTGATAGACGCGTGGACCTGTTTGATTTCGTCCATCATCGCTTCATCAACGTGCAGACGACCGGCGGTATCCACCAGTAGCACGTCGTAGAATTTGAGCTTAGCTTCTTTCAGCGCGGCATTAACGATATCAATCGGCTTCTGACCGACGTCAGAAGGGAAGAAGTCCACACCGACCTGTTCGGCCAACGTTTCCAACTGTTTGATCGCCGCCGGGCGATAGACGTCGGCAGAGACCACCAGCACTTTCTTCTTGTGCTTCTCGCGCAGGAATTTACCCAGCTTACCGACGCTGGTGGTTTTACCCGCACCCTGCAGGCCCGCCATCAGTACCACGGCCGGTGGCTGTGCCGCTAGGTTTAGCGTCTGGTTCTCTTCGCCCATCGCCGAAACCAGTTCGCTACGAACGATTTTGACGAACTCCTGACCCGGAGTCAGGCTCTTGTTAACTTCGTGACCAACCGCTTTTTCTTTTACGCGATTGATAAACTCACGCACTACCGGCAGCGCAACGTCAGCCTCCAGCAGCGCCATGCGCACTTCGCGCAGCGTCTCTTTAACGTTGTCTTCAGTAAGGCGTCCACGGCCACTGATATTGCGCAGCGTGCGCGACAAACGATCGGTTAAATTATCAAACATTGTCTCTCGCCTGGGGTGGAAACGGTCGGTCGCAACAGCGACGCATCAACAGAAATTTGTCGCAGTATAACATGAAGCCGCCTTTGTTGTTATGCAACGGTTGGAGCAGCGGTCACGTAACGCTATACTGCTTTTCTTTATTCTTGGCCAACTGTCGACACCCATATGCCCGTTTTTGCTCTGTTAGCCCTTGTCGCCTATTCCGTCAGCCTTGCGCTGATCGTTCCCGCCCTGCTGCAAAAAAACAGCGGCTGGCGGCGTATGGCTATTCTTTCTGCGGTTATCGCGCTGGTCTGTCACGCGTTTGCCCTGGAAGCACGTATTCTGCCAGGTGGTGAAAGCGGACAAAACCTGAGCCTGCTGAACGTCGGTTCTCTGGTTAGCCTGATGATCTGTACCGTCATGACCATTGTGGCCTCACGCAACCGCGGCTGGCTATTGCTGCCGATCGTGTATGCCTTTGCATTAATCAATCTGGCATGCGCTACGTTTATGCCCAACGAATACATCACCCACCTTGAAGCCACACCGGGCATGATGATTCACATCGGGCTCTCGCTCTTATCCTATGCCACCTTAATCATTGCCGCGCTGTATGCGCTGCAACTGGCATGGATCGATTATCAGCTCAAAAATAAAAGACTGGCGTTCAACAATGAAATGCCGCCATTGATGAGCATTGAGCGCAAAATGTTTCATATCACCCAGATAGGCGTGGTTCTGCTGACGCTGACGCTATGTACTGGCCTGTTTTATATGCACAACCTGTTCAGCACAGAAAATATTGATAAAGCCGTTCTGTCTATCGTGGCATGGTTTGTCTATATCGTTCTGCTGTGGGGACATTACCATGAAGGCTGGCGCGGACGTCGTGTCGTCTGGTTTAACGTCGCAGGTGCAGGCATTCTGACGCTGGCCTATTTCGGCAGCCGCATCTTGCAGCAGTTTGTGAGTTAAGTCTTTTAAGGAACCTACGTGGAACACATCTCCACCACCACGCTTATTGTTACGCTTCTCATCATGGTGGTTATTTCCGCCTATTTTTCCGGTTCCGAAACCGGAATGATGACCCTGAACCGCTACCGTCTGCGACACCGCGCAAAACAGGGAAATCGTCAGGCAAAACGCGTTGAGAAATTACTTCGTAAGCCCGACCGTCTGATAAGCCTGGTCCTCATTGGCAACAACCTGGTGAATATACTGGCCTCAGCGCTCGGAACCATTGTCGGGATGCGTCTGTATGGCGATGCGGGCGTAGCAATCGCCACCGGGGTGCTGACCTTTGTGGTGCTGGTATTTGCTGAAGTATTGCCCAAAACCATTGCCGCGCTGTATCCAGAAAAGGTGGCCTATCCCAGCAGCGTGTTGTTAGCGCCACTGCAAATACTGATGATGCCGCTTGTCTGGTTACTGAATACCATCACGCGTCTGCTGATGCGTATGATGGGCATCAAAACGGATATCGTGGTGAGCGGTTCGCTGAGTAAAGATGAACTACGAACGCTGGTGAATGAGTCGCGCTCGCAAATCTCTCGCCGTAACCAGGATATGCTCCTGTCCGTGCTGGACCTGGAAAAAGTCAGCGTCGATGACATTATGATCCCGCGTAACGAAATCATCGGTATCGATATTAACGATGACTGGAAATCAATCGTCCGCCAACTTTCGCACTCCCCGCACGGGCGTATCGTGCTGTACCGCGACTCACTGGATGATGCTATTAGCATGCTACGCGTCCGTGAAGCCTGGCGACTCATGGCCGAGAAAAAAGAGTTCACCAAAGAGACTATGCTACGCGCCGCCGACGAGATCTACTTTGTCCCGGAAGGCACCCCGCTCAGCACTCAGTTGATCAAATTTCAGCGTAATAAGAAGAAGGTCGGCCTGGTGGTCAATGAATATGGCGATATTCAGGGGTTGGTCACCGTTGAAGATATTCTGGAGGAGATTGTCGGTGACTTCACCACGTCAATGTCCCCGACGCTTGCCGAAGAAGTCACGCCGCAGAATGACGGCTCAGTGATTATTGATGGCAGTGCCAACGTTCGTGAAATCAATAAGGCTTTTAACTGGCATTTGCCGGAAGATGATGCGCGAACGGTAAACGGTATTATCCTCGAAGCACTGGAAGAGATCCCCGTTGCCGGCACACGAGTGCGCATTGGTCAGTACGATATCGATATTCTCGACGTACAGGACAATATGATTAAGCAGGTGCAGGTATTGCCGGTCAAACCGCTTCGCGAGAGCGTATCTGACCAGTGAGGATTCCAGACCGGGTAACGCCTCAGCACTACCCGGTCTGAAGCTGATTAGCTTTTAGCTTTCGCGACGGAAACCATCGCCGCGCGAATGGTACGTCCGTTCAGGGTATAGCCTTTCTGCATTACCATCAGTACGTTACCGGCAGCAACTTCATCAGACTCAACCATGGCAATCGCCTGATGCACGTTCGGGTCCATCGGCACATCGATATCCGCAACCACTTGCACGCCAAACTTCACCACGACATCCAGCATCGACTTACGGGTCAGTTCAATACCTTCAACCATCGCCGCCATCGCGTCATTATCTTTGTTCGCCACTTCCAGCGCGCGGTCCAGGCTATCCAGCACCGGCAGCAGTTCGTTGACGAATTTTTCCAGCGCGAACTTATGCGCTTTTTCTACGTCCAGTTCAGTACGACGACGCAGGTTTTCCATTTCCGCTTTGATACGCAACACGCTGTCACGCTCGCGCGTTTCAGCTTCTGCAAGCTGAGCCTCCAGATTCGCAATCTTTTCATCGCGCGGATCCACCTGCTCAGCAGAAGCGTCTGATTCAACCGCCTCAACTTCTTCGTGCTGATCCATGATAATTTCTTCCGGGGCTTGCCCCTCAGGCGTTTTCTGTTCTTTACTACTCATGAATTTCTCCGCGTTTTTTCGCATTCATCTCGCTAACTTGGCTTATTATGGGGATCAGATTCAGGGATTCAAGGGAAGTACTCACATTGTCACCAATCTTCGTTACAAGGACCTCGAGAAAATGAACAAACATTTCAAGTGTATTGGCATTGTGGGGCATCCACGTCACCCTACTGCACTGACGACACATGAAATGCTCTACCGCTGGTTATGCACGAAAGGTTACGAGGTTATCGTGGAGCAACAAATCGCCCATGAGCTCCAACTGAAAAATGTGCAGACCGGTACGCTGGCAGAGATTGGTCAACAGGCGGACCTCGCGGTGGTTGTCGGTGGTGACGGCAATATGCTTGGGGCCGCACGCACGCTTGCGCGTTACGACATCAAGGTCATCGGGATTAACCGCGGCAACCTCGGTTTTCTGACCGATCTTGACCCGGACAATGCCCAACAGCAATTGGCAGATGTACTGGAAGGTCATTATATCAGCGAAAAGCGTTTTCTACTTGAAGCACAGGTCTGCCAGCAGGACTGCCAGAAGCGCATCAGCACTGCAATCAATGAAGTGGTGTTGCACCCGGGCAAAGTTGCGCACATGATTGAATTTGAAGTCTATATCGATGAAATTTTTGCCTTCTCTCAGCGTTCAGACGGACTGATTATCTCCACACCAACCGGGTCTACCGCCTACTCGCTGTCTGCCGGAGGCCCCATTCTCACCCCTTCCCTGGATGCCATTACGCTGGTACCGATGTTCCCACATACGCTCTCCGCGCGCCCGCTGGTGATTAACAGCAACAGCACGATTCGCCTGCGTTTCTCGCACCGCCGTAATGACCTGGAGATCAGCTGCGACAGTCAGATTGCCTTACCTATACAGGAAGGCGAAGACGTATTGATCCGTCGCTGTGATTATCACCTGAATCTGATTCACCCCAAAGATTACAGCTATTTCAACACATTAAGCACTAAGTTAGGCTGGTCAAAAAAATTATTCTAATTTAACGCCAACCTCTTTACTGTATAAAAAACCAGTTTATACTGTATGTAATCACAGCTATGGTTTTTCATACAGGAAAACAACTATGTTGGCACAACTGACCATCAGCAATTTTGCTATCGTTCGTGAACTGGAGATCGATTTCCAAAGCGGAATGACCGTCATCACTGGCGAGACCGGTGCGGGTAAATCCATTGCCATTGATGCTCTCGGGTTGTGTCTGGGCGGGCGGGCGGATGCCGACATGGTGCGTACAGATGCCACTCGCGCCGATCTGTGTGCGCGTTTCTCTTTAAAAGATACCCCTGCGGCGCTACGCTGGCTGGAAGAGAACCAGCTTGAAGATGGCCGTGAGTGTTTGTTACGCCGCGTAATCAGCAGCGACGGACGCTCCCGCGGCTTTATCAATGGCACTGCCGTTCCCCTGTCACAGCTTCGCGAACTGGGTCAGTTGCTTATTCAAATCCATGGCCAGCACGCGCATCAGCTCCTGACAAAATCGGAACACCAAAAGTCCCTGCTTGATGGTTACGCTAATGAAGCGTCCCTGATTCAGGAAATGTCCGCACGCTACCAGCTATGGCATCAGAGCTGCCGTGATCTGGCCCATCATCAGCAACAAAGCCAGGAACGCGCTGCCCGGGCGGAACTGTTGCAATATCAGTTAAAAGAGCTGAACGAATTCAACCCCCAGGCGGGCGAGTTTGAGCAAATTGATGAAGAGTACAAGCGTCTGGCTAACAGCGGGCAGTTGCTCACCACCAGCCAGCAAGCGCTGGCTATCATGGCCGATGGCGAAGACATTAACCTGCAAAGCCAGTTATACACAGCCAAACAGCTGGTCAGCGAACTGGCGGGCATGGACGGCAAGCTCTCCGGCATTCTGGACATGCTGGAAGAAGCGACTATTCAGCTCAGCGAAGCCAGCGACGAACTGCGACACTATTGCGATCGCCTGGATTTAGACCCTAACCGTTTGTTCGAGCTTGAACAGCGAATTTCTAAGCAAATCTCGCTGGCGCGTAAGCATCACGTCGCCCCTGAAGCATTGCCACAGTTTTACCAGTCCCTGCTTGATGAGCAACAGCAGCTTGACGATCAGGCTGACTCGCTCGAAACTTTAGCCCTGGCGGTAAACACGCACCACCAGCAGGCGCTGGAAACGGCAAAAATATTGCACCGCCAGCGCCAGCATTACGCTCAGGAATTGGGGCAACTCATCACTGAAAGTATGCATGCACTCTCAATGCCGCACGGTCTCTTTTGCATCGATGTGAAGTTTGATGAACACCATCTGAGCATGGACGGAGCCGATCGCATTGAGTTCAAAGTCACCACGAACCCGGGCCAACCGTTGCAGCCGATTGCGAAAGTCGCTTCTGGTGGGGAACTGTCGCGTATCGCACTGGCCATTCAGGTGATTACCGCGCGTAAAATGGAAACTCCTGCGCTGATTTTCGATGAAGTTGACGTTGGTATCAGTGGTCCGACGGCAGCGGTTGTGGGTAAGCTACTGCGCCAGTTGGGTGAATCAACCCAGGTGATGTGCGTCACCCACTTGCCGCAGGTTGCGGGTTGCGGTCATCAGCATTTCTATGTCAGCAAGGAAACGGACGGCGCAATGACTGAAACACATATGCAGGCGCTTGATAAACGCGCACGGCTACGGGAGCTCGCTCGCTTACTTGGCGGTAGCGAAGTAACGCGTAATACCCTCGCGAATGCAAAAGAACTGCTGGCAGCATAAACTTTTTTACCTTGCTAAGGTCTGAGTTCAACATAAAATCGCCGACTGACCTGACACCAAAAGGTTTTAAAGTGGTGAAAGGTCTATTATCATCGGCATATTACATATGAGCCGCGTACTGCTCGGGCCCGAAAAGGAATCAAATCACTATGCGCTGTAAAACGCTGACTGCTGCTGCAGCAGTACTACTGATGTTGACCGCAGGCTGTTCCACTCTGGAGCGAGTGGTTTACCGCCCTGACATCAACCAGGGAAATTATCTGACACCTACTGATGTCGCTAAAGTACGTACGGGTATGACGCAACAACAGGTTGCTTATGCTCTGGGTACACCAATGATGTCCGATCCTTTTGGCACCAACACCTGGTTTTATGTGTTCCGTCAGCAGCCAGGGCATGAAGGCGTGACGCAGCAAACGCTGACGCTGACCTTTAACAGCAGTGGTGTATTGACCAACATTGATAACAAACCTGCCCTGACCGACAAACAGTAGGTTTGAGAGATCAAAAAAAGGTGCTCAATGAGCACCTTTTTTAATGTTTGTTATTTTTTAGCAGGTTTCTCTGCTCGCTGCCTGCGCAGCTCTTTCGGGTCAGCAATCAACGGTCGATAGATTTCCACCCGATCGCCATCATGTACGACATCAGCAAGCTTCACCGGACGGCTGTAGATGCCCACCTTATTTTTGCTGAGATCGATATCAGTACGTAGTTCCAGCAATCCCGAAGCGCGAATCGCTTCTTCGACGGTTGCGCCCTGCTGCAACGTCACGCGCTGTAGATACTGTTTCTCCGGTAGCGCGTACGCGACTTCAACGACAATCTTAGCCGACACTGACACTGTAAACCTCTTTTGCGCGAACCGTGAAGGCCTGCACCATATTCGACGCCAGCTCTTTGAAGATACGGCCAAATGCCAGTTCGATCAGTTTATTCGTGAACTCAAAATCAAGATGAAACTCAATGCGACACGCTTCCTGGCTCAGCGGCGTAAACTTCCAGCCGCCAATGAGTTTTTTGAACGGTCCATCGACCAGATGCATAAGGATGCTCTGGTTACTGGTCAGTTGATTACGCGTGGTGAACGTTTTGCTAATCCCTGCTTTAGAAACATCCACAGCCGCTGTCATCTGCCCCGGAGTCGACTCCAGGACACGGCTTCCGGTGCAACCCGGTAAAAACTGAGGATAGGATTTAACATCATTCACTAACTGATACATCTGTTCCGCACTGTAAGGTACTAAAGCGGTCCGGCTAATCTGAGGCATAACAATTTCCATCAATATCAATCGTGCAAATAATACCATTTATCCCCCGCTAAAAAAAACGCTATAGCCCAACTCGTGCTAAGATAGCGCCTTGCGCCCCGCTGGATGAAATGGGGTGTTTTTCAATTCCAGATTACCTATACTGAGCGGCATTATGACGAAGAAAAAAGCACACAAACCTGGCTCAGCCACAATCGCGCTCAACAAGCGCGCACGACACGAATACTTTATTGAAGAAGAGTTCGAGGCTGGACTCGCACTGCAAGGCTGGGAAGTCAAATCCCTGCGCGCAGGAAAGGCCAATATTGGCGATAGCTATGTCATTCTTAAAGACGGCGAAGCATTCCTGTTTGGCGCCAACTTCACGCCGATGGCCGTTGCCTCAACGCACGTCGTGTGTGACCCTACCCGCACCCGTAAGCTTCTGTTAAACCAACGCGAACTTGACTCCTTATATGGACGCATGAATCGAGACGGTTACACCGTCGTGGCACTTTCGCTGTACTGGAAGAATGCCTGGTGCAAAGTCAAAATTGGCGTCGCAAAAGGGAAGAAACAGCACGACAAGCGTTCCGATGTAAAAGAACGTGAGTGGCAGTTGGACAAAGCTCGTATTATGAAAAATGCAGGTCGATAAATCCCTTCTCAGCAGCCAGTCTCTCATCATGAGGCTGGCCCTTATTGTTTAGTTATTGAAACCCATCCATTACATTCACCAAAATTATAGTTTTTACACCGCTGAATCGTTCAAACCTAAAATAGTCTTTCCATTATTTTGTCGGGTCCATAGCTTAATAAAAATAAAAGTTCAAGAGCGCATTTTTATATTTTGCACCTCACTAATAACACTATTGTTACTGATGTTTATTAGCTTTATAAAAAATTACGCAGAAGAAAAACAACTTTATATACAGCAAGTTAAATCCCACAAACGCCAAAAACACGTACTGAAAAGTATCCTTTTCAATTACCTCATTGTATTTTTAATATAGATAATTTGCGTAATACATCCTTTCTGACTATATCATCTAATACGAAAGAACTATTCAGACCCAGGGGCCCTGACGTATTCGATAAACAAATTGATACCTGCGTGACCTAATCAATGAAACTACACGTGCAAGCTCATCTATATGATGAACGGGCACCTGTCAGCTCATTGTCCCAACACGCTATTGTGGATTAATACTCTCGGCCTGCCATCAGGAGTGAATATATGCGTCTACTCGCCGTTGTATCAAAATTGACTGGTGTTTCCACAAATATTGAAGCTTCTGAAATCACGCTCAATTCACCTTCCATCGTGAAGCTGTCTGTTTCTCGTGAAGAAATCAGCCAGCTTACCCGCGTAAATCAGGATCTGATTGTCACACTACGTTCCGGTGAAACCATCACAATTAAAAACTTTTACGTTGGCAAAGGTGATGAACAAAGCCAGCTCGTACTTGAAGATAGCAACGGTGCGCTATGGTGGGTTCAGGATACGGATGGCGCATTCCACTATCAGCATCTGGACGATCTCACCCCATTGATGGCGAGCGAAGGCAGTCATGAAGGCGGCGCAGTCTGGCCCTGGGTTCTTGGCGGCGTTGCCGTGGCGGGGGGAATCGGCCTCGCCGCCGGTGGCGGTGGTGGTGGTAGCAGTAGTGGCGAAAATGGTAATAATGCTGGTAATGGCAATGGCAATGAAGGAAATGGTGCTGGTGACGGAAATGGCAACGAAGGAAATGGTGATGGCGGCTCGCCACCCACGACAACGCCCACGATGCCAGGCGTACCGATTATTACCAGCGTCACTGACAATCAGGCTCCCATTACTGGTCTTGTCAATCAACAGACGGCTACTAATGATAATACGCCAGAACTTCAGGGCACTGGCCCCGCGAACGCAACCTTACATATCTTCGATAACGGTACCGAAATAGGTCAGGTCACTATCGATGCCAACGGGAACTGGACGTTTACGCCATCTTCCCCGCTTGCAGAAGGTACTCACCAGTTTACGGTCAGCGCATCAAACACTGCAGGCAGCAGCGCAATGTCGGACAGTTGGGTCATTACCGTCGATATCACCCCACCTACCGCCGCAGTAATTTCTTCAGTGAATCAGGAAGGCACCACGGTGACGGGGAGTGCAGAGCCCGGAAGCACTGTCACCATCATTGGCAGTAACAATCAGGTTCTGGGCTCAGCAATCGTCGGTTCAGGCGGCACCTTCACTATTGGCATATCGCCCTCGCAAACACACAGTGAAACGCTGACAGCAAAGATTCAGGATGAAGCCGGCAATATCGGGCCAGATACCTCATTCAGTGCCTCAAATTCCGGTTATCCCGGCGTACCCGTGATTGTCAGCGTTATGGATGATGTCGCGCCCTCCGTTGGGCCATTGACCAACAATCAGTCCACTAATGATGCGACCCCAACGCTTTCCGGGACAGCTGACGCTAACAGTACGGTTAAAATTTACAATAACGGGGCATATGTCGACAGCGTCAACGCCGACAGCAACGGTAGTTGGAACTGGACCTCCAGCACAAACTTGCGGGACGGCTTATATGCCTTCACCGTTACGGCAACTAACCACCTGGGTACGGGGGGAATGTCGACGGCATTCAATATCAATATCGATACTCAGCCGCCGTTGTCGCCAGACGATCTGACCGTATCTGCCGATGGCGCTGTCGTCACTGGTACGGCTGAACCCGGCAGTACCGTGACGATAACCGACAATAACAATCATGTAATCGGCAGTGGTGTTACCGGGCCAGATGGCTCGTTTACTATCACCATAAACCCACCACAAACCAATGGCGAAACCATCACCGCTATCGCTACCGATCCCGCAGGAAACCCGAGTTTGCCTGAAACGGCGATCGCTCCCGATATCACCGCCCCGCTACCGCCCACAAACCTGACAATCAATAACGCGGGCGATCAGGTTTCCGGCACGGCAGAGCCCAACAGTACCGTACATATTCTCAATCCTGGTGGCACTATCATTGGCACAACCACCGCTGATGCTGACGGAGATTTCACCGCCACACTGGTTCCGCCACAAACTAACGGCGAACACCTTGTCGCCAACGCAACGGATGCAGCAGGCAATACCAGTGGTAACACCGCAGTCACCGCGCCAGACAGCACCGCACCGGATGCGCCTACAGGGGTGATTGTCGCCGGGGATGGTGGTTCAGTCAGTGGACATGCTGAAATCGGCAGCACTATCACCGTAAAAGACAGCAACGGGAATACGATTGGCGTGGGTCAGGCAGACAGCGGCGGTCACTTTGCCGTGTCGCTCACCCCGTCACAAATCAATGGTGAAACGGTAAAAGTGACCGCAACGGACAGCGCAGGCTCCGGATATTACCGCGCCAGACCAACCGATTATTATTGCCGTCTTAGACGATGTTCCCGACGTCATCGGAAAAATTGATAACAACACGCTGACAAACGACGATAAACCGGAAATTAAGGGCACTGCCGAAGCGGGCTCGCAGGTAAAAATTTATGATAATGGCACCCTGCTAACCACCGTTACCGCCGATATCAATGGTAACTGGGACTACACGCCGACCACCGCGCTGAGTCAGGGCGCACACGTGTTTACGGTTACGGCAACCGATGCCGCCAACAACACCAGTAGCGCCGCCAGCTGGAAAATCATTGTCGATAGCGTCGCGCCGGCCGTCCCGGTCATTACTCTGATTAACGATGATGTCGGAACTATCACCGGTAACATCGCGAATAACAACGGGGTAACCAACGACAACACGCCGACCCTCTCCGGGACCGGCGAGCCAGGCTCGCTGGTGAACTTGTATGATAACGGTTTGCTGATGACGGTGATGCTCATCGACAAGTCAGGTACCTGGAGCTATACCGTCCCGGACAACAAGCAACTTGCCGATCGCGACCATCGTTTTACCGTATCCGCAACGGATGCCGCGGGTAACGTCGTCACCTCCCCCGTCGCAGTCACCATTACCGTTGACACCCAGCCTCCAGGGGTACCAGCCATTTCAGCCGCCGCCGATGACATCGGAAATGCCCCCGTTGACTTGCCTTCTGGTAGCCGCTCAAACGATAACCTGCCGTTACTGAAGGGGACGGGTGAAGTTGGCTCCACCATCACTATCTACGATGGTGCCACACCGATTGGAACGACCACCGTTGTGGCCGGAGGAACCTGGAGTTTCCCGGTCACCCAGCCACTTAGTGAAGGCTCGCACACATTGTCAGCTATCGCGACAGATGCGGCGGGTAACGCCAGTACCGCCGGAAGTTTCATGCTGACTGTCGATACAACGCCACCCGCGGCCCCGAGCATCACCTCAGCGGAAGGGCTTATTGGCCTGGAAACTAAAGTACTGAGCAATGGCGGCAGCACCAAAAGCGACAACCCTAAACTGTCCGGAACAGGTGAACCGGGTGCGACAATTACGATTTATGATAATGGCGGCCTCGCCGGCACCACTACCGTACAGCCAAACGGCACCTGGACATTTACCCCGACCTCACTTGACGATGGGCCGCATAAATTCACCGCCACGGCGACCGACGATGCGGGCAACACAGGGATCCCATCGGCGGGCTTCACGCTGACGGTGGATAATCTGCCGCCAACGCAACCGCTCCCGCCCACCATAACGGACGACGTCAATCCGATAACCGGGGTCGTGACCAACGGCATGACTAACGACACCACGCCAACGTTCAGCGGCACGGGGAGTGTCGGCGACCTTATTTCCATCTACCTTGGTAATAATCCCGCGCCGTTGGGCACCGCGACGGTGGGCGCAGATGGTAAGTGGAGCTTTACGCCTGACGACCCCATCAATCCAGACAGCTATCAGATTACCATTACTGCAACGGACCCTGCCGGCAACGTCAGCCCGCCATCAAATGCCATCCTTCTGGAGATCGATACAACGCCCTCTGCTCCCCCTGTTATTCTTGCGGTCAATGATAATGTCGGTGGTTTCCAGGGCGATCTTGCGCCTGGCGCAATAACAGATGATACGACGCCAACAATTCGCGGAACCGGCACTGACGGCGACACGATCACGCTGTACAACGGCAGTACGATTATCGGTACCACAACGGTGGTTGGCACCACCTGGAGTATTACTCCTGGGACGGCGCTGGCAAACGGAAGTTATACGCTAACGGCCATTGCAACCGATGCGGCAGGGAACGCCAGTACCCCATCAAACAGCGTCTCGTTTACGGTTAGCAGCACCGTGCTGACCCTACCGCAGGTTACGGATATTGCAGATGACGCGGGTGCCATTATCGGTTCATTGACCAACAATAGCGTCACAGATGACACCACACCAACAATCAGCGGGACCGGTGCGCCGGGCAGTACGGTAGTCATTTTCGATGGTGGTAATCCCATTGCCGAAACCCTCGTTGCAGCGAATGGTAGCTGGAGTATTGAGATTACGCTGACGGGCAATGGCCCGCACACGCTGACGTTCGGCGCCAGGGATAACGCGGGTAATTCCCTGGCGGCAGGGAACCCTGTAATGTTGATACTCGATACGCAGCCTCCCGCCGAGCCAATCGTCACCAATGTTGACCCGAACGGCACGCTGGTGAGCGGGACAGCCGAGCCGGGCAGCACCGTCATCATCAGAAGTGGTACCACGGTACTGGGGCAGGGCATTGCGAATAGCGTTACAGGTGCCTACACCGTCACGATCTCACCCGCACAAACTACGGGGCAGAATCTGAACGCAATCGCCCAGGATCAGGCGGGCAATAGCAGCAACCCTACGCCATTTAACGCGGCCACGTCCAGCATTCCGCATCCGCCAACTCTCGAAATCATTGATGATGTCTCGCCCGTTACAGGGCTGATTGGCAACGGTAAAACCACCAATGACACCTTGCCGTTGTTACAAGGAACCGCCACGGCAGGCGCAACAGTCAAAATTTATCAGGATGGGAATGAAATCGGTACGGTCACCGCCGATGCCGTTTCCGGCGCATGGCACTATCCATTATCCACTCCGCTGACAAACGGCACGACTTACAATTTCACCGTATCGCAAACTGTTGCGAGTATAGACAGTGGCATGTCGCCCAATTACGCCATCACTATCGATACTGCCGCCCCACAAGCCCCTGCGATCACCAGCGTAATTGACGACGTGTTACCGGGTACAGGATCGTTAGATACCGGACAAATTACCAACGATTCACGCCCGACCCTCAATGGAACTGGCGAAGCGGGCGCGACGATCACCCTTTACGATAAAGGTATCGCGATTGGCACAACCACCGTGAGTGGCAGCGGATACTGGAGCTATACCCCGACAGATGGGTTGGGAGAAGGCGAACATATCTTTACCGCCCGCGCAACAGATGCTGCTGGCAACCAGGGCGATCCCTCCAACAGCTTCCGGATTATTGTCGATACGTTAATCCCAAGCGCGCCCTCTATTGTGACGGTCACGGACGACGTCGGTACCCCGCAGTCCCTTACATCCGGACAGCTAACCAACGACAACACCCCAACGCTTACTGGCGTTACCGAGGCCGATTCAGTAGTTACCATTCGCGATAATGGCGCGGTAATTGGCACAACCACCAGCGATGAAAACGGTAACTGGAGCTTTACACCGGCTCCAGCTCTCAGTGAAGGCAATCATTCGTTAACCGCAACCGTCACGGATGGTGCTGGCAATATCAGCCCGGCAAGCCCACCTTTCGTTCTGGTCGTTGATACGCTGCCGCCCGCGGCACCGGGCATTACCTCGGTGATTGACGATCAACCCGGCAACACATCGCTGACTAACGGACAATTGACTAACGATGCACAACCCACGCTGAACGGCAAAGGAGAGATCGGCGCATCTATCACCATCCGCGATAAAGGCGTTGATATTGGTACAACCCAGGTTGATGAGTCCGGCAACTGGAGCTTCACGCCAGATACCCCGCTGACTCAGGGGCAACATATCTTTACCGCCGTTGCCACCGATCAGGCGGGCAATATGGGAGGGGTATCTTCGTCCTTTACCCTCGAACTGGATTCCATCGCCCCGCAGCCCCCTATTATTAGCACGGTGCTGGACAATACGGCCCCCACAACAGGCGCGATAACCAATGGGCAGACGACAAACGAAACACGTCCGGCGCTGAGCGGCACGGGCGAAGTGGGGGCGACCATTACCGTTCTGAGCGATGGTCAACCCATTGGCACCACTACCGTGGGTGCGGGAGGTATCTGGAACTTTACCCCAACGGATGCACTGAGCAACGGACCGCATACATTGACCGTCACCGCGACCGACAGTGCAGGTAACACCAGCCTTGCGTCGAACGGCTTCGGGCTCATCGTTGATACCGCATCGCCGGGTATACCCGTCATTTCTCAGGTCGCAGATGATGTCGGCCCGCTGACAGGTAATCTGAACAACGGCCAGGCCACAAATGATGCGCAACCCACGCTCAGTGGTACGGCAGAAGCCAATTCCACGATCAAAATTTATGACAATGGCACCTATCTCGGTACCGCCCCGGTTGACGCCAATGGAGCCTGGATCTTCACGCCAACAGCTGTACTTGGCAATGGTAACCATGCGCTCACGGTGACCGCCACGGACGCAGCCGGAAACGTCAGTCAATCATCCGCCACATTTAACATCATTGTGGATACCGTTGCTCCGCTTGCCCCCACCATTATCCAGGCCGTCGATGATGTACAGCCCGGCACCGGGACGCTGTCCAGCGGGGCCTGGACCAATGACACCCGTCCGCTGCTCAGTGGCTCAACGGAAGCGAATGCCCGGGTCGCGATTTACGATAACGGCACGCTGCTGGGGACGGTAACCGCCACAATCGATGGGACGTGGGAATATCTGCCCCCCATACTGAGCAACGGCCAACATACATTCACTGCTATCGCCACAGACGCCGCCGGCAATATCGGTGCCACCTCAAGCGGATTTATTATTAATGTCGATACGACCCCACCGCCAATCCCACAACTGATCTCGGTCATAGATGACATCGCAGGCGGTGTTTTCAATGCAGCGCTGAACAACGGGCAGCTAACCAACGATGCCCGCCCAACGCTCAACGGCACCGCCGAAGCCGGTAGCACTGTCAGTATCTATGACGGGAACACTCTGCTTGGTACTGCGCTGGTGCAAAGCAATAATAGCTGGACATTTACCCCGACCACGCCGCTCGCGACCGGGTCCCATACCTTCACCGTGACCGCTACCGATGCGGCAGGCAATACCAGCGGCGCAACACCAGGTTTTACCGTGGTGGTGGACACCGCGGCTCCGGCACAGCCTTCAATAAGTAGCATTATTGATGATGTTGGCCCCAACACCGGTGCGATTGGCAGCAATCAGCCCACCAATGACGCGCGCCCAACCCTGAACGGCTCCGCAGAGGCCAACGCGCGAGTCGATATTTATGATAATGGCAGTTTTGTCACCAGCGTAACGGCTGACAGCACCGGCAACTGGAATTACACGCCGTCCACTGATCTGGCTCAAGGGGTTCATTCGTTTACCATCACGGCGACAGATGCAGCGGGGAATACCAGTGGATTTTCGTCTGCAGCAGCCATTGTGGTCGATACCATCGCCCCTGCTGTTCCAACCGGGCTGGCGGTCAACGCCAATGGTACGGCGTTAACCGGTGTGGCCGAAGCGAACAGTACGGTCATTATCACCTCCGGTAGCGGAACGGTACTCGGCACCACAACAGCAAATGCTTCCGGTAACTTCACCTTTACCCTGAATCCACCGCAAATTAGTGGGCAAACGCTGCAGGTCAGCGCACAGGATGCCGCTGGCAATATCGGCACCGCCGGCAACGTGCTGGCCCCGTTTACCGGTGTTCCTCCCGCGCCGGTGATCTCCAGCGTATTCGATGATGTCGGCACTATCACGGGCCTGGTCACCGCCGGGAAAACCACCAATGATACCCGCCCAACACTGAGCGGAACTGCGCAGGCAAACGCCGTTATCAACCTGTATAACAACGGCACGTTGATGGGTAGCACAACCGCAGACGGGAATGGGATCTGGAGTTTTACGCCAGGCAGCGCCCTGAGTGAAGGCAACCACGCGTTTACCGCCAACGCCACAAATGCCAACGGCTCGAGCGTTTTGTCTGGCTCGTTCAGCGTCATTGTGGATACCACGCCACCGCCCCCCCCTACGATTCTGATTAGCGCCGATGGCGGAACAGTGAGCGGCATTGCCGAAGCCGGCAGTACGGTTACGATATCCCTGCCCGGTGGCGCCAGCGTGACAGCGGTCGCCAACAGTAGTGGGGTCTACAGTGCCACCTTGCCTGTACGCCAGATTGAAGGTCAGTCGTTATCTGCAACGGCAACCGACGCGGCGGGCAACACGTCATCGCCTGCCAGCGTCATCGCGCCGGTACTCCCCCTGCTGGCTGAAGATAATGTCACCCGTTTGCCGCTACAGACTGACGTGATAGTCAGCACTGAGCATCAAAGCGATTACGGTTTCCTGCTGGTGAACGCACTGGGTAGCGTCGCCAACGTGCTGGGTAACGACACGGCAAGTGTTAATTTCAGCATCCAGTCTGGCGGTAGTGGCTCCATCACCATTAACGCTGCGGCGACCGGCATTGTGCTGTCACTATTAAGCTCAATGGAGATTGTTATCCAGCGCTATGACACCGTGCTCAACACCTGGATAACCGTGGTCGATACTTCGAAACCCAATTTCGCCAGTTTGCTGACCATCGGAGCCTCTGGAGTGACGCTCAATTATGATGGGCTGACAGGCGGGGATTATCGCGTGGTCAGCTTCAACACTAACCTGCTGGCGACCGGCGCATACACCAGTCTGGACGTTGCGGTGGTGAAAACCAACGGCGGAACCATCACCGGGGGGACCACAGAATCCGGTAACATCATCACCGATACCGATCCCACTAACGGGCAGGATAACGCCCCTTCCGGCACGCTGGTCACCTCCATCACCGACGGTAACGGCAACGTCGTGAACATCCCGGCGGGCGGTATTGATGTTCAGGGAAAATACGGCATCCTGCATATCAATCAGAATGGTAGCTACACCTATACCCTGACCAATACGTCAATCTCAGTGTATGGGCGCTCCGAAAGCTTCACCTACACACTGACACATGGCAGCGATCACTCCTCGGCAAAACTGGTGGTGACGTTGGGCCTGGCCCCAACCACCAGCACGGTAACGGCAGCAGATGATGTGGCGTCACTGACCTACGGAACCCAGGTGATCGCGGTCGACCACGGCACGTCAAAACAAACTGGCTTCACACTGGCAAATGTCGGCCTGGGTGATGTCCTCGACGTCAGCCTGGTCAACGGGTTGACCAACCCAATCAAATTCAACGTTGATGACGGCGCAACCCGCACGCTGACCGTGCAGGCGAATGTCCTCGGTGTGACGCTTGGCGGCTTTGATCTGTATGTCTACCGCTTCAACGAGGCTATTCAGCAGTATGAACAATATCGGGTGCAGCCAAACTGGGTTACGGCGCTGCTGGGCGGCAGCTCTTCGGCGTATACCATTACCCTACCGGGCGGCGATTATCTGTTCCTGCTTAACGCTTCCGGCGGCCTGACGCTGCTGACCAGCTATACCCTGAATATTCAGGCGGATCATACCTACGCGGTGGACAGTCTCAGCGCGGTAACCAACGGTAATATTCTGGTCAATGACTCGGCTCCGATAAACAGCGTCATCACCGAAGTGAATGGCGTGGCGATTAACGGGACGGGCACCACCAGTATTAACGGACAATACGGCACGCTGACTATCGATGCGAAGGGGAACTATACCTATACCCTGAAAAGTGGACTGGGTGCAGATAGCATCAGCACACCGGACAGTTTCGTCTATACGGTCAAAGCCCCCAATGGCGATACAGGTAGCGCCTCGCTGAACATTACGGCGACCCCGCAGGCGCTGGACGCAGTAAATGACGTCAGCGGCACGATGGCGGTGAGCACCGTTCAGGACTCTGCGGCATACGGAAGCGGTGCGCTGGGCACAGCGACAATTCCAACGCTGGGGAGCAAAGCAACCGGTACAGGTTCGTTTGATATCGCGACAAATGACGTACTGAAAGGCGCCATGCTCAACTTCAGCATCGGCACCCTTATCACCGTCGGTACGCTGGGCGTCACCTGGACCATAACCGGTCCTGACGGATTCTCGCTTTCAGGCTCTGTACCCGCCAGTGCCATCAGCCTGTTAGGCAGTTCAATTTCCGTCTCGCTGGGTAATGCCGAGCTGGCCGCGGGTCATTACAGCATCAGCTTCACAGGAACGATGGGGGGACTGGCCGTTGGCAACGTCAGCATTACGCCGAACGTCACGGGCACGACATGGCACCTCAATACCTGGGACGTTAACACCACGACGGTGAATGGCAATATTTTTGATGGCAGTGATGCCGCTGGCGCGCACGATCAGCTCTCAACCGTCCATACCCAGCTCACTATCACCGGCTTTAACGGCAGTACCGCCACACTCAATCCGACCAGCAGCATCAGTAGCACAACAATTCAGGGTCATTATGGCTCACTGACCATGAATCTGGATGGCTCATACATCTATACGCTGAAGCCGGGTACAACCGTGGCGTCGATGACCAGCAAAGAGACCTTTACCTATACGCTTAACGACCAAAACGGGCATACGGACACCGCGACGCTGACCATCAATATGAACCCACAGATGGCGAGTACCGCGCAGCATGACGTGATCATCGGCTCGGTCTACGGCGATACGCTGATTTATCACCTGCTTAATGCCAGCGATGCAACGGGCGGTAACGGAACAGCAGACACCTGGACCAACTTCTCGCTGGCGCAGGGCGACAAAATCGACATCGGCGACCTGCTGGTAGGCTGGAACGGACAAAATGCCACGCTCGGCAATTATCTCACGGTGACCGCCAGCGGTAACAACACCATCGTTTCCATCGATCGCGACGGTACAGGCAGCACGTACCACACCACTAACCTCGTAACGCTGGAGAACGTACACACCACGCTCGATGAGCTGATCCAACAAAATCACATTGTGACCTGAAACGAACGTCATACCGCTATAACGAGATAACAACAGCCCCGGATGCCATGACGTTCGGGGCAATAACAGTCGTCACTGCCCTATTTTGCAAGGGATAAACTATGAGAAATGTCGCCCCTGTCGCTGTACTGCTGGCATTAACGTTCTGTTCCGTTCGTGCGAATGCCGAAGATGAACCGCAAATTATTACGCCGGAAGGGCTGGCAACCAGTCAGATGCTTCCCTCTCTGGATGGCTCTGTGGCCGATCTACCGCTAAGCGTTGCCGCTCCCGGAAGCCTGACGCTTAACGACGCGGTGAGCCGCGCCGTGAGCTGGCATCCTTCTATTCGTGAATCCATTGGCAAACTGCTCTCGCAAAATGAGCAGATAGACGTGGCGAAAGCGAAATATTATCCGCAAGTTACAGCCGGAATGAACAACGGCTACAGCAATACCTACACCGACCATGGCTTCAGCCCTGCACTGGTCATTTCGGTGTCACAAATGCTGTATGACTTCGGTAAAGTCGCCAGCCAGGTGCGCGCCGAAACCGCCGGTTCGGCGCAACAACAGGCAAACGTGTTACTCAGCATCGATACTGTCGCCCACGCCACCGCCAATGCCATCGTCCAGGTTCAGACATGGCAACAGATGGCGGATGCCGCCGAAGAGCAACTGGTCGCGCTAAACGGTATTGGTCGACTGACCAGAGAACGTAATGATGAAGGGGCGACCTCGCTGTCCGACGTGGTACAAACCGACGCGCGTATTGAGTCTGCTCGTTCACAGCTGGCGCAATATCAGGCCAATCTCGACAGTAGCAAAGCGACATTGATGAGCTATCTCGGCTGGCGCTCACTGAACGGCATCAGCAATGAGTTTCCGGTAAAACTGGACAGCAGTTGCGATGTGGTAAAACCGGAGGATAAGTTGGTTCCTGCCGTGCTGGCGGCCTGGGCACAGGCGAACGTTGCACAGGCCAATCTGGATTACGCCAACGCACAGATGACGCCAACCATTTCCCTGGAGCCATCTGTTCAGCACTATCTCAACGACAAATACCCCAGCCATGAGGTGCTCGACAAAACGCAGTACTCTGCGTGGGTAAAAGTCGAAATGCCGCTGTATCAGGGCGGCGGTCTCACCGCCCGGCGCAACGCCGCCAGCCACGCGGTAGAGTCCGCACAGTACTCTATTCAGCGCACCCGACTTGAAGTACGGCAAAAATTACTGGAATCCCGCAGCCAGGCAATGAGCCTCGCGACTGCATTGCAGATCCTGCGCCGCCAGCAGCGGCTGAGCGAACGCACTCGTGAACTGTATCAACAGCAGTATCTGGATCTCGGCTCACGCCCATTACTCGATGTTCTTAATGCCGAACAGGAAGTATACCAGGCCCGTTTTGCCGAACTCCAGACCCAAAGCCAGCTTCGCCAGCTACAACTGAACTGCCTCTACAACACCGGATCGTTGCGCCAGGCGTTCGCTTTAAATAACCGCAGCATTCAATCGGTGGAGATCCAGCTATGAGCGACGTCGAGCCCGTTGTTGAAGATGCTATTGGCGAACCCGCCCTGAGCCAGTGGGCGCAGGCAGTTACCCACATTGCCAGCCACTATCGCCTCACTTGCTCGCCAGGCGCTATCCAGGCCAACGCCCCATGGTTCGAGGGGAAAAGCAGAACCCTTGCTTTGACGCAATTAGCGCGCCAGGCGGGACTCTCCTTTCATATGCTGGATACCGCAAAGCAGGTACTTAGCCAGTGGCGTTTGCCGGTGGTAGCGGAACTGCACGACGGCCAAATCATGGTGATAGAACATTTCAACGGTGAAGATGCACTGGATGTCTTTATTATTGCCGACGAGGGACAGCGCAACCGGCTGGCGGTGGCTGAGCTTCTGCCAGAAATCCATACTATCACCGCACTGCGCCCGTTATCGGCGTTAAAAGACAGTCGGGTTGATCGCTATATTTCGCGCTTTAAACCCGACTGGATACGCGAGCTGGTTTTACAAGATATCCGCCCTTACCTGCCCGTCATGATTGCTGCATTTCTGATTAATGTCCTGTCACTCTCCGGGATAATCTTTTCAATGCAGGTTTACGACCGGGTGATCCCCGCCCAGTCGTATCCGACTCTCTATGTTCTCTCGACCGGCGTCCTGGTCGCGGTATTGTTTGGCTTTTTGCTTCGCGAAGCACGTACCCACATTATGGATCTACTCGGTAAACGTGCAGATATGCGTATTTCCGATCGCGTGTTCAGCCATGCCCTGCGGTTGCGCAATAGCGCGGTTCCCCGTTCAACAGGGAGTTTTATTTCCCAACTCCGCGAGCTGGAGCAGATCCGGGAGATGATCACCTCCTCAACCATGTCGACCATCGTCGACCTGCCGTTTTTCCTGCTGTTTATTGTCGTACTGGCGTGCATTGCACCACCGCTGGCGTGGATAGCCCCCGTCGCAGCCATTCTGATGATTCTGCCGGGGCTGTTATTACAGAAAAAGCTGGCGGTGCTTGCTAACCAGGCCGCACATGAATCCACTCTGCGCAACGCGGTGCTGGTCGAGAGCGTTCAGGGGCTGGAAGACATCAAGCTAATGCAGGCGGAGAACCGCTTTTTACAGCAATGGAACAGCTATATCCGCATTACTGGCGAGTCCGGACTACGCACACGCAAACTTACCCAGGGGCTGATCGGCTGGGGGATGTCAGTGCAGAGCCTGGTTTACGCCGCCATCATTATGTTCGGTGCGCCCATGGTGATTGAAGGCTCGATGACCACCGGGGCCGTGGTGGCCGCCTCGATGCTCGGATCACGGATGATCGCCCCGATGGCTAACCTGTGTGGTGTACTGGCTCGCTGGCAGCAGGTCAAAGCAGCCAAAATGGGGCTGGACAGCATTATGCAACTTCCCACCGAGACGCAGCACGATGAAGACCGGGTACACCAGGACATCTTCCGCGGCCACTATCTGTTTGAAAATGCACACTTCCGCTACCACAGTGACGACCAGCGCGTACCGTTACGCATCTCGCGCCTGGAAGTGATGCCCGGAGAGCGGATTGCGATTCTCGGGCGTAACGGCGCGGGTAAATCAACCCTGCTACAGGCTATGGCGGGCGGCGTAGAGATTATTCAGGGTGATGTCCGGCTCGATAACCTGAGTCTGGCGCAAATCGATATGGCTGATTTACGCCGCAATATCGGCTTTCTCAGCCAGAACGCGCGGCTTTTTTTCGGTACGTTACGCGAGAATCTGACACTCGGCGCACCGCATACCAGCGACACGCAGATATTCGAAGCGCTGGAGGTCAGTGGCGCATCTGCATTCGTCAAACAACTCGCCAAAGGGCTGGCACACCCCATTATGGAAGGCGGTAATGGGCTTTCCGGCGGGCAGCGACAGTCGATTCTGCTCGCCAGAATGTTACTGCGATCGCCCAATATCGTACTGCTCGACGAACCCAGTGCCTCGCTGGATGAACACACCGAACGGGAATTTATACAACGGTTAAACCAGTGGCTGGGCAACCGCACACTGATTGTCGCCACACATCGCGTTCCGGTTCTGGAGCTGGTCGAGCGCGTGGTGGTGCTCAAAGAAGGTCAGCTGGTCATGGATGCCCCAAAAGCGCAGGCGCTAAATGCAAATCGGGCACCTGCACAGACTCACGGTCGGGAGTGGAAAAATGAAAACCAATCCGCATGACGCCGCCATGGACGACCTCGATATCCGCCGGGAACACCGTTTTTCCGGCGCCAGCCGCATTATTCTGCTCAGCACACTGCTTTTTGCCATCCTGGGGGGATGGGCGTATTTCGGTAAACTGGATGAAGTCTCTACCGGCAGCGGGAAAGTCATCCCCAGCTCGCGTGAACAGATATTGCAGTCGCTTGACGGCGGGATCTTTGCCGAACTCAGCGTGCACGAAGGTGATAAAGTTCAGGCCAACCAGATTGTCGCCCGCCTCGACCCAACGCGTTCTGAATCCAACGTGGGTGAAAGCGCCGCCCGATACCGTGCATCTTTAGCATCCAGCGCCAGACTGAATGCCGAAGTCAACGATTTGCAGCTAACGTTCCCCAGATCGCTACAGGCCTGGCCGGAGCTTATCGCCTCTGAAACCCGGTTATATAAAAGTCGCCGCGCACAGCTTGCCGATTCGATGGTGGAACTACAGGATGCGCTGGTCTCCGTGAACAAAGAACTGGCGATCACCCAACGGCTGGAGAAAAGCGGTGCCGCCAGCCACGTAGAAGTGTTGCGCCTGCAACGACAAAAAAGCGATCTGGGATTAAAAATTACCGACCTGCGCTCACAATATTTCGTGCAGGCGCGGGAAGCGCTGTCAAAAGCTAACGCCGAAGTGGATATGCTGGCGGCTATTTTAAAAGGACGTGAGGATTCCGTCACCCGCCTGACCGTACGTGCGCCGATGCGCGGTATTGTGAAAAACATCCAGGTCACCACCATTGGCGGCGTTATCCCGCCCAACGGCGAGATGATGGAGATTGTACCGCTGGACGATCATCTGCTGATAGAAACCCGCCTGTCGCCGCGTGATATCGCGTTTATCCACCCCGGACAGCGCGCACTGGTGAAGATAACCGCCTATGACTACGCTATTTACGGTGGCCTGGAAGGCGTAGTCGAAACCATCTCACCGGACACCATTCAGGACAAAGTGAAACCGGAAATCTTCTATTACCGCGTGTTTATCCGCACCCATCAGGACTTCTTACAGAACAAACTGGGACGCCATTTCTCCATCGTACCGGGCATGATTGCCACAGTGGATATAAAAACAGGTGAAAAAACCATCGTCGACTATTTAATCAAACCATTTAATCGTGCAAAAGAAGCACTGCGCGAGCGGTAAATCCTTGCGGTTAAGGGGTTGTGGGGGCTGGTCACGCGTGTCACAAGTCTGTTATACTTGCTGCAACACATTGGGGCTGATTCTGGATTCGACGGGATTCGCGAAACCCAAGGTGCATGCCGAGGGGCGGTTGGCCTCGTAAAAAGCCGCAAAAAAATAGTCGCAAACGACGAAAACTACGCTTTAGCAGCTTAATAACCTGCTCTGAGCCCTCTCTCCCTAGCTTCCGCTCTTAAGACGGGGATCAAAGAGAGGTCAAACCCAAAAGAGATCGCGTGGATGCCCTGCCTGGGGTTGAAGCGTTAAAACTAATCAGGCTAGTCTGGTAGTGGCGTGTCTGTCCGCAGGTGCCAGGCGAATGTAAAGACTGACTAAGCATGTAGTACCGAGGATGTAGGAATTTCGGACGCGGGTTCAACTCCCGCCAGCTCCACCAAATCATGATCCGGATACGTCCGGTGAAGTACAGAAAGCCCGCACGGCACAAGCCCTGCGGGCTTTTTTGTGTCTGTCGTTGTCCGAGAACATCCGGCTAAATCCAGAGAAAATTGGTACACGTTTAGGTACACGCTATACTGTGGTCCATTAAACGTGTACCAATTATGGAAGGGATCCAGATATGGCGCGTATCACACGCCCCCTCACTAACAATGAAATCCTTAAAGCCAAACCCCGTGAAAAAGACTTCACCCTTCATGATGGTGATGGCTTGTTCTTGCTCGTCAAAACCACTGGTAAAAAACTCTGGCGCTTCCGTTATCAACGACCGGGAAGCAGCAGCCGCACAAATTTGAGTCTCGGCTCATACCCTGCCCTTACACTCGCAGCAGCACGTCAGATACGCGACCAGCACTTAATCACGCTTGCGCAAGGCATGGATCCACAACAGCAACAGGAGCAGGCGTCAGAACAACGCCAGATTGAGTTAGACAGCATTTTCTCAACAGTAGCTGCTAACTGGTTCCAGATTAAAAGCAGAGGTGTCACAGAGGATTATGCAAAGGATATTTGGCGTTCTTTGGATAAAGACGTGTTCCCCGCAATCGGTGCGATACCAGTTCAGGAGATTAAGGCCAGAACGATTGTTGAAGCATTGGAGCCAATAAAAGCACGTGGCGCATTAGAGACGGTTCGTCGCCTAGTCCAGCGTATTAACGAGATAATGATTTACGCGGTTAATACAGGTCTGATTGATGCAAATCCGGCATCAGGTGTTGGAATGGCATTTGAGAAACCCAAAAAGCAAAACATGCCCACGCTACGACCAGAAGAATTACCCAAGCTGATGCGTTCTCTGGTCATGTCAAATCTATCTGTTTCGACTCGCTGTCTTATTGAGTGGCAGCTCCTGACCTTAGTGCGCCCTTCTGAGGCTTCTGGTGCTCGGTGGGGCGAGATCGATCTCGATGCCAAACTCTGGACGATTCCCGCCGAACGAATGAAGGCTAAGCGTGAACACATTGTCCCTTTATCACCTCAGGCTTTAGATATTTTGGATGTGATGAAACCTATCAGTGCTCACCGTGAACATGTTTTCCCAAGCAGGAATAATCCAAAGCAACCGATGAATAGCCAAACAGCAAATGCGGCTTTAAAAAGAATTGGATATGGCTGCAAATTAGTTGCTCATGGGTTACGATCAATAGCAAGTACAGCAATGAACGAGGCTGGATTTAATTCTGATATAATTGAAGCTGCATTATCCCATAGTGATAAAAATGAAGTTCGCCGAGCATATAACCGCTCTACATATATCAACCAAAGAAAAGAACTAATGGATTGGTGGGGGAGTCAAATAAACAAATGCAAGGTGTAAAACACCCTGCATTTATTATTAAACCATCATATTAATGGCTTCTCTCATATAAGAAAACTGTGTGTAACCTTCATTGTTTTTTATAATATTACATATTTGACTTTCATTATAGCTCACTGAGAAGCCATATAAACACAAATCATATCTCCCATTATGACAAAACTGACATTGCTGTATAACCCCACTAGAACAATGGTTATTAAGTTGTTTAATCTCTTTAATTAGTAATCTTGAAAATTCTCCAACAAGCCATTTCCCCTTACAAATGGCCAGCAGCCCATCAAAATCTTTATTAATATTCCTTTCCTTAGCAAACTCATCCAATTCATATTGTTTATTGAGAACCTCATTAAATTTATCAGTTCCTCTCATTTGCGGGACACTCATACTAAAAGACACAGCCCCATTATAATTTCTCTCACAAGCATTCTTCATACTCTCTAATGAAATATAATACAAGTCCATTAAAGAATTTAATATTCTATTGTATATACCCGACACTAGATCATCACTAATTAATTTCCCTCTAGTTCGTGTACAATTTTCCATGACACACTTAACTGCTTCTTTCGTAGCAAAATGGCTTTCCATCGAATACCATTTAAGAATAAGCAATGCCGGAAGATGGATTAGTTCCCCTCGATAAAAACGAGCATCTCTATCAATTATGCCAAGTATGTATTTCTCAATTTCACCATCATATTGAATATCATACAATGCCTTGATAAAGTCAATGACGCCGCGACTACCTTCATTCATATCCTTCAAATTTTGAACTGCAATAACTTCAATTTCTTTCTCAAGACTATCAGTAAAACCCTCATATACTGATACATCATCTATACCTTCTACAACCAGTATTGGTGTTTCAGACATAATTGCTTCATTAAGGATTTCATCATACTCCATTGCAAGCCAATCATTCATATCCGCTTGCCTCAACTTTCATTGGCTCTAACTTGACAAGACTATTAGGTGTTTTTTTAGCAATGACCGGGCTATGCGATGCGACAATAATTTGGGTGCCAGGAACCAATTCTCTTAACAGATTAAGTAACGTTCTCTGCCATTTAATATTCAATGATATTTCTGGCTCATCAATAATCAAGAAATTCCGTCCCCTTCCAGCTACAATCACCAAAGCCAAGAAAGTTAATATATGTCGTTCGCCACTAGATAGAGTACCTATAGGTAATTTTGAACCTTCTGTCTCTACATAAACCTCTTGCTTATTTATAACCAGTTTTTTATCACCAACTAAGAAAGAGTTGAACACCTCAACTAATACGTTAATAGAGCTCAATAATTGTTTCTCGATACGAAGCTCCCGCACCATATTCATTACTAATTTTCTCAACAACTCATTTGTCAAAATATAATTTACATCTCTCTCTTCGTGTATTGAAGAGAGGATGTTAACAATATGGGTTTTGAAGTTATTTTCATAACCATCATCCAAAGCTTCAATTATTCTATCTTTGTTTTTATATACATCATTTTCAAAGTTAGATGGAAATACAATTTCCTCTGTAGACTCTGATGCATCCACAGCAATAGCTAAGGTATCAAATAAAGCATTTTGAATTTTTTCAGTCGCCATGCTTCTTGCAAGAAAATATCTTTCAGCAAGCATATTCTCAATATTGCTCATTTTAATGTTTTGCAAAAACACATGAGGAATATCTAAGTTCATATCATCACGTCGGTTTCGTCTTTTTGAGTTTTGATTACGTTTAAGAAAGAATGATAGTCTTTCACTAAACTCATTTACATCAACTCTAGAAAAAACGCTTCTGTATTCTGCAATATTTATAAACCTCAGTATATCTGAAGCCTCTACTTTTAACGACTCAGTTGTTACTCCTCTTTCGACTCCCAAAGATAAGGAACTACTATCACTTAAATCACAGGAAACAAAATCACTCCAGTCGTAAAAGACTTTATGAATACCGTCATCAGTAATTTCAGACTGCTGCCTGATGGGAATATAATGATTTATGCCATTAGAATCTTCATAGTACAGTTCAATATAATGAACACTCTCATTCAACAATACATCATCATCACGAGATAAAATGGCATGAAGTAATTTTAGAAAGGTAGTTTTACCACACCCATTTTCACCATAAATAACTGAAACATCATCACCAGAAAACTCGACATATACTGCTCTATCAGTCGATTGAAATCCAGCTATATATACTGACAATAATTTCATACTCTCTCCATTTTTTAGCATACAATCCACAAGTAAATCATTACAAACTAACCTTACATAATAATTTATTTCAAGAGTAATTAGTTCATACAGTAACCACTGTTCTAAAACTCACAGTGTAATGCCACCAAGCATTCCTTAATTACCTTACACGTAGATTGATTTTATCTACGATACAAAAAAAAACCAGTAACCTTTACGCGCAATGCTCTCCCCGCCACGCCTGCCCGCTTAAGAGGTCGCTTTTAATGCAGATGCATGAACCGTCTCAGGCCGCGCCGGTACTGGTGTTGCGTGGGATAAAAAATACGGGGATTTGCATGCAAAACCATGCACCTTATGGATGCATGGCTTTTTTCGGCAATAATAGCGGAATTTTCGGGATTTTTTTTGCGTGCTACCGTGCGGCCAGTTCTGCACGTCGGCGGGTGTAAATCAGGTTCTGTGCCGGGGTGAATTTCTCGCGATTATCATCCCGCGAAGCCGCATCAGGCCTGAATCCGATAGCCGTTAAAATGTCGTTGTCCTGCGCGGAATAATTAATTTTTTCACCTGCGGCCAGCCACACCGACAGGGCTTCACGCAGATAATCAACCGAGTGCTGCATAGCGCTCTGTTTTACTGCGGGAATTTGTTCGTGATATCCCATCAGCTCAGGTGCCAGCGTGGCGGCCAGCTCCGCGCCGTGCTGCTGCATAAAGTCATGGAGCCGGTTGCGGATGCTGATGTGCTGCACTTCCTCATGTGAGCGGATATAGCGACCGGCGGCCTGATTAATCTCCCATTTTTTCACGTCGATATTGTCGCGCAAATCCTGCATTCTGCGCGGGATTTGTTCGTCACCGGCAAGGAGCTGTTCACGGTATTCCCGTTCAAGGTCTGCCAGTTCGGCTTTACGTTTCAGCCAGGTATTTTTGTTCGTCTGACAGGCCTCAAAGGCCTGCTGTATGGTCACAGTGGTCACGAGTCTCTCTCCTGATTAATGCCGGAACGGCGAGCTGTAGCAGCCCTGTACTTTACGCGGCGGCGGTGGCGTCACCGGCGCGGGGTCGGGTTTCTCCGGTGCGGCACGTATCACACCGTCAACCGACTCGATGGTGCGGAAAGTGGCCGAACATTCGATATTGGTACACTGGTGATAACGCTGTTTGACGTTTTCCGACAGATACCGGCTGGTACGGACGTGCGCGGTCTTTTTGCAGAACGGACAGTGAAACATAATTCAGCCCTCTGCCTGTTCGTGGTCTTTTGCGGCCAGTTCAGCGGCAAGTTTCATCCGTCTGGCCGGGCTTCTTAACAGCGCCATATCAACCCCGGTTATGACCGGGCGATTCATGCCCGTTACGGACAGGACCGGCTCCTGCTCCATATCGAAATGATACAGGGCTGACTGCAGATTCAGGGCATCACCCAGTTCGCGGGTAACGGCCGCACGCGGCGAGGTTTCTCCGCTCATTTCCAGCGACCGTATACGCAACAGAAAGGCACGTAACAGTGCGGGGCTGATACCGGCTAACGCCTTCTTCCACTCGCTGTTGGCGTAAGTAGTGAACACTTTTTCATGGGCGCTGATATAAGCCGTTCCGGAGGAACATGCGCCGAGCATGGCGAGGCTTTTGTCTTTCTCCAGCTCGGTAATCAGACCGGTGAACTCATCAGCCAGTTCGCGGCTGGCGATACGTTTACTGTGTTCAGCTTTCAGTTCAGGAGTGAGGTTGCCGCGCAGAGTTCGAAAGCGGCTGCGCCAGTCCTGTTCGGCCTGTGCGCTTTCACTGAGGGCGGTCTGTCGTTCCTGCTCACAACGCTGAATGGAAGCCTCAATGTCGCTGAGTTTTCCCATGCTGGCCGTGTATGCGTCTTTTGCCTCGTTAAGTGCGGCCAGCGCACCGGCAATACGTTGTTCCGCGCCTTCATCCTGTTTACTGATAACGGTCTGCATGGCTTTGATAATGAGTTCGGGTTTCATATTCAGGTTCTCCGTGTGTTCAACCTGAAATGATTCTGACGCCTCCTGCACAACAACACGATTCATTGCCGTTGTCAGAGTGCTGGCACAAACAGACCTTAAAAATCAGGCTGGCCAGAGAAAGGTCGCAGGAAAACCTCACTCATCGTTTGTTTTTTTACTTATAACTATTCACCACTGTTCACCTTAAATAAAAAGATAAGTAATACAGTAAGTTAAAGGGTGAACAGTTGAGGGTCTGACTGTTCACCGTCTGTTCACCACTGTTCACCTTTCAGTTTGTTCAGCCAGTCAGCTACTTAGACTTTTTAGCGATTAAAAAATAGAAATATATAAACAAAAGTAATCATGAATGGGCCACCGGTTTGCCAACATTTACCAAAAAACGGCCAACGTTTGCCACTGTATAAAAAACGCTCTGTTGTGTGGTGGAGCAGTACAAAATGACTTGTTGCCCTGAGGGAAAATATTCACAAAATAGAGAGCTACCCGAAGCCGGACGGACACGACCGGCACTGTATGGACTTTGTGAGGTAGCCCGATGCACACTGCTTTTTCTTCCCCGTCTTCTGCCCCTGCCGCGCCGCTGATGCCGGTTTCTGATACCGTTCATGAACGCTTTATCCGTCTGCCCGAAGTGATGCATCTGTGCGGCCTGTCCCGCTCGACCATTTACGACCTCATCAGCCGGGAAGCCTTCCCGAAACAAATCTCCCTCGGCGGAAAAAACGTGGCGTGGGCGCAGTCTGAAATTACTGCATGGATGGCGGATCGCATTGCCGAACGCAACCGGGGCTATGACGCATGATGATGGCCGCTCAGCAAAAAGCCCCTTTTTCTGGCTTGCTTCCGTTCGCCGTTTCCAGGTATAGTTTTCCCGCTGTCGCAAAATCGGCAGCCGGGATTTGCAGCCCGTGTAACTTATTGGCGACACAACACGCGCCGAGCGTGTTTTTTTATGTCGTTGCTCAGACACACCTATTTTTCGGGCTGTGGTGCTTACACCGTGGCTCCTGTCAGATAATGGTGGTCCGGGTGGGGCAGCCTTCGGGCTGGCCGGTTTCCAATAAGGCCGGTACTGCAAACCCCATCCGGGCTACCACCCATGAGATTTGCAGCTCTGGTGGTGGCGATAACCGCTACTTATTGGAGGTTGCCACTATGGCCACGACCCTCACCCCGTCACATCCGCAGTTTGTCTTTGTATTTGCTGCTGTTCGTCGCGCAGACCGTAAACCCCGTATCTGTATGCTTCGCACCGTTGCCGGTGACGAGCACGCCGCACGCCTTTCCCTCGTTCGCGATTACGTTCTCTCGTTTGCTGGCCGCCTGCCGGTTGCGGAGGAGCGCGCATGAGACACACTACCATTACCGCCCGTGACCTCGAATGTCTGGAGCATATGCGCAATGTCGGCCAGCTCGTCGGCGATCTGATGCAGGTACAGGACTGCGCCACCGTTCGTCGTGACCCGGCGCAGCAGTTACAGCTCACCTCCGTGATTTACCTCATGACCGCCCAGCTCGACGGCGTGGTCGAACGCTGCAATCAGCAGTGGCTGACCGGGGAGGGTAACGTATGAAACAGCCATTACCGCCCGTATTACGCGCCGCTCTGTATCGTCGCGCCGTGGCCTGTGCATGGCTGACCCTGTGCGAACGCCAGCACCGCTACCCGCACCTCACCCTCGATGCGCTGGAAAGCGCCATTGCCGCCGAGCTGGAGGGCTTCTACCTGCGCCAGCACGGCGAGGAAAAAGGCCGCCAGATTGCCTGTGCCCTGCTGGAAGATTTAATGGAAGCCGGACCACTCAAAGCCGCCCCGTCGCTGTCCTTTCTCGGGCTGGCCGTGATGGATGAGCTTTGCGCCCGTCATATCACGTCGCCGGTACTGCACTGAGGGAGAAAATAACCATGAAAATGAACGTAACAGAAACGGTAAAACAGGCGTGCGGCCACTGGCCGAACATTCTCCCGGCGCTGGGGGTGAAGGTCATTAAAAACCGCCATCAGTCCTGTCCGGTGTGCGGCGGCTCTGACCGTTTCCGCTTTGACGATAGAGAGGGGCGCGGCACATGGTTCTGTAACCAGTGCGGCGCGGGTGACGGACTGAAACTGGTCGAGAAGGTGTTCGGTGTATCAGCCTCTGAGGCCGCCGGGAAGGTGAACGCCGTGACCGGCAACCTGTCACCGGTTGCCCCGGAGATGATTGCAGCCGCAGAAGCCGGAACGGAGGCCGACCGCAAAGCGGCGGCCGAGCTGGCCGCGAAACTGATGGAGAAAACCCGACCAGCCACCGGCAACGCCTACCTCACCCGAAAGGGCTTCCCCGCTCTGGAATGTCTGACGCTCACCGCCATGCATAAAACCGGCGGCGTGACGTTCCGCGCCGGGGATGTGGCTGTCCCGCTGTATGACGATACCGGCGCACTGGTTAACCTTCAGTTTATCAATGCTGACGGTCTCAAACGCACCCTGAAAGGCGGGCAGGTCAAAGGGGCATGTCATGTCATCGAAGGGAAAAAACAGGCCGGAAAACGCCTGTGGATTGCGGAGGGGTATGCGACCGCGCTCACCGTGCATCATCTGACCGGGGAAACCGTCATGGTGGCGCTGTCCTCCGTAAACCTCCTTTCTCTGGCGAGCCTTGCCCGTCACAAATACCCGGCCTGTCAGATTATCCTCGCCGCCGACCGTGACCTTAACGGCGACGGCCAGAGTAAAGCCGCTGCGGCCGCAGATGCCTGTGAGGGCATTGTTGCCCTGCCGCCGGTGTTCGGTGACTGGAATGATGCGTTTATACAGTACGGCGAGGAAGCCACGCGCAAAGCCATTTATGACGCTATCCGGCCACCGGCGCAAAGTCCGTTTGATACCATGAGCGAAGCTGAATTTACCGCCATGAGCGCCAGCGACAAGGCCTTGCGGGTGCATGAGCATTACGGCGAAGCGCTGGCGGTGGATGCAAACGGCCAGCTCCTGTCCCGCTATGAAAACGGCATCTGGAAAAATATCCCTGCCGCCACTTTTTCACGGAATGTGGCTGATTTATTCCAGCGCTTACGCGCCCCGTTCTCATCCGGGAAAATTGCCTCGGTGGTGGAGACCCTGAAATTGATTATTCCGCAGCAGGATACACCGGCGCGCCGTCTGATTGGCTTTCGCAACGGGGTACTCGATACTCAAAGCGGCGTATTCAGCCCGCACCACAAATCGCACTGGCTGCGCACCTTGTGCGATGTGGATTTCACCCCGCCGGTGGAGGGGGAAACGCTGGAGACGCACGCGCCGAACTTCTGGCGCTGGCTCGACCGTGCAGCCGGTAAAAGTCCCCAAAAACGCGACGTGATTCTGGCTGCGCTGTTTATGGTACTGGCGAACCGTTACGACTGGCAGCTCTTTCTCGAAGTGACCGGTCCCGGCGGGAGCGGTAAAAGTATTCTGGCTGAAATCGCGACCCTGCTCGCCGGGGAAGATAACGCCACGTCAGCCGATATCGACACACTGGAAGACCCGCGCAAGCGTGCCTCCCTGATTGGCTTCTCGCTTATCCGTCTGCCAGACCAGGAAAAATGGAGCGGTGACGGCGCAGGACTCAAGGCCATCACCGGCGGCGATGCAGTTTCAGTTGACCCGAAATACCAGAATCCGTACTCAACGCATATTCCGGCGGTGATTCTGGCCGTGAACAATAACCCCATGCGCTTCACCGACCGCAGCGGCGGTGTGTCACGCCGCCGGGTGATTATTCACTTCCCGGAACAGATTGCCCCGGAGGAACGCGACCCGCAGCTCAGGGATAAAATTGCGCGCGAGCTGGCCGTCATTGTGCGCCAGCTTATGCAGAAATTCAGCGACCCGATGACCGCACGCGCACTGCTCCAGTCGCAGCAGAACTCCGACGAGGCGCTCAGCATTAAGCGCGATGCAGACCCGACGTTTGATTTTTGCGGCTATCTGGAAATGCTCCCGCAGACCAACGGGATGTTTATGGGGAATGCCAGCATCATCCCGCGTAATTACCGTAAATATCTCTATCACGCGTATCTGGCCTATATGGAGGCTAACGGGTACAGGAACGTGCTCAGCCTGAAGATGTTCGGGCTGGGGCTGCCCATGATGCTGAAAGAGTACGGCCTGAATTATGAGAAGCGGCACACAAAGCAGGGGATACAAACCAATCTGTCGCTGAAAGAGGAAAGCTACGGCGACTGGCTGCCGAAGTGCGACGACCCCGCAGCAACATAACCTCACTCAGACCGGCAACAGCCGGTCTTTTCCTTTCTGACCATTATCACAGGGTGAACAATCCACTGTTCACCCTTCACCGTATATTCACCCTGTATCACCATGAATTTATTGATAAAAAACCAGAGGTGAACAGTGTGAACAGTAAAACCTGAAAAAACTTTTTATCACCCTGCGCATCCCCTGACCGGGCGCATCCAGAACGAGCAAAAATCACAAAGGTGAAGAGTCGACTGTTCACTCTTCACCAACTCATCACCACCTAACCACATGATATAAAATGATAAATAACCGAGGTGAACAGTGTGAACAGTTAAATGCAAAAAAACTTTTTTTCGATGCGTTCCATTCAAAAAAACAGGTTTGCATAACCACAGTAAACACTACAGCAAATCGCCATTGGTATACGCTTAGGTATACCAATGAAAGTTGAATTAATAAATATTCAATAAAATCAAAGTATTGAGAGATATTTTCAGACTCCGCCAGCCCACCAAAATTCTCCATCGGTGATTACCAGAGTCATCCGATGAAGTCCTAAGAGCCCGCACGGCACAAGCCCTGCGGGCTTTTTTGTGCCTGTTACAGTCCGAGAACATCCAGCCAAACCCAGAGAAAATTGGGCACCGCCTCATGTGAGCGGATATAGCGATAGCGAACGGCGGCCAGATTAATCTCCCATTTTGTCACGTCGATATTGTTGCGCAAACCCTGCATTCTGCGCGGGCTCGGTTCATCACCGGCAATGAACTGTTCGCGATATTCCCATTCAAAGTCGGCCAGCCCACCAAACACCGGTGAAATGCCCTTGGCGCTAGCTGAGGCCGTTTTGTCTCTGTTCGGTTTAACCTTAGCTTCACGAAAATTGGGTTAGAACAACACCAATTTGCATCTGGACAACATATCATCTGCTTGCTGCCATTCAATTGGGCGAATAAAATAGAATGAATACATCCGATTTTAATATATATATCCACAAAAAATGAAAACCACATGGCACAATAGAGAATAATCACAATATCTAAAAAATAATGGTAAAGTTCTTAGTGAATTTAATAAAAAATAAAAACCACGAACCATAAAAATTTAGCTTTAGTCAAGCAATAACAATGAGTTAGAGAATCATTGATTGCATTAATAGAATGTTTCAGGGACAATAAAAAGCTGTTCTCCATTTTAAATTCATGCAGGAGGCATGATGGAGCAGCTTGATAAACAGGTCATACCCATTCGTCAATTACTTTCAGTTAAGCAATTAGCGATTCCGAGTTACCAGCGCCCTTATCGCTGGAATAGCAAAAATATAGCTGACCTTTTTGCCGATCTGGGTTCGCACCGCGATAAAACGGCCTATCGACTAGGCTCCGTTGTTTTCCATAAGCACTCGGAAGACGAAAAAACGTGGCTGGATATTGTTGATGGTCAACAACGAACCCTGACCTTAATGCTGGCAGTCAAAGCATTGACAGAAACTCGCCTGCACAACCTCAAACGCAAAGACCTGGTCGAGCAACTTACCAAACTCAAACCTGATGTCGATGCTTTTATGGCACGTCAGCGTTTTGCCAGTCTGGATTCACAAGCCAATCTTCGACGTAATTACCTGGAGTTACTCAGGCTTGTTGAACGCACCGAGTTCAGCGAAGAACTTATCGACTTTATGCTGAACCGCTGCGAAGTTGTCACTTTCGTGTTGAATGAAGTTTCAGAAGCATTTCAGTTCTTCGATTCACAAAATGCACGCGGTAAAGATCTGGCTCCCCACGATCTACTTAAAGCCTTCCACTTACGAGAGTTTTCCGCTGATGAAGCTGGGCTAAAAGCTGAAGCCGTCGCTCACTGGGAGAGGATGCCTAGCGAAAGGCTGGCAACGCTCTTTGCCAATTACCTGTTCCGGGTTCGTCAGTGGGCAGAGGGTAAATCAGCCCGCTTCTTTGGCAAAGGTGAAGTTGACCTGTTTAAAGGGATCAATATTTCTCAGATCGCGCATTTCCCGTATGTGGGTTCATTGCGGATCGCCCACCACTATGTCGATGATTACAACAGTCAATACCAACGCAAAATTGACGGTCAGAGCCTAAGTTTCCCCTTCAGTCTGGATCAGATGATCATCAATGGCCGCCGTTTCTTTGAAATGGCCGAACATTATCAAAAGCAGGTCGCTGTTATTATCAACAGAGAAAAAGATGCTGATGAGAATAAGCCAATTACGCTATTGAATGAGGTGCTGGAACCCTGCGCAAGCAATATTCTATACACCCTGAACAGCTATGTCAGGCGCACCCGCACTGGCGATCGCTATGTCCGGGCGATGTTCGATTGCGCTCTGATTTTTTATATTGATAAATTCGGGACTCAGGAACTGTCTCTGGCGATAGAAAAATGCTTTATCTGGGCATATACCTGCCGTATCGGTCAGCAGGTGGTTCAATTAGCTACCGTCGATAACTATGTGCTACATAACAACCTACTACGTACTATCCGTGATGCACGCCACCCCAAAGATCTACATGCTTTCCCCCTGCGCACGCTCGGCATCCAGGATAATAAAAATAATCGCAATGGAACTGAAGATGAGCTAATCATGCTATTCAGGAAGATGAGATATTATGAGTAATGCCCACGTACGGCCTTTTTTTATAAACGATTTACTTAGTGACCGCGCAAACTATTTGATTCCAATGTACCAGCGTAATTACGCCTGGGGTCAGGGCGAAATCACTCAGCTTTTACAGGATGTGCTGGATTATCAGAAAAAATCCGCTTCCACCAGGCACCCGCAGACTTATTACATCGGTACATTAGTGGTGTTTTCCCGGGGTGATGACTGCTATGAAGTTATTGACGGGCAACAACGCTTTACAACGCTCTCCCTGCTCGCTAACTGGCTTAAATGCCACGCAGATAAATCTGTTGATATGCAGTGGTATCAAAAACTCAATCTCACTTTCGAAAGTCGCCCTGTCTCTACCCTCACTTTCGAAAAGTTATGGCAAGGCGTAGATGTGCAACATATGCGCGGTGACGATTACAACGAAGGTTTGATCAGAGGTTACGAAATGATCGGCAAAGCGTTGGCTGAGCTGCAGCTTAAAGGCCGCGCGTTGAAGGTGTTTTGCAAGTATCTGTTCAATCACGTGCAGATTTCTCGTATCGAAGTGCCAGCAGATACCGATCTTAATCATTTTTTTGAGGCGATGAATAATCGCGGCGAACAACTCGAAAAACACGAAATCATCAAAGCGCGTCTGATGAATGTCCTGAATGGGATTAGGAATACCAAAGAGCGGCACAAAAGTCTTGATACTCTGGCCAGGGTATGGGACGCGTGTTCGAATATGGAACGTTACATCCAATACGGTTTTACGCCAAAAGAACGTCAACAACTGTTTGGCAAAAAGCATATACATCAATTTAACCCGACCAGTTTCTCCAATTTAGTTGAATTGCTGGATCAAGCTGGCTCATTTCCAGATACCGACGCCACAGAAGCACAACATCAACGCCAGGGGCAAACTCTGGAAGAAATATTGTGTGACACTCGTCTGGATAGTACTCTCCAGCAAGAAGAAGACAGTGCAGGCTCAGAGCGTTTTAACAGCGTGATAAATTTTTCAAATTTCCTTCTTCATGTACTCCGTCTTGTCAGCAGAGACCCGAGTACAACTGAGGGAGTGCCACTTGATGACAAACAACTTGTAGAGCAATTTGAATCACGCCTGTTGAAGCAGGAAAAGCCAATCGCCGCGGCAAAAGCTTTCATTTATAGTTTACTGAAATGCAAATATCTTTTTGATCGCTATATTATTAAGCGAGAATTCACTCAGGGCACTGACGGATGGAGCCTGAAACGCTTATATCAATACTCGCCCCAAAGTGTAGGTTATGTTAATACCTTCGATAATAACGAGGGAGAGTTTGAGGATATAAACCGCCAGGTCCTGATGTTACTATCAGCTTTCCATGTTTCAACGCCAACGCTGGTTTATAAACACTGGCTCAATGGTGCGCTGACATATTTGTTTGATGAGCACAGTCCGGAAGATGAAATTGATGCTGGAGACTACCTGGCTTATCTTGAGAACATGGCTCGGCGCTTTGTCTTTATGCGATTTTTAGCCCCGGATGAATCTGCATCATATTACAATATGATTTTTGGTGATGATGATGTTCTTCCAGAGATCATCTGCGACAAACGTTGGTCGCAGGCTATCAACGCTAAATTACGATTCGGAACTATCGAAAATAACTTTGTTTTTAACTATCTTGACTATTTACTGTGGAAAAAACAAAACACAAGCAACGATATTGCCCGCCGTTTTGAGTTTACCTTCCGCAGCTCGGTGGAACATTTTTATCCTCAGCACCCTATAGATGGTCATCCCAAAATGGATGAAGAGCAGTTACATGCTTTTGGGAATCTCTGCCTGATTAGCCACAGTAAAAACTCGCGGCTAAGTAATTTCCAACCCCAGCAAAAGAGAGAGCATTTTGAAGCCAGCCTGGCTCGTAAAGAGATCGACAGTCTGAAACTTCTGGCGATGCTCGAGCTGATGAAGCGCAATAAGCAGTGGAGCGAGAAAGAGATTATCAGTCATGGTAAGGAGATGGTAGCGCTGCTGGCCGAGGAAGTGGAAGAGATGTATTAATGCAGAAAGCCGCTCCCGGCAAGGTGTCGCGAGCGGATCTAGCGTTGTCGGCGTGTTATGGCGGTGCGGGCATCTATGCCGTCATTCTTTCATTGTTTATCAGCGTTGCCAGGCGCTTAATCTGTTGTCCTGCGCTATCAAAATTACGCTCATCAAGCCAAAGAGTGAACGCTTCGCGTAGCGCCGGATATTCACTATCAATGATCGAATACCAGGCGGTATCCCGATTACGCTGGTGTACGACAACGGCCTGACGGAATATGCCTTCGAAGGTAAAACCAAAGCGCGTGGCTGCCGCTCGAGAAGGCGCATTAAGCGCATCACATTTCCATTCAACGCGACGATACCCCAGCCCCCCAAAAACATAGTCTAACAGCAGCGACATGACCTCCGTTGAAACCCGCGAACGTTTCATGCGTGATGAATAGGTCACCCAACCCACTTCTATTACGCCATTCGATGGATCAATGCGCATAAGTGCCAGCGTGCCGACAGCCTGCATGCTGGCCAAATCGATTACGGCAAAATGCATGGGGTCGGTCTGCGCCGCAATCGTCGTTAAATAGCTTAAGAAAGAATCAAAGGTCGTGAATGGCCCTGACGCGAGATAGGTCCAGTCGCGAGAGTCAGGCGTATCGCAATAGGCGTCATAAAGCGCCTTTGCGTGGCGTTCGACGTTAATACGCTCAAGTTTGCAATAACGACCGGTGATGTGCTGAGCCGTGGGAAATCGCGCACCTTGCCAGTCCGGTAACCCTAAACCAACGGGCTGCTGGAATTCATTAAACGTGGATGACATGCTATTTACCTCTCATAATAGAGTGTCAAATGACTGCAGAATAAGAGACATCTGACGGGGTAAAAAGAACCACAATGGATGTTTTTAACAGATCCACATGACAATGCTATACCCAACTCCAGCACCGTATTGTTTATCCGCAATTAAAAAATACCGCTCATGTAACTGTTATGGAAATAAGAAATACGGCCATTAATGGCATGATTACGCGCATCGCTATCGGCATCAAAGCAACGCTACATGGCATGGGCAAGACGACGAATACCCTCAACAATAACCTCTGGTGGGTGATTCGCAAAACCAATCATAATCCCCTGTCGGGAAATATCCCCATGATAATAATGACTCAATGATTGAATCCCCATCCCCAGCATTCTGGCTTTCTGTTCGACCTCATCGCCGGTCAACCCGTCATGCAACCAGCAGACGATATGCACGCCAGAATCAGAAGGCTGGACGGTCATTTTATCGGCAAGATAGCATTGAATAGCATTAACCAACGCCGTTCGCCTTTCGTAGCATGCCTTGCGAACCCGTCGCACATGGCTGGCGTAATATCCTTCTTCAATAAAACTCGCCAGTACCGCCTGCTCAAGATAACTGGAGCCAATATCGGAAAAATATTTTGTCACGATAAACTGTTCTTTTAATCCTGGCGGGACAACTAAAAAACCTAAACGAAATTCTGGGTACATCATTTTTGAAAACGTCCCTGAATAGATTACCCGCTGATGCTGATCCAGTCCCTGCAAGGCTTGCAAAGAACGTGCGGCATAACGAAATTCACTATTGTAATCATCTTCAAATATCCATGCCCGGTTAACCCGAGCCCATTCCAGTAGCTCAAGTCGTCGGGATAAACTGAGTGTCCCGCTAAGCGGGTACTGATCGGAAGGAACAACATAGGCCAGTTTCGCATGAGGGAAATGATCGATGCCGTATTGAACATTCATTCCTTCGCTATCCACTGGCACAGGTCTCACTATTGCCCCTGTTGACATAAATACCCCGCGCGCACCTTTATAACCAGGGTCGTCCAGCCAAACGTCATTTCCTTTTGTAAGCAACGCCCGGGCAGTAATATTTAACGCCTGCTGAATACCGTTGACGATAATGATCTGATCTTCACTGCAGTTAACCCCTCGCGTCGTTTTCACGTAGTGACAAATTGCTTTCCGTAAGGGATAAAAACCGCAGGGGCTGGTATGAGAGCCGAGTTGATGCCGGGATTGTCTCCAGACTCGTCCCAGTAACTTGCCCCATAATGAATGAGGAAAGAGATCGGTACAGCCCACACCGACGGCGAACAGACGGTTCATTTCACGCCCTTCAACATCGCCAGACCATAAACCACGAACGGATACGATATCCGTATTTAGCTGCCCATCAGCGGGCAGTTCATCGCCTTGCTGCGCTTCAGGATAGAGACCGCTGATGCTGCGGTCAGGAAGACTTGGCGTGACAAAGGTTCCGGCGCCTTTGCGCGTCTGAATATACCCTTCGTCTAACAGACGGTCATAACCCGCAATTACCGAGTTCCGTGAAATTGACATCATCTCGGACAGCCCCCGGGTTGAAGGTATCTTTGTCCCTGGCGGCAGACGGCCTTCTACGATTGCGTTGCGTAGTGCATGGTACACCTGTTCCTTAATAACGCCTTGCTCTAAAAAAAGTTCCTGAAATAAAGGTGCACTATTTTTTTTCATTGCACTCGCTCTTACGTTAAAAGTGGACCCTGGAAATATATGCAAAGTGTCTCTTTGCGGTGGCTTAAGCAATATTTAGGATAACCGCCATAGAAAACCACTCTGACTAAAATTATCAGGAGACCTATGAGTAACCCAAACACAACTGCGCCGATTACCATCGAACCCGTCACCCAGCAAGACTACGCGGGCTGGCTACCGCTTTGGATAAATTACCAGATTTTTTATCGTACTGAAATTTCAGACAAGGTCACACAATTAACCTGGGGTCGTTTTCTCAATCCTGTGGAGCCTATTTTTTGTGCTGTCGCAAAATCGGACGGTAAAATTGTCGGTCTGGTGCATTATCTCTTTCATCGCTCAACCTGGGCGGAGTCTGATTATTGCTATCTGGAGGACTTATTTGTTAGTGAAGAAACCCGGGGCAAACACATCGGCAAACAGCTTATCGAGTATGTTCAAAAACACGCCCGCAAACGCCATGCTTCAAGATTATACTGGCACACACATGAAACAAACCTCCGCGGTCAGCGCCTTTATGACTGGGTTGCCAGCAAGAGTGGGATGATCGAGTATCGTATGTAAAATAGATAATACCCATTAAATCGGGTAGTTTTCTGTAAACATCCCTCGCATTGTACCTTAAATTTTCAACACATCGTCTGCGGCTGTGTTTCGCAAAGCCGCAGAATCTGAAATCGTCAGATTTCTGAGGCCAAATACCCGCTACGCTGATAAGTGACATACTCATATATATTCTAATTTTTCCATCAATAAAAACATTACTTTTCAACACGCTGCACATATCTTATTGCTCATGCGTTTTATTTCCACATAAAATTACCCTACACTTATTTCTACATCTTTATATTGCCGGAGCGACCTCTAAACACGCCGCCGGGTTGTAGCGGTGCGGCATGAGTTAATATACTTTCTCATACTTTTGGGTGATAACAATTTGGCTAACTGGCGATCAGGAGATGTTGGAGGAGCTGGATAATAAAATAATAGTGTAACCATACGGGGTGTTCTCCCCAACGTTAAAAGCATCACTTTCACACACAAAGGAGAAAACAGGGTGCCGGAATAGCAACTTACGCTGCCCTTCTGGCCTTAAGCGAAGCATTTGATTGATGGTGTAGAGTAAAATGAATCAAATACGAGAGTCATTACACAATGTTGTTTTCCCTGATATTCTGCCTGACTCATGGCCTTATCAGTCCTGGTGTTCACCAGCAGATATTGATACCGATATCACCTGGTATTCTTTTACTGAACTCGACTTAATCCTCGATGTTTGGCCAGGAAAAGACTCGCTGGTCCCTGTCAGGAAGACCGTTTGGGGGTTCGTTTACGAGAATGAACCATTGGTCCAGATAAATATTAAAGATGAAATTGCTTATGTTGCAGTCAATCGAAGATTTTATTCATGGGTCATTATTGTGGCTGGCATCTACAATTTAAACATCAGCCTCGACTTAACGACCATATTTAAACACACCGCATTAGCTGATACGGCCCTTTGTATTATCGCCAATAAAGTTGACATAAAATCTGCAGATATATCACTTAACACAGCAAAATCTTTTATGAACTTCATTTTTTTCCATGAACTGGTTCATCTCACCTGCCGCCAGCATGAGTTGAGTAAGCATAACGGCAATCTGTTTCCCTACATCAGAACGATGGAATTTATTGCCGATTTTTTAGCCTTCGAAAGCACACTCATACCATTAGCCTATGCAGATACCCGGCAAAAACGAAACGCGGATCTGCTGGCAAAAACATCCCGCTGCCTTGGCTTTGTCATTGCATCCTACTTTATTATCAAGACCAGGCAAATGAGTTATCTCAATCAATACCCAACCATGAATGAACGGACCATTTTATTGTTGAGTTATATATTAACACCCTATTTAAAGCGGAGTGAGCGCGCTGGTGTACTGCTCAAGCATGAAGCCAAAGGAATAATGGACGCCTATAGCAGACGAGAAAAGCTAGGTTTTACCATTAACAATGATGACTTCATCATTACCCCTGAAAATACCGAGTGCCAATGCAATTGCTCTAAATGCAGTTCATTCACCAAAGAGGTATATAAAAGAGCCAGGCCATTAAATGCCGAGGTTTTAAATCACCTTGACGTTTATACAAATTGCTTCCCTAATAACAATGTTATACGCACCTATCCCGATCTGGGTGAAATAAACAATAAGATATCTTATTTTTGTAGTTTAAAAAATCCGCTATTGTTTTCCTTAGAGAGAACGATTAAAGGTTTAATTTAACAGCATAACGATAAATCCTGTGACTCTGGAACAGCAGAGCCACAGGCGTTTAATACTAATCAGGCATTACTGGGGATTGCACCTACGGCATGCGAACCTTTTACGGTCAACGTCACCACGGCGGAACATAACAGTGCGGCGATCATAAAGATAAATGCACTGTTGTAACTTCCGCCGCTGCTTTGGATCAGCCAGCCAATAATCGGCGCAGAAACTACCCCCGCCATCTGACCGCCAAAGTTAACGATACCGGAAGCCCGCCCCATGATATTGCTGGGGATGGTATCCATTAAAATGCCCCAAAATGTCGCCATGGCAAAGAACATAAACAGCGCAGAGATACACTGATAAACCACCGCCATATCCGCGCTGCTCACGCTGAAGGTCAGATACAGGAAGCCCGCCGCAATAACCGACGTCACGACATACAACGTTTTGCGCATCGGTTTGAATTTATCTGAGCAATATCCGCCGATTAAGGTCCCACCCGCACCAAACAGGAACGGAATTGCCGCCATTACCCCCGTCTTCGCCAGCGAGAATTCACGCACGGTGATCAGATAGCTTGGCAACCAGGTTGAAAACCCCCAGAAGGTGATATCAAACAAGAACCAGATACTGGCCATCTGCCAGAGCACCGGCATCCTGAGCACGTCTTTAAACGCGATAGCGCTCGTGTTTTGCAGGCCACCCTGATCGTCAGCGGCTAAATCGGCCAGATCCTGTTGCGTAATTGCAGGGTGATCTTTCGGGTTGCCACGCGTAAATAAGTAGATACCCGCAGCAATAAACAGGCCCGGGATCCCCAGCACAATAAAGACCATGTGCCAGCCAAACGCCCCGATAATACTTGCAGCAACCACCACCGCCAGTGCGGGGCCTAAGGTATTTACCGTTGACTGAATTGCTGTAGCCCGACCGCGCTCTTTCGAAGGAAAATAGGTGGAAATCATTTTCCAGGAAGCTGACGGGAAGCACCCTTCGCCAATACCGAAGAAGAAGCGAACAGCCAGCATCAACGGCAGCGTTAATACCGCACCGGTTAAGCTGGTGAAGACAGACCACCAGGCAATACCGATGGCCATAATTTTACGTGAGCCAAACTTATCCGCCAGTAAACCACCGGGGATTTGGAACGCGGCATAACCTATGAAAAAGGCGCTAATAATTAAACCTTGTTGGGTTGTATCAAGATTTAAATCTTTGCCGATATAAGGCAACGAAACGCTCATGACCATTCTGTCGAGGAACGAGAGTAGCCACGCCAGCCAGATTAATGTCAGGACGGTATATCTTGCTTTCCAGGTCTTAGGTTTACCTGAAGGTAAAGATGTTTGTAGGTTCATTGTGATGTCCTTGGGGTGTAGTGATCTACCGCGGCCATAAATGGTCGCGATAGATCCATGCGTGTTTAGCGTTATTTATTAATATTGTTTTCTGATAACAGTACCGCTACAGGCATAACTTTCCGTGCCATTAATTAAGGCAATGCGTCCATTAACCATCACGATTTCAATCCCTTCCGGATACTGGTTAGGTTCAACAAATGTCCCCTTATCCGTAATAGTATTGGGATCGAACATCACAATATCCGCCGCATACCCTACCTTCAGTAATCCGCGATCCTGCAACCCCAACACCTCTGCGGGTTTGCCTGTCATCTTGCGGATTGCCGCCTCCCAGCTCAGGCATCCTTCTTCACGCACGTATTTACCCAGCACACGCGGGAAGGCGCCAAACACACGTGGATGTGGTTTACCCGCGCCCATCAGCCCGTCAGTGCACACGTTCTGTTCCGGCCGGCAGAGAAACTTAATGACGTGCTCTTCAGTGCCGTAAAAATCGACCATGCCAACGGCGTTTTCTTCTTCAAACAGCAGATCGAAGGTGGCGTTGTACGGATCTTTACCGCGCAATTCCCCCAGTTGAACAAGGTTCAGACCAACAGCATCCTGATTTTTCTCTGTCTTGACGCTGGTGACAAAAATCTGGTCCAGGCCTGCAAAATCGATGAAGTTATCCCAACCAGGAATGCCCTGCTGGATATCCTCGATCATTTTGGCGCGCAATTCAGGCGAGGCCAGACGCTCAAGTAGTTTGTCCGTCCCGCCGGAGTGGACCCACGGTGGCAGGATCACGCCGAGCATGGTGCTTCCCGCCACGTAAGGATACTGGTCGTAAGAGATACGGATCCCCTCTTCCTGGGCCTGCTCCAGCATGCCCAGCATCTGGTCAATCAGCCCCCAGTTTTTCTTCCCACAGACTTTCATATGTGAAATATGCAACCAGACGCCGGTAGCTTTAGCGATATCGATCAGTTCCTGCGTTGAACTGATGATATCGTCAGCCTCACTGCGCTGGTGTACCACAAAGATCCCGTCATATTTCGCCGTGACCTTGCACAACTCAATCATTTCGGCGGTATCACCAAAGGCACACGGCATATAGATAAGCCCAGTAGAAAGACCAAACGCACCGGCTTTTAGCTCACGCTCAAGGACTTCACACATCTTCGCCACATCTTCACGCGTGGAAGGGCGTCCATCCAGGCCCATCGCTTCCATGCGTACGTTACCGTGTGGCACCAGATACGCCAGGTTTGTCGCCGGATGTCGGGATGCCAACAGGTTGAGATAGCCGTCCGTGTTTTTATATTTCCAGTCAATTTTGTCGGTGTCGCCGTCCAGTCCGGCAATATTTTTACGCCATGCCGGAATATATTCCTCCGGCAATGGTGCCAGCGCTACGCCATCCTGCCCCAGCAACTCGGTAGTAATCCCCTGGCGGATTTTCGCTGACAGCGCAGGATTAATAATGGCTGACAGGTCAGAGTGTGTGTGAGTATCAATAAAGCCCGGACAAATAATTTTCCCTGTTGCATCAATAACCTGTTCATTGACGCCCACATCAATTTGACCAATTTCGACAATATGCCCTTCATCAACCATTACATCGGCAATTCGGCCTGGATTACCCGTTCCATCAATCACATTTCCGTTTTTAAAAATGGTTTTCATCGTTATTCTCCATGGTGGTGCCGCGAAGCAGCACCACCTGTAAGGTAAGAGGTCTTTATCTTTATTTTTTAACGGCGATAGAGTGTCTGGATGATGCTGTAATAGCCGCGGGCCGAGCCGGTCAACTGATCGATCTCGATATACTCGTCGATGGTATGCGCCAGGTTTTCACGCGACGGCCCAAACCCGATAGTTTTGATCCCCGCTTCCCCCGCGTAGTGGCTGCCGTTAGTGCAAAATGAGTACTGAGTAATCGTTGGCGAGAAACCCGCTTCGCGAACGCCCGCCAGAGCGGCCTGCACGAACTCGTCAGACTCGTCATAAACCCAGCCAGGGAAGAAACGCTCACCCTCAATGGTGGCTCCGGTATAGCAAGACTCCTTGCCAACGGCGTAAGAGACGCGGGCGTTGAACTGCGGGTCCTGGGAGGTTAGCTCGGCAAGTGCGTTTTCCAGTGGCGCAATAACGCTTTCTTTGGTTTCGCCCACCAGCAAGCGGCGATCGTAGGTGGCGCGGCAGTAATCCGGTACCACTGATGCGCCTGGGTATGGCGACGATTTAATGTCTGTCAGTTCCAGAATCCCGGGGCCAAGCACCGGGTGGGTTGGCGGAGCGATGGTGCGAATTTTGTCGATCAACTGCGCCATTTTGTATACCGCGTTAATTCCTGCCTGCGGGTTGGCGGAGTGTGCTGGCTTACCAAAGGTTTCAACCACAATTTCAGCACGGCCACGCTGGCCGATTTTCAGATTCAGTTCAGAAGCTTCACCAATAATGACGTAATCAGGCTGATAGCGCTCACTGACCAGACGAGCGGCAATGCCTTCAAAACACTCTTCATGAACGATACAGGCGACGTAAATTTTCCCGGCGAAATTGCGCTGATTATCCTGGCCGAAAAAACCCACGGCGGAGATCATCGCAGCAACAGCACCTTTCATATCGGTGGTGCCACGGCCATAAATTTTGCCATCGTCAATATCACCGCCGTACGGGTTGCGGGTCCACTTCTCTTCGTTCACCGGCACAGTATCGATATGACCATCCAGAACCAGCGTTTTCCCCGGCTGATTTCCCACAATACCGCCGACGATATTGCCGTATTTATCAACATGGATGTCGTCGAACTGGTAATGCTGCATCATTGTTTTTATGGCATTTACCACGTCCCCTTCCTGACCGGAATAGCTTTTTTGCTGGATCAGCGCCTGGCAATTTTTAATAACTTCTTCAATACGGGTTGCAGATAACATGGGTTTCTCCGTTAATGCTCTCAATCAGGAAATTATTTATTGATGCCCGGGTATTGACCGCCCCAGACAATATCCAAATATTGTTGCGGGTCGGTATCACCTTCGGTACTTATCAGCAACACGCGGGAATGCTCATCCAGACCCAGTTGCTCACGGGTTGGTGCCAAATCCGGGGAGGTCATCAACAGCGCCAGAAGACCTGTCGTGACGGCCCCAGATTCACCTGAAATAATGTGTGGGTCTCCCGCCAGCGGATTACCCAACATACGCATCCCCAGCGCCGCGACTTCATCAGGGCAGGAAGCAAATGCGGTGGCATAATCACGCAGTAACTTCCAGCCAATGCTGTTTGCCTCACCGCAGGCCAGACCCGCCATCACGGTCTGTAAATCGCCGCCTACCGCAACAGCATCCCCCTCTTTTGCACGAGCTGAACGATAGAGACAGTCAGCAATTAGCGCTTCGGCGACGATCACTTTCGGACGATTTTCGCCCCACGCGGCCGTCACCATGCCCTGCACCATTCCCGCAAATGAACCCACACCGGCCTGAACGAAAACATGCGTCGGGGCAACCTGATGGAGCTGATCAATCGCCTCCAGCATCAGCGTGCCGTAGCCCTGCATAATCCACAGTGGGATCTTTTCGTATCCTTCCCAGGCCGTGTCCTGGACAACGATCCAGCCATACTTTTGCGCCTGATCCGCGGTCATACGCACGGCATCGTCATAGTTCATATCCACGATTTCTGCGGTAGCCCCTTCATTGCGAATTGATGCCAGCCGCTGCTGTGAAGAGCCTTTCGGCATGTAAACCACCGCATTTTGCTTTAACTGGCGCGCCATCCACGCTACACCGCGCCCGTGGTTACCGTCGGTGGTGGTGGCAAATGTCACGGTCTTCAGGTCATGGCGTACTGCTTCACTGGTCATGACATCAAACGGTAATTCGCTGATATCCTTCCCCACTAATTCCGCGATATGGCATGCCATCGCGTAGGCACCGCCCAGCGCTTTGAACGCTTTCAGGCCAAAACGCTGAGACTCATCTTTGAGGTAAATATTTTTTACGCCCAGTTTTTGAGAAAGTGCCGGCAGCGTATACAGCGGCGTCGGAGCATATCCCGGAATAGACCGATGAAAATTCAACGCTTTTACCAGTTCCTGGCGACTAAAGGGTGCCAGCGGTGCGTTCGGGTGTTCGGTAAACGGCGTCTGGTTGATAAAAAATGATAAGTTTTGCTGCATCATAAAACCTCATTGTCCTGGTAATTCATTCCCTGTAATCGGTGTAATACAGAGTTATTTACGCTATCGGTAATCCATAAGAGCAAAATGCTTACCAGTTTTTTAGAAAATGAGGAAAAACTTATAAATAATTTAATAAATGCTTTTATTTCAATATATTAATCAATTTTTGATGATGGCAAGGTAAAAACAGCCGTCGTTAGTTTATCGCCTGATTTTGATAAATTCTCATAAATGATAAATAGTGTGATCACGAAAGATAAAATTAAAAAAACATCCAAAAACAACGCAGTAGATTGATTTTTCGCAAATCAATTTTGCAATGATTCGCCTATTTATCATTTTCCTTGAGAAATGAGACACCTTGCCGGAGAAGTATCATGATTTCAGTACTGAGCAATATTCAGGATGATATATGCAATTATGCCGATGCTATTTCTGGCATTACCGGGACTGATGTAGAAATCATTGATGAATCTTTAATGCGCATTGCTGGCACCGGTAAATACCGACATATGCTCAATGAGAACGTGGCAAAAAATGGTTATATCTATCGGCATGTTTTGCAGGTCCGTGAGACGGTCTTGATCAAAAACCCCGGTGAACATCCTCTATGTCAGCTGTGTGAAAAACACCATTACTGCTCTGAAATGCTGGATTTGAATGCCCCTATTTTCCTCAATAACCGCGTCATTGGGGTGATCGGCATTATTTGCTCCACGCAAACACAGCGTGACACCTTGCTTAGCCAGATCGATAAATTTGTCACGTTTATAGAGCAAATTGCCGTCATGATCTCCAGTAAGGTCTTTGAATGCCTGGAACGCTTACGCGCGCAGGAGACGCTCGGCGCCTTTCGTCGTCTGATTGATGCCATGGATCGCGGCGTTGTGGCCATTGATGGCAAGGGCCGCATCTGGCATGCCAACCATTCAGCAGATCGCATACTTAACCGTGAGGTTCAGGGATTACCCCTGACCATTGAAACGACCGGAGACAGTTTGTATGGCGATGAGGAAGCATGGCTGACGCTTGAAGGGCAAAAACACCATGTGCTGTGTAAACAGATCTCGCTCTCGTCACTGGATAACGACCGATTAACCATGGTTATCTTTCGCGATGCGCACGACTACCTGAGCACGATTGCCCCCTCGCCATATGAGTCTGACACACAGGTACGTCTGATTGGCCATTCCCCCTCAATGGAACAACTCAGAAGTACTATTGGCAAAATCGCCAACAGCTATGCCAGTGTACTGATCACCGGGGAAAGTGGTTCCGGTAAAGAAGTTGTGGCATTTGCCATTCATCAGAGCAGTCCGCGTAAAGCCGCCCCTTTCGTGACCATCAACTGCGCCGCTATCCCTGAACAACTCCTGGAAAGCGAACTGTTTGGCTACGTACGCGGCGCATTCAGCGGTGCCGATCCCAAAGGACGTGTGGGAAAATTTGAGCTGGCCAATGGGGGTAGCCTGTTCCTCGACGAGATTGGCGATATGCCACTGCATTTGCAGGCCAAGCTGCTCAGGGTACTGCAGGAAAAAGCCATCACCCGTGTGGGGTCCAACAACACCATCAATATCGACGTGCGGATTATTGCCGCAACCAACAAAAACATCAGCGCGATGGTCGAAAATAATCAGTTTCGTGAAGATCTTTTCTACCGCCTGAACGTGGTGCCATTGGTTCTCCCTTCCCTGCGCGAACGACGGGCGGATATCGCCCTCCTGGCACAATATTTTGCCGATGAATTTTCGCTAAGCTACCAGCGACCACCGCAGAAACTTCCCGATGATGTTATTAACCGTCTTTATGCCTGGCACTGGCCGGGCAACATCCGAGAACTGCGCAACGTCATCGAGTACATTTTTGTCATGCGCGGAGAAGCCGCCGGGATCAACGCCAGCCATCTGCCCCCTTACCTGCTTACCGCAGCCGATGGCAGAAAAAGCACAATGATGGCGCAACCTCGCCAGCTTGCCCATCAGGGTAAACACGCTGAAAGAGATGCCATTGAAAACGCCATACAGCGATTTGGTTCAAGCGTTGAGGGTAAGAAACAAGCCGCGACAGAACTGGGGATCAGCATTGCCACGCTGTACCGAAAAATAAAACTGTACGGGTTATGATTTCCCCTGCGTCCGCCACGGGCAGTCAATGCCTGATGGCGCTGCGCTTATCAGGCCTACGTTTCACAGGCTTTAGTAGGCCGGATAAGGCATCAGCGCCGCCATCCAGCAGGTACAGCAAAGTGCCTTATGGTTGAGCGCTTTTAAAATTAAACCTCGCCATTCCCGCTATCTCAGATCGGCAATCAACAGGCACAGGATCTGAGTTTTTGGGAATAATTTCGCGAAAATGGAGAGAAAACGGTGATTTTTTTCGGTTAAGCTATGTTCATGCTTTGGCGCTACCTCATGGTCAAATTCACTTTTCAGGAACCAATCCGTAATGGCTAAAAGTATTCCGCAGCTGCCGCATGATCCCCATATGTGTCGCAGCTATGAAAAAAAGACTCGTAGCCCACTGGCACTCTATTCAGAGTATCAGCGTATGGATGTCGAGTTGCGGGAGCCGCTGGCCATGACTTACAGTCACTGGCATGGGCAGGTTGAAGTGAATGTGCCATTTGATGGTGATGTTGAGTACCTGTTCAATGACGAAGTAGTACAGAGCAAACAAGGCTTTATCACACTGTTCTGGGCGTGTACCCCTCATCAGCTCACGAATGCTGGGCACTGTAAGCAAATGGCTATCTTCAACTTGCCCATGCATTTATTTTTGTCCTGGCCGCTGGATAGAGAGCTGATTAATCACGTGACGCACGGCAGGGTGATTACCTCGTCGGCATCCCAGCAGCTTAGCGCTTTTGAGGTTCAACGTTGGCAAAATGAGCTCAACAGCGATAACGAACAGATTCGTCAGTTAGCCATTGATGAAATCGCCCTGATGCTCAAGCGGTTTAGCCTCTCAGGCTGGCGGACAGTATTGGGAAACCAAACTGTACGGACCCAGAAGAACAGCATTTCGCGGCATTCACAATTTTACGTCAGCCAGATGCTGGAATTTATTGCCGCCAACTGTGACAAATTGCTGACCGTCGAGGCCATTGCCGATCACGTCAAACTTAATCCTAATTATGCGATGGGTATCTTTCATCGCGTAATGCAACTGACGATGAAACAATATATTACGGCGATGCGCATCAACCATGTACGGGCATTACTCAGCGACACCGATAAAACCATTCTGGATATCGCGATGATTGCAGGTTTTCGCTCCAGCAGTCGATTTTATAGCTCATTTCATAAATACGTCGGTATGCCGCCTCAGCAGTATCGCAAGCTCAGCCAGCAACGCCGAAATCATCCACCTTATGCGGAGGGATAATTGACTATCAAATCTATCTCTTATTTTACTGCTGAAATATGAACATCATAACAGCAGGCCAGAACAGATCGCCTGAAACAGTTAATAAAATAGAGTTCGATCATCAACTCACGTAACTACGCCACTCCGTTATTGATTGGCCTGTAGCAGGTATTTCTTTGGCTTGTTCAACCGTTAACGATTGGGATGGAATTATGGAACAAAATAGCTGTACCTCACACGACAGAAAAAAACTCTCTTTCTTTTGGTCAGTATTACCGATGCTTATCATGCTGGGCGGGATTAGCATCGGATATTTTATATTCAATATTCGCGCTGAACCGATGATCCTGATGGGCACGGCAGCCGCTTCATTTATCGCCATTGCTCATGGCTATACATGGGATGATATTCTGCAATCGATTTGCAATAAAATATCAGAAGCACTACCCGTCATTCTGATTGTCGCCAGTATCGGTTTTTTGATTGGTTCCTGGATGGTATCAGGTACCATCCCGATGATGATCTATTATGGTTTGAAGTGGATTAACCCCCAGTATTTTTATATTTCAGCATTTATGCTGGGTGCATTGATTTCAGTGTGTACCGGCACCTCATGGGGTTCCATTGGTACCGTCGGAATTGCCATGATTGGTGTGGCCATTGGCCTTAATGTCTCTCTGCCCATCGCCGCTGGCGCCATTGTTTCAGGTTGCTGGTTTGGCGATAAACTCTCGCCGGTCTCTGATTCAACCAATATGGCGGCACTGGCTGCCGGTGTAAATCTGTATTCCCATATTGGCCATTTGCTGTGGACCACCGGTCCGGGATTCATTATTTGCTGCGTGGTGTATAGCTATATGGGTATGGGCATTGATGCCTCAGCCAGTGCACCAGAAAATATCACTCATTTAATGAACGCTATCGGCCAGATTTATCAGTTCAACCTTCTGTTGTTGCTACCGCCGATTATCGTTTTGTACGGCTCACTGTCGAAAAAACCGCCTATCCCGATGCTGTTTTTGTCCACCATCGTATCAATGATTCTGGCTCTGGTTTTTCAACAATTCAGCGCATCTTCGGTCGGCGAATCCGTGGTCAGTGGCTTTAAGCTCGCGATGCTTACCGGAGATCATATTCCTGCACTGTCATCTGATGTCTCACGCTTATTAGAGCGAGGCGGTGCAATCTCTATGTTCAGCAGCTTTGTGACCGTCTTCAGCGCCTTTAGTTTTGCTGGCGCCATGAGCGCGACAGGCTCCCTGCACACGGTCATTAACGCGCTGACAAAAGGGGTTCAATCAACATTCCGCCTGGTCGCTACCACCATTGTTACGACGTTCACCATCTGCGCCTGTACCGCCAATGGAACCTTACCGTTGTTATTGTGCGGCGATGCCTTTAAAGATGAATACAAAAAACGTGGACTGGCCGCGAAGAACCTTTCGCGAACCACCGAAGATGCCGGAACCGTTGTCGAACCTATTATTCCGTGGTCTGCTTCGGGCGTTTATTGCGCCACTATGCTGGGCGTGGCAACTCTTGATTACCTGCCATGGGCAATCCTCTGCTACAGCGGCGTTATTTTTGCATTGCTGTGGGCCGCAACCGGTATCGGTATTGCTAAATATGAACCAAATGAAGCTACAGAGCATATGGTTGAGCAAAAATCATAGGCTAATACGTAGCTAAATATTAGCTATCACCAGGGTAAATTTAATATATCAATTAGATATACATAAACATTCTGCGCTTTTTGCGTTGCGTAAACTATTTTCAGAGACTTTCCAGGAGTCAGCAATGTCTTTGTTTGATGATATTGTCACAAGGGATGTTAATTGTCGCAAATACGGACAATTACAACAAATGTACGGTACCAGCGATGTATTACCACTGTGGATTGCGGATATGGATTTTGTTACGCCAGATCCCATCATGAATACGTTACGCACCGTAGTAGAACAGCCTGTTCAGGGCTATAACCTGGATTATCCGCAATGGAAAGAGTCCGTTATCCAGTGGTACGCAAAACAATATAATGCCGAGCTTAAATCGCACTGGCTGCATTTTGTTCCCGGCGTTATAAAAACCATTGTCATGTCCTTGCTGGCACTTACCCGCACGGGAGACAATATATTAACCTGTACCCCAATATATGACCCCTACCCTAACCTGGTGAAAACCAGCGGCAGGCATTTACTCCAGACCCGTCTCATTGAAAAAGACGGTTGCTATGAATTTGACTGGCAAGATTTCAGCGAGAAACTTAAACAGTGCAAAATGTTTCTTTTTCCCTCGCCACATAATCCTGGTGGAATGGTGTGGTCACGGGAAACGCTTGAAAAAATCAGTCACTATTGCCAGCAGGCCGGCGTCATCATTCTCTCCGATGAAGTGCATAGCGATTTAACCCTGCCAGGTAAGCAACACCTGCCCTTTTTTACCCTCGATGACGCAGTAGGAAGTCAGTCAATCGTACTGACCTCTGTTAGCAAGACCTTCAACACGGCGGCGATCCAGGGAGGGATAGCTATTATAAAGAATGATGAACTGCGTCACCGGTTCTATCATTTTCTCGATAACTGTTATCTTGCAGAGACTCACTCACTGCAACAGGCAACGATTTATAGCGCCTATACCCATTGCGGTGACTGGCATCGGGAATTATTGGCTTATCTGGCTGATAATGTAGCATTTGTTAGAAATGAAATCGAAATGCACTGTCCGTTGATCTCGATTGTCTATGGTGGCGCATCCTATCTGCTCTTTCTGAATGCCGAAAGAATGGCGCTTAGCGAAACGCAGCTAAGCGATTTTTTTGTCCATGAAGCCAGACTTGGCCTGTCACCGGGGTCACAATATGGTCCAGGCGGAGAGGGGCACATGCGTCTGAACGTTGGCTGCCCGCGCGCCGTACTGGTAGAGGCGATGAACAGACTAAAAGCGGCATACCAGAAACGGCAGAACGCCTAACGCAGACCGCGACGCTTGCCCTGCTTCGTCAGGGCAACATTGCCCAAAGATAGTGACCGAACTGCTATAAAGTCTTTCCCTTCTGTCGGCTGGTGTTAAACTGGAAAGTGTGATCTTCATCATAACCTGCTTAAACAGAGAAAAGAGACACTGCTATGCAACATATCATTGAGGGCTTCCTCAACTTCCAAAAAGAGATTTTCCCTCAACGTAAGGAACTCTTCCGCAGCCTGGCATCCAGCCAGAATCCTAAAGCGCTTTTCATCTCCTGTTCTGACAGCCGACTGGTGCCAGAGTTAGTGACGCAGCAAGAGCCAGGACAGCTTTTCGTTATCCGTAACGCCGGTAATATCGTACCGTCTTTTGGCCCGGAGCCTGGCGGCGTGTCTGCGACCATTGAGTACGCGGTCGTTGCTTTAGGCGTGACGGATATCGTTATCTGTGGTCACTCCAACTGCGGTGCGATGAAAGCCATCGCAGAAAGCCAACCCCTGGACCCGATGCCTGCTGTCGCCCACTGGTTGCACTATGCCGATGCCGCGAAAGCCGTGGTTGAAAAGAAAACCTGGGCTAACGAAATCGATAAAGTAAATGCCATGGTGGAAGAAAACGTGATTGCCCAGTTGAACAACATTAAAACGCATCCTTGCGTGGCTGTTGGCCTGCGTAACAACGCGATTCGTCTGCACGGCTGGGTCTACGACATCGAAAGCGGAGAAATTCGTACTCTGGATAAGAACAGCAAAACTTACGTTTCGCTGGCCGATAATCCACACGTCCATTTCGAGTAAATCAGTACTGGAGCACGGATGCTCTGGCAATCCTTCCACTACGATTTCTGTTAGTAGACAAACACTCCTCTTGCGACTAGCTTTTAAACTAGCCATCAGTGTGGCCGTCGTGGAACCCGCAATAGATTAAGCGATAAAAAGGAGCAGGTACGCATGCGAACGAAAAATAACAGACTGATTAATATGTTATTTTTTCATGAGTCGTGGGATATTATGATCCTGAAAAATAATGGTTCGCATACCTTTCCCACTAATACGCTGGAAATTCTGAACCGCACCCGAGCCCAACAGCTCAAAAAGAAATATACCTTTCAGGCAGATCCTTTCATTATTGAAAAAGACAATAAAGTTTATGTTTTTTATGAAGCATTAAGCTTTCGTAATTCGCAAGGTATTCTGCGCTGCCGTATCCTTGATGCTAACCTGGTTGAGCTTGAGGATGTGAAACTCGACGGTTTTGATAACCTAAAATGCCATTTATCATTTCCTTTTTTATTTTACAGCAACGATCAGCTTTTCATGATCCCGGAGTCTTCAGAAAGGAAAGAGGTTATCTTATTCCAGTCGATAGAGTTCCCTACGCGCTGGAAACAGGTAAAAGTATTAGTACCTGACCAGGCGCTCACCGATAACGTCGTCGTCTCGTTGCATGAAAATCTTTATCTTTTATCCACCACGATGGAAGATGAGTTAGTTATCCATACAGCCAGTGATGTAACCGGGCCATGGCAAAAAATAATGCCCACGCTTAACCTGTCGAATCAACACCCCCGGGGCGCTGGCGCACCACACTGCGTTGATAATAAACTCTATTTCCTCACTCAGGAATGCACACCAGAGACGTACGGAAAGTCAATTTATATCAAAGAGTTAATCACGCTTAACGCATCCAGCTTTGATGAGCGTTTGATTGCGCAGATCAATGCCAGCATCAACCAAAGCGAGGGCGTCCACACACTGAACTTCACCGATAACTATATCGTGTATGACAGTAAGATAAGCAAATTCAGCCTGTTTTCTATACTTAAAAAAATATCTTATAAATGCCGGGTGAAATATCGGAATTTTTACCTTAACCGACGCCACCCATAACGTTTATTTATGCCGGTGGCATTAATGAATTAATGATAGTTTGCAAAAAATATATCTGGAGACAGTATGGCAATTTTAGTCACTGGTGGTGCTGGTTATATTGGCTCACATACCGTGCTGACGCTTCTGGAAAGAGGTGATGATGTTGTGGTCATCGATAACCTCTCCAACTCCTCACAAACATCCCTCGACAGGGTTGCGGAACTGACCGGTAAAGCGCCCATCGTTTATATTGCTGATGTGCTGAACAACGATGTTCTGAAAACGATTTTCTCTAACCATAACATCACCGATGTCATTCATTTTGCTGGATTAAAATCAGTTTCAGAATCAATAAAAGAGCCGCTTGCCTACTATGACAATAATGTCACCGGCACGCTGGTTTTACTACGTGAGATGCTGGCTGCGGGAGTGAAGCGCTTTATTTTCAGCTCTTCCGCCACGGTATACGGCAACCCGGAAAGCGTTCCATTAAGTGAACAATCGCCAACCGGTGGTACCACCAATCCGTATGGCACATCAAAATTAATGGTCGAGCAAATTCTGGCTGACTTTTCCCGCGCACAGCCCGATTTCCGGATCACTTGCCTACGCTACTTTAACCCAGTCGGCGCGCATCCATCGGGCAGGATTGGCGAAGATCCGAATGGTATCCCCAACAATCTGGTACCGTATATTTCTCAGGTGGCGATTGGCAAGCTGGAAAGCGTGTCGGTCTATGGAAATGACTATCCAACCCCCGACGGTACCGGTGTGCGTGATTACATCCATGTGATGGATCTGGCAACTGGCCATTTAGCGGCCCTGGATTGCCAGGAAAAAGGGGCGGCATACAAAGTCTTCAATCTCGGTACCGGTATCGGGTATTCCGTACTTAACCTGATTGCAGCCTTCGAGAAAGCGGCGCAAACCCGCATTAATTATAAGATTGTGGGCAGAAGGCCCGGGGATATTGCCGAGTGTTGGTCAGACCCGTCGTTAGCACGAAAAGAGTTGGGATGGCAGGCCATCTACACCCTGGATGAAATGATACGCGACACCTGGAACTGGCAAAAAAACAATCCGGATGGCTATCACGTTTAGTTTTCAATGATAAGGAGCCTGATGGCCAGGCTCCTTACTACGGCAGGTTACTTCACCGTTACCGCAGAGACGCGATACCAACCGTTGCTCTGCTTCCCTTCATTGGCAAAGTTAATTCTTGCCGCACCGGATTTATCCACTATCGCCGCTTCAAGAGCATATTTCCCTTTTGGCAGCGTCCCGGGCATCGGCATCGGGTAACTTAGTGGGTGCTCTCCGGGCAGCCACTGACGTATATCTTCCGGGACATTCCCTTGTGCCACCACCTTATTGGCCTCATCAACCAGACGAAATGCCAGCCTGTAGGGCAGGTAAATCGGCGCATTACCCTCATTATACCAGGTGCTTGTCAGGGTGAGTTCTTGTCCACCTTCCCAGACTGACTCATGGCTCAGGGATGCTAAGCGAAACCGATAGCCCAGTTTTGTCAGCGCCTCGTCGACAATTGGACGATACTCACGGGGCACTGTTCTCGATTTCAGGTTAATCGTACTGGTGTGCTGCTTCACCGCCCAGTCAAAAATCCCCTGCACTTCCTCTCGCGTATAGTGAAACGTATTTTTCCAGTCCTGCATGTACGAGCAGATCTCAAAACTCACTGGCGCATGTTTCCAGGCATCGTTAAATCCTGAATAGCTTTTCTGTGCGGCCTGCAGCCGTTGCGGATAATCATCCGCCATATGATTCCATGAAGCAGAAAACACGCGGAGATCGCCCAGGCAGTCCGCCCGCCAGCCCGCCCCGCGCGCGACCGCATTCGCCAGACTTTGCCCACCACTCATCAACATGATTTTTGGCGTGTTGGGGAAAGCAGAGAAATGCATCGTCACATAGCGATCTAACTGCGCCGTGGTGTAGCGCTCCAGCAATGGCTTCAGCATCGGGAAGTTGCTGTTATGCCACTCTCCCCACGCCCCCACCATGCCGATATCCACGAAAGCCAGGTTCTCGTTACCATCATAGCGCTTACCCATCGCGTTCAGCAGGCGCTGGCTATATTCAATAAATAGAGGATCGTCTAAATCAGGGATAAAGGTTTTTTTGTCCGGCGTCCAGGTTCCCTTTACGCCTTTTTTAATCAACCAGTCGGGAATTTGTGAACCGGTTTCCGGCTCAGCAAGCGCCATAAAGCGCAGTCCGACGTTCATCGCCGGTCGATGCGCCGCGGCATACCTGAAGGCGTCATCAACCAGTGCAAAATTGTACTGGCCTTCGACAGGCTCAAGGTCACGCCAGTAAAAGCGCTCATATTCAAAGCCGGTGTCGGGATAATCCGCCAGTCCAAGCGTTTCACCGTATCCCTGATGAAAACTGGCGACCCCGATACCTGGGTTTGTCAGTGGGCCCGTCAATGCTTTGGGCGTTACGGTCGTTAATGCGGCCAGTACCGTCAGCGGACAGAACAGACACAACAGCGCAGAAAACCATTTACACTTCATCGCAGTGACGCCTCCACAGGTTTGTTAACACTAGCGGTCTTTCAGGCTTAACCACCAGTCCCAAATACCCACGTGAAAATGTTGGAATACATCAATACCCAATGCGGATTTGATCATGTATAGCGTCAGTAATACGCAGCAGGTGACAAACAGCGTACCTAGCAGCAGCAAAAAAGTGAGCAACATGGTCGATAAGGTCGACTCCTGACGATGCCGCTGACGTAAGTCTCTGCCGAATAAAAAAACCAGATAAAAGCGTTTACCGAAAAATGGAAAACTTCTGCGGATATCGATTCGATGTCTTGATGCCAGAGTGCTGGCGACGATCGCTTTCTCGATCCCGTCTTTTTGTTCCGGAGTCAGTCCCTCCGATATATGCTCATCAAGTTGCGCATAAAATCGTTCGATGACGGGGGGGCGATTCTGAGGACTGGTCAAAATTAACCTATATCTTTATCAATTGAGTGATAGACATTGACTGTTTTTCTGGCAATTTCCTGCCAGTCATAATTTTGCAAATAGACATGATAGTCCATGCTATTTGCGTTGGCCCAGGCGGTTAATTTATCAGCAAGACTGGACAATGAGCCGACCCGAAAATAGGCCTCAGACGGCAACTGCACTTCCAAATTTGCGGGAATGTCGCTCACCACCGCCGGGAGGGAATACGACATCGCCTCCAGAAGCGCAATCGGTAGTCCTTCATGGTAGGAAGGCATAACGAAAAGCCTGGCCTGCGAAAACACCGCCTGAAGTTCATCTCCCCTTAAAAATCCGGTCATCACCACGCCAGGGGTATCAGCGGCAAGCTGCTTGAGTCGAATACTGTATTCCGTTGGGTGATCGGCATCGCCAATGAGCACTAGCGGCTGTTGCAAACCACTTTGTTTGTACGCAGCGATAGCATCATGCATCCCCTTTTCTTCCACAAACCGTCCGACCACCACGAAATAGTTTTTCGCCTCGAGTCCAAAGCGGGCAAGTGTGGCATGAAGGGTTTGATCTGATAACGGACGGGGTTTATTGACGCCGTTAAAAATCAAATGCGCATCATAGCGAGCATGTTTTTTCTGAATCAGTTGGTTAATGACCTCAGAAATCACTATCACCTCATTGGCATATCTCACCGCCCAGCGTTCACCCAGCAGCAATATTTTTTTGGCGACAAATCCCCATTTTTGACGATCGTAATCAGGCCCGTGGTGGGTAAAAACAACCTTCTTACCTAACACGCGTAATAATGGGATCACCAAACCCGGCCCTATAGCATGGACATGCACAATATCAGAACCGTCGACACAGGTTCTAAACGCCGCTAAAACGGAATGCACAATCGCTTCCAGTGACCGTTTTTTAGGTGCCCACAGCGCATAGGTCTCAACTTTCTTATAAGAAGATCGTTTGTAGCTAACATACGGCGAGCGGGCGATAACACAAATATCAACGTCAAACTGTTGTTTAATCGCCGGATAAAGATTCTGGCAGTGGGTTTCCACACCGCCCAATACATCCGGAATACCACGGGTACCAAAAACCGTTATTTTTTTACTCATTCTATGGCCTGCTCAGAAGTTCTTTATATAGCGCCTGTAAGGTATCCATATGTTTGCTAAGCGCATATTTTTCACTCAGGCGCGCGCGACCCCGTAAGCCCATAACGCGTGCTTTATCCGGGTCATCAACCAGAGCATCCATCGCCTTCGCCAGTTCCTGCGCATTACCCGGCTCAAATAAAAGCCCTTCAATACCGTCGCGTATTTGTTCGGGGATCCCGCCAATGCGCGACCCGATCACCGGTTTCGCGAAAGACATCGCCTCCAGTACCGCCATTGAGCAGTTTTCATAACATTCAGAGGGGAGGATCACCACGCGGGCATGCTTAATGAGCGTATTGAGGGCATCCCCTTGTTGTACATAACCTAAAAATTCAGCGTCCGGGTATTTCGCCACTAACTCGTCATGCAACGGACCGTGGCCCACTATTTTTAGCGGAGCCGGGTTACGCATTTTCTGATGAGCGGCCAGCAACGTTGCCACACCCTTTTCACGGCTCAGGCGGCCGAAGTACAGTATATAACCGTCATCGACGACCTCATCAATGGGCTGGCTATCATCAACACCATTGACGATCACATCGATTCGCGATTTCGGCAACGTTCGGAGTAACACGCCGCGTAAAAAGACGCTGGGTGAAACAATCACATCCAGAGCCTGATAATTTTGGGCAATGTATTGCCAGGTCGCTTCTAACGAGAGTAGCAAGCTTTTCGAGGCAGAGCCTTCCTGACAGCGATAGCGGAAGGCATTGAAAACGGTACCGGTGATACAGGCATCACACACCTTCCCATCACGTAACATGGAGTATGCAGGACAGACAATCTTATAGTCGTGCGCCGTCAGCACCGTTTTACAACCAAAATTACGCGCCACTTTAATCAACGCCGGCGTCAACTGATGGTAAATATTATGAAAGTGAACGATATCAGGGTGTTCTTTTTGTAAAAGCGCCAGCATTTTTTTGCAGGCCTGGGTGTTATGAATAAAGTTAACCGCGGTTTTGATGCCCCCCAACAGATTACTCTCTTGATGGTAATCGACATTGCTGACGAAATAATCCGCATAATCAGAGGGGAAATTTTTCTCATGCTGCATGGAAAAATCAATGACCTGGACACCAGCCTGTTTCAGCATGTCGCGTTCTTGAAAATAAACCGTTTCCGCGCCGCCTTTGATGAAAAAAAACTTGTTAACTAATAATACTTTCATGGCGCCTGCCCCGGTTATTCATGAATGATTTTACTGTTGGGCGGAGTCAGCGGATCGCGTACCGGATAAAAAATACCTTTGATCAGCCCCGCTGAGCGTACGATTAAATTAATAACGCTTTGCAGCCCATCTGTTAACGAGCGGTTTTGCACAATCTTCAACAAGGCAAATGCAAGTAATGGGAGAAGCGCAACGGCAAACACGTTGATATTAAAAGTGAGCAGCGCAACAAATAAGAGAATAAGGTAGAGCGCAAATACCGCCTCATTCTTCACGATGTTGAATGACTGGGAAAACCAGGGTTTCCCCCAACTACAACGCAAAAGCTCACCCGGAGCCTGGTAATAACCGCTGGACCAGCGGCGCGCCAGCATCTTAAACGTCGGCAGCGTATGTGAGGTATGGCTGAAGTAAGGAATATCCAAACGCCGCAGTTTAAAGCCCGCATCGATTAAACGCAGACCCAGCTCAGCCTCTTCATACGCGTGCAAATTACGGTTGGTCAGATAACCAATTTTTTCAATTGCCGACCGACGATACAGTCCACCGCCCCCCAGATGATCGCTATCGCCAAGAGGATAGATTTTATTGATCCGCTGCTTACGAGACTTAAATTCATAGTTAACGGCATCATCCATTTCGACGGTACCGGCCACCCCGGCATAGTCCGGTTCTGCCTGCAAAAAGGCAACAGCCTGGTCAATGAAGCCCTCTTCCAGCTCCATATCGCCATCCATCAGTAATAAATATTCCCCTTCGCTGTACAGATAGCCCAACTGATGGCCCACCCCACAACAGCGATCGCCTGGATCGGTGAGTGACACTACCGTGACGCCCTTATTGGCAGCCAACTGCTGGGTGTTATCTGTCGACAGACTGTCAGCCACAATAATTTTATGCGGATACCCGACCAACTGACGCCGAATGCTGTCGATCGTTTTCTCAATACCTTTAGATTCGTTGAGCGTCTTAATACTCACTGAAATAAATGGCTTATTGTCCATGCCATCCCCCTGCACTGCGAAGTACGGTTCGACGAATCACTAAGCTCGCCCCCAGCGATAAATAGAACAAAAACTGTAACATCGGCGTAATCATCAATATCTGGCTGTAAGGTAAGCTGATTAAACAACTGATAGCGAAAGCGTTAAATGCTGGCGCAAAGCTCAGCAACTGCAGATCCTGTTTATCCAACTGTTCCAGCATCAATACTGGTTTTGGCTGGCATACTTTCAGAATATAAATAAACAAGCCAATAAACAGCAGCGTGCCAATAATGCCAACTTCCCACAGCAGCATACTCAGAGCAGTCGAGTCTAAAATCAGGTTATAAATAATGTTCAAAAACCCAGGGGAGACCGTACTACCACTGTTTGTGGCATTAAGCCCATAGCCAAATAATGTGCCCGACAGTCCCCATAGATCGTTATTTTTTAACCAGAACAGAAACGTTGTGAAACGCCCCAACTCTCCGGTCGACATGATGTAGTTCGGATCAAAGATATAACTCAATGAATCAATAAAAATGCTTAATGAGCCTTTCGTCGGATCGCTGCCAAAAGCGGAAGAATAGTACCAGGCCAGTATCATAATCGACAGGCCGATGAGCACCAGCATTCCTGCCACAATGACGAATAACGTCTTCAGGTTTACCTTACTGACATCTTTAACATAGCTCGGCGATATCCACACCCATGCCAGAAATATCGGTGACAGCAGGATGACAAACTTGACCTCACCAATGATGCATAACCCTATTCCAAGGATGATATGCAGCGCTGCGGATTTAAACGTCGTAAGCCCGTGCTTATATTCAGAGAGTTTCAGCAACATAATTAACAGGCAAAATAACCCCATCGCCGCCGTATTGCCGCCACCCATTGGGTCTCCGCCGAATGTGCCTACCACGGAGTCCCATTTTTCATCTTCCCCGCGCACAGCCACACGCTGAGGAACAACCAGCAAAACCTGATAAATCATCACCGGGATTTGCGCATAGAACACCCAGTACAGATAGCGTGTCGCCCGATATATCTGCGATTCACGGCAAAAACCCAACAGCAAACAAACCATCACCAGCGATAACGCGATTTCATTTTTGAAGGCCACAATTGCCACGGTGACCCCGCCCTGAATCAGGGTCGATGTTCCCGCCAGCACCAGAAAGGAAAAATACAGCGCAAGGATAATGGTTTCCTGTGCATCCAGACGCAGCGCCCCGTTTCGCGTCTGCATCACCAGTAATCCCACCATCAGTAATGTCAGGAAAAACGGGAGCCACAACACGGATTGCATGCCGGTGAAATACTGCACCAGACCACACAGGATCAGCGTTATAAAGGTGTAGACCTGTAAATAATTCCCGGTATTCAGTGTCATGGCGTCACCGGCTTGTTTTTCAGGAGATTGGCCCGCTTGTTCATTTTCAGGTAAATGAACGCATAGCGAATAAATGTCAGTGAAGAGAACAATATTACTGATGCCGCGTAATCAGGGTAAAAATAGGGAACGACCACAAACGCCAGTAGCACAATCGCCAACTGCTCAAGTTGGATACGCAGAAAATAGCGGTGCGAGCCAAAAATAAGCTCAATCACCGTTAAAGGACTTATCGCCAGCGCCGGGAACAAATAGGGCAGCATGTAGCGCGACGTCTCAATGGAGTTAATCCAGTCTTCGCTAAAACCCAGCCGCATCACAATGGGATAGAAAATAAAGACGCCTAAGGTACAGACAACCCCCAGCACTAACAGCAGCATACGCACCTTCGTATACTCCTGATAATTGAAGGTGTTATTTCTGAAGTCGATGGACCATTTAGAAAAAATGGTATTGCGTACCGCGTTGCCGATAATCACTACCGGTGCCAGACAGAACCGGCTTACAACGGAAAAATACCCCGCCGTCAGCGCCGAAAACCAGAAGTTAATCAGCATAATAGGCAAGTTACTGCTCGCCATTGCCAGCACCTCAGCGCTACCGACTTTAGTGATGTGATGAATATTCTGTTTAAAAAATCGCAAATTACTTGCCGGGCGCAAATGCTGCGACGTCACCGAGCGAATATCAAACGAATGTAAAATACAGCTGGTGGTCAGCACTATCATGGCGCAGGCCCACGACCAGTAAAATGTCTGTACCTGGTGCGTGAGCAGTACCGAGAGCACCACCACCACAGAGACAGAAATACGCTGAAAGATCAGAAAATAAAAGTTGGCTGTCCGCAGCGATAAGTTTTCCGATATTAACGCCCACGCCGTTGAAAGCGTCAGCAAATAGAGAAACAGTATGTTCTGGTGAAACAACCACGCGGTCAGGACGGCATACGGTAAGGCAATGAGCGCGCTTTGCAGCAAACAGAACACTACATTTTGCGCCAGCTCGTCATCCTGCTGTTTGGGAATCAACAGCTGGGAGGCAAAGGTACACACCTGTGCCCCCACCACCGCGATACTGTAGTTGAGCGCATACAGCCCAACCTCTGCCATATCGTACTTATGTGAGATCAACCAGATAGACAGCGCACCAATCAGCTGCGAAACGACTGATGAACTGGCTATCGTAGAAGCGCTCTTCAGTAAACTCATACACGACCTGGCGTAGTCATCAGTTGGTCGGTATTGAAGTTCAATGAGCGCAACCCTTCCTGCGTTTCAAGGTTTTTTTCCTCGACCGCATTCAACACCGCGCCAATCACCACGCCCTGATTATCCTCAATCTTATCCAGTGCGCTGGCGATATTCTCCGCAGAACCGGTCCCGGCTTTCACGATAAAGATAACCCCATCAACGGCTCGTTTGATCAGTTGGATATCCTGACTTTGATTCACCGCCGCAACGTCAATAATAATGCGTTGATACTGCGACTTCAGTTCGCGCATCACGGGTTCAACGTGCTCTGACGACAGCATCAGTAACGAGGAAATGGTCGTCTTACCGTGGGGGATGAAATCAAGATTTTCAGCGATCTTAATCCGTGCCTTTTCAAGCGGAGCCTCTCCGCGCAACAGTTCCGCCACTCCGGCAGACGTCGCCGATGCCAGCTCAGAAGACAGGCCGTTGGTATTGAAGAAATCTGCATCAATAAGCAACGTTTTCTGATCGAAGCTGAATGAGCTGGCCAACAGATTCGCCAACAGGGAACGCCCTTCACCCTGCTCCGCCGAAGCAATAGCGATCGTCTGTAGCGGCCGATTATCCAGCATAATTCGGGTACGAATACCGTGGATGATATCGGCATTCAGCGGGTTCTTCAGTATCATATCCCGCACCTGTGCGCGTCCCGAAGTACCGGTAAATCGACGAATTTCGCCCAATGGCTCGATATTGAGACGTTTCTTCAGACGGCTCAGGGTGCTGATTGAATTATCCATTGCCGCTTTGACGATGAAATACATGATGCTGAATACCACAACCAGCATCACCACCATCACGAGCAGCAGCGATTTATTCGGCTTAGACGGCTTTAACGGAGGAACGGCGGGATCATACAGCACCGCATCCGCATTCACCCCAGACAGCGACAATTCCTGAGTCCGCTGATAAAGCGTCTTATACAGATCTTCCATTTTATCTAACGCCAATTTTTGGCTGTTATAGGCATCCCGTTTTGATGCCATCTTCTGGAAGATCTCTTTTTGCTCAGCAACCTGCTGCTGGTAATTCTTTTCGTCGGCCAGCGCGGCCAAATACTGCTGACGTAAGCCAAGTTTTAGCTCACCCAGTACCCGACCCGTTTGATTTTGTATTGATTGCACATCGGCTTCTGCTTTTAAAATATTGGCACTTTTAGGCCCATACACTTTGCGCAGTTCCGACAACGTGCGCTGCGCCTGGATCAGCGCAATGCGTAAATCCTGAATCTGCGCATGGTCAGAAACTGATGGCAGCGAAATAATATCGCCTGAAGATTTCCCGCGGCTATTGACTTCATTGTAAACAGACTCCGCGGCGACACGGCGTTGGGTCGCATCGGCAAGACGGTTGGTCACAATGCTTAACTGCTCTGTTTCAAAGCCATCAATACCGCGGAAGGTCAGCAGCCCAGAGTTTTTCAGGTAGCTATCCATTTCCTCTTTTTGTTTCGCTATCGATTGCTGAATCTCTTCCATTTTTTCAAAGTTGAGATTGCGAGCCTGCTCTGCTTTCAGACGCTTTTGTTCTACCGTGTAGTTGATAAAAGCCTGAGCGACGCCATTGGCTATCTCAGCGGAAAGTTGAGGCGAAGAAGACTCGTAAGAAATAGAGGCCAGATTGGTGGTACGGATACCGATGACCTTCAGGTCTTTCGACAATGTTTTCAGCGCCTGATCAACCCTCAGTTGCTGATCTTCACTGCCAGAGCCGGGCTTCACCCCGGTAAAATCCGGGTTTTCATCCAGCTTCAGATCGCGGACCGCCTGCTCGAGGATAATGCGCGACTGCATCAGCGCATATTGCGTTTCGTAGTAACCACTCCGCGTTGAATCAAAACCATCCACCTGAGGAAACGGCGAAACGTTATCGGCTTGTGCCTTAATCAGCACCGTCGCCGTCGAGACATACTTGGATGACATCATGCTGATCAAGGGATACGCCACCACCCCGGCAATAATGCCGGCCAGCGCGATTTTCCAGGCGTTCTTTTTCAGTTCTTTGGCAAAGCGGGAGAAATCGTCGGAGTTTTCTCGTTGCTTGCCGTTTTCCACTATAGATAGTTTCATCGTTAGAAGAACCCCATGCCAATAATCACGACATCCCCAGGACGAACAGAGTGCGTTAAATCAACATTCTCAAGTAGCTGATTGCTACCGGAGAGGCGAAGGTTGATATCTTTGCGATCTGCACGGTCAGTAAATCCCCCCGCCTGAGCAATCGCTTTCTCTACGGTAAGTCCCGGCTCCCAGGCGAATCCATTCGGGCTTTTCACTTCCCCTGACACGTAGAACTTGCGGAACTCGGCAAGACTCACGGTCACCATGGGATTAACCATATACCCATTGCGTAAGCGTTGAGTTAATTCACTATTCACCTGTTCTGGTGTTTTATCTTTTAAACCCAGCACCCCGATATAAGGGAAGTTTATTGTTCCACTCTTATCCACGATAAATTTCATCGTCATTTCGGGTTCCCCGTAAACAACGATATTGACAGTATCCCCCGCCCCAATTCGGTAATCCTCTGCCACCGCAGCAGGATCGTCCATTAATGGTGGCCTGGACGTTGTGCATCCGACCAACAGGATACTGAATAGGAAAAACGCGCACAGTTCTATTATTTTCATTTTAGATCTGAACCTTAGCTTTAAGCATAATCATAGAATTATCATAACCCAACGTTCTAATGACTTTCTTACTGTCGTCGGGACCGATATAAAACGAATCAGTATCCTTATTCGAGTTCAATGTATCTAATTGATATTTAATCTCAAAGTTGACAGACGGCGTGTAGTCATAGCTCATGGTTACGCTAAATACACCATTTTTATCATGTCGATCCTTGTTCTGTTTTTTATAGTCTTCCGTGGTGTATGAGTAGTCCAGCAAAGTAGAAAAACGATTACCCAGCCAGAAATGCTGATAAGAAATCCCATACTCAGTCACTAAGATATACCCCCCAACTTCCGAGGGGTCTTTAATACTTTGAGCAGAGTGGGCGGTGAAGACTGACTGATTTAACGGCTTCCACTCCCCCTTTATATCCCAGTTTAGACCATTAAAATCACTCGAGTTTGCGGCATTTTCAAATGTTTTGTACAGCCATGAAATATTCATGTCGACGTTGGTTTTCCCCGTCAACTGCGATTTCAGACCGTAAAGCAAATAGTATTCATTACTGTCTTTTTCTGAGTTGTTATCATAGTGACGCTGGTTCGTAATAAAGCTATAGCGAAAGCGCGTTCTGGATGTGTATTGGTCAAAAACTTCAGCCACCAGACTATTTTCATGCCATTCCTGCTGCTGAATATAATTGTAAAAATCCGGACTGGTATCCTGCACATCCGAGGTATTCCCGAACGTCAGTTTTTTATATAACAGCGCCAGTTCCGCTTTACCGCGTCCATCTGGTGCGCCATAGCTATAGCGCAACTCACTGTTGATAAAATTATTCGTCAGCGGAGAGTTAATTCCATACTGACGGAACTGGCTCGGCAAAAAACCCTCAGTGATATCGCGACCGCGAGATTCATGCCCAATTGAATCTTCCAGATTCAGGGTTAAGCCATGCATTTGCCCATAACGCCAGGCACCGTTAAAACGGAAAAAATGGTCGTTATAGTTATCGGCAGAATCGCTTGAGTAGTTACGATAATCGCCTGAATACATTAGCAAATACTTATCCTGGCCGCGCTCACCGATCATACTAAACACCGGCGCCGCGCTCTGGAAAGCCGACCCTATCGCATCGCGGTTATGGGGCTGATAAGTCACGTTATCATCATAACCGTAATCCACAGCAACTTTGCCCTGGAAGTCGATCCCCGCAAAGCCAATGTGTGATTTCGGCGTTAAATCAGCCCATGCGGACTGCGATATCACGATTCCGGTAATAACTATTAATTTAGTATGCATTCTTACCGACAAATCCTTTGAAAATAGTTTTAATAATAATTTTTATATCCAGCCATAACGACCAGTTTTGAATATATTCAATATCATACTGGACGCGCTTTTCCATCTTATAAAGTGCATCGATTTCCCCACGGAAACCGTTAATCTGCGCAAGCCCGGTGATCCCCGGCTTAACTTTATGGCGGATCATGTAGTTTTCGACCTGTTTGCGGTACTGTTCATTATGCGTAACCGCATGAGGTCTGGGACCGACAATAGACATACTTCCCTGCAACACATTAATGAATTGCGGGAGTTCATCCAGAGAGGTGCGTCGCAAGAAACTACCAAATTTTGTCACACGCGGATCATTCTTGGTGGCCTGGATAACCGTATCGGAATTCTCCATAACTCGCATCGAGCGAAACTTCCATACCTTAATTTTTTGTCCACTCAGGCCGTATCGATCTTGTTTGAAAAACACCGGGCCACGAGAGGTAAGTTTAATACCAATAGCAATCGCTAACATCAGTGAGGAGATCATCACCATAATGATGCTACCGAGAATCAGGTCTTCCGCACGTTTAATAAATGAACCGGCTCCTTCAAACGGTGAGCTAAAGATGCCAATGGTTTGCAGGTTGTGGATCGAACGCAGCTTGGACATATTGTTACTGTAGGTATAAAAATCAGGAACAATATAGGTATCTACCGTGGTATCTGACATCATGGCCAAAAAGTGACGAATACGATGTAATGCCACCATCGGCAATGCGATATAGATCTCGTCGATATTCCCTTGCTTAGCCTCTTCAACCAGATTAATGACCGGGCCGCGAAAGGGACTTTTTATCTTATCCACGATATCACCACAGCGGGACAACGCGCGTTCGTCATAAAAAGCCAAATCTAATTTGATATTGGAGTATTCAGCTATCAACGCATTTTCTGCTGCCACACCGTTGTCGGTCAGACCAATAATCGCCACACGAATGCTTTTTTTCGTTGAATATTTAAAAATAAAAAAACGAATAAAATAAAGAAAAGGTAAAGGAATGAAATACCAGTAAACAATTGGGGATAAAAAAGACGGTGTCAGGCTTGTCAGGTATCCAAGTGACTCCGGTTCGGCCACCGTCATGCTGATCACTTCGTTGAACGAGATTGCCAACAGTGTACAAAAAAGCAGCCGTTTTTGGTTGCGTATGCCGATGGTTTTTATCTTCTGCTGATACATTTTTGTGTATTCAGCAAGCAGCAGGAAAAACACTGAGAAGAGGATGCTCAGAATGACAATGGTCTTAAACGGCACCATATCTAACAGATGGGCGCTAAAAATTAACGTAATATTAATTACAATAAAATCGACCAGTTTCAAAAAGACTGGATATCCTTGACTGCTAATCTTTAGCGAATTTTTAAGCATATCTCAGCCCATTATTTATTGATATTTAATTGTTTTTTTCTCTTTTCATGTTGCTAATTATATCACAAGTCTAAAAAACGCAATGGTACATTGTCAGTAAATGTAAAAAATAATGTTGATTAGTGTGACCATCACCCACCTGTCACTTATATGACAATGATTTTATTCATTAATTTGTGAACAAGCATTTTGTCGTCACCACCAAAAAAGATGATAATTTACAACACAACCGTTATTGACAGATAACAATTCGTAGACTATGAAAAGTCGTTATATGTATGATGAATAACATAAAATCGTTTCTCTTCCCCCCTAAATAGCCGCTAAAATTAATTAACTGCGACGCCATACAAATAAAATCAATAAATCACATGCCGTTATTATTAATAATATTCTGCTTTCTTATTTGGAATTTTCTTAAGAATAATCTGCACCCGGGAAATAAAGATATCAGATAGTGATGCTTAAAAATCGTACCCGTACGCTCAGTCCCCCTAACGTATCGCTCCTCGACAACTGCGGGTGTGTGCGGTGTAGACGCGCAATATCGTTGACCAGAGCCAGGCCTATCCCTGCCCCCGGGACGTTGCCGACGTTATCCAGACGATGAAACGGCAGTAGCGCCTGATGTACCTGTTGCTCATCAATACCTGGCCCGCTATCTTCAACCACCAGCACCACGGCTTCCCCCTCGCGCATTAACCGCGCCGTCACCACGCCCTGCGCTGGCGTATATTTCAGCGCATTATCCAGCAGATTTCCGCACAGTTCACCGAGTAGCACCTCATCCCCTTCAATCCACAGCGCCTCCTGCTTCCCCTCATACCCCAGATCGATGGCTTTACTGCGCGCCTGCGCCAGACGGGTAAAACAGCTGGTTTGCACCACGTCATACAGATTAACGGGCGAAAAGTGCCTTTCCCCCTGCTCTTTACGCTTCACCGCGGAAAGCTGTAACAACCTTTCCGTCAACTGAATCGTGTTATCCAGCGTTGAACTCATCGCCTGTAAGCTCTCATACCATTGCTGCGGCTGCGGGCTCGCCAAAGCTACTGCCGCCTGCGTTTTTAGCACTGCCAGTGGTGTTTTGAGCTGATGGGAAGCATCTGCGCTGAAGCGCTCCTGGCGGGAGATAAGCCCTCGCAGTCGGTCGATATAGCGGTTGAACGCGACAATCAGCAGACGGGTTTCCGACCACGGCAGTAACTCCGGCAGTGGTGTCAGCAGCCCTGGTTCGCGACGAACCATTAGCGATGACAACTGGCGCATGGGGCGCAATACCCGTCGTAGCAGCCAACCGACCAGTACCAGCGTCAGGAGAACTAATAGACCTTGTGACACCCATGAGGAAAACAGCAGTTGCCGCGCCAGATAACGACGTGATTGCAGCGTTTCGGCGACATAAATTTCGGCCATGCCAACAATCCCACCCTCATTGACCGGCTGGAGCAGGCGTGCCACGCGGATCGCTTCACCGCGATATTCCGTATGATAAAACCACGCTAACGCCGGATACAGCCGGGTACGCGAGGTCGCGGGCGGCATGGCCGGTAAATCGTCATACCCCGAGATAACCTTCCCCGCCGGATCGACCACTTTGTAATACAGCCTGTCGTTCATGTTCAGTTCAAAGCTGTCCAGTACCACCCACGGCACGTTGACTTCCAGGTGTTTATTGCGCACCACCAGCCGCTCAGAAACCGTTCTGGCCGATGAGAGCAGCGTCCGGTCATACGCCTGCGTCGCGGCCTGTAATGCGCTAACGTAGCTGTTAAACGCCGAGAGTCCCCACAGCAACAGCAGCGGTAACCCCAGAAACATCAGCAGTTGCAGGTACAACGACTGGGGCTTAACCCACCTCATCACAGCGCTCCAGCACATAACCCAGGCCACGCAGCGTGGCGATACGCACGTCGCTCCCTTGCAGTTTCTTCCGCAACCGATGGATATACAGCTCAATACTCTCGGGGCTGACCTCATCGCTCAAACTGAACACCTGCTCAAACAACTGTTGGCGTGAAACCGGACGCAGTCGACGGTACATCAGTACTGTCAGCAGGGCCTGCTCACGCGGTGTCAGCGCCAGCGGTTGTCCTTGCAACAGAAAGTAACCTTCATCGTGAAACGCCAATTCTCCCAGTTGCTGTATCCCTTGCACCTGGCCTGCGCTACGCCGCAACAAGGCCCGCAGCCGGGCATCAAGCTCTTCAAGTTCAAACGGCTTAGCCAGATAATCATCAGCCCCTACATTCAGCCCCTTCACCCGATCGGCTACCGCGCTGCGCGCCGTCAGCAACAAAACCGGCAGCGTCTGCCCGCGTTTGCGCAGGCGCTGGACGACTTCCAGACCATCCAACCCCGGCATGTTGATATCCAGTACCGCCAGCGCGTACGTTTCACTGTGTAAAAGATGATCAGCCGACTGGCCGTCGAACACGCAGTCAACGGCAAAGCCGTTTTGTACCAGCGCTTTCTCCAGCCAGTGAGCTAACTCACGGTTATCTTCCGCTAATAAGAGACGCATATCACATCCTGTAAAGTTTCTGCCGCATTGAAAGGGAATTGAAAGGTTAATGTTTTAACAATCACGCAACCGAACTGCTACACATCGGCTCACATAATCACAAAAATCTTCTTCCGTACCCGAAAATCCGGTTTTCCGGCGTGAGGATAAACAATGAAAAAACAATTACTTCGTACCCTTACTGCAAGCATTTTATTGATGAGTACCTCTGCTTTAGCTGAACAAGCGCCATCGCGCACCGAATGCATTGCTCCGGCGAAACCCGGTGGTGGGTTCGACCTCACCTGTAAGCTGATTCAGGTGAGCATGATGGAAACGGGCGCCATCGAAAAACCGATGCGCGTAACCTATATGCCCGGTGGCGTGGGCGCCGTGGCCTATAACGCTATCGTCGCGCAACGTCCTGCCGAAGCCGGAACCGTAGTGGCATTCTCCGGCGGCTCCCTGCTAAACCTGTCGCAAGGTAAATTCGGCCGCTATGGCGTCGATGACGTGCGCTGGCTGGCGAGCGTAGGCACCGACTACGGCATGATTGCCGTGCGTAGTGATTCCCCCTGGAAGACGCTGAAAGACCTGCTGACTGCCATGGAGAAAGATCCCAACAGTGTCGTTATTGGCGCGGGCGCCTCTATCGGAAGTCAGGACTGGATGAAGTCGGCGCTACTGGCGCAAAAAGCCAACGTCGACCCGCACAAAATGCGTTATGTCGCCTTTGAAGGAGGTGGCGAACCGGTGACCGCGTTGATGGGCAATCACGTGCAGGTGGTTTCCGGCGATCTCAGTGAAATGGTGCCCTATCTCAGCGGCGACAAGATCCGCGTACTCGCGGTGTTCTCTGATGAACGTCTGCCGGGCCAGTTAGCCAATGTCCCCACCGCCAAAGAGCAGGGTTATGACCTTGTTTGGCCGATTATTCGTGGCTTCTACGTTGGGCCAAAAGTGAGCGATGCGGATTACCAGTGGTGGGTTGATGCCTTTAATAAGCTCCAGCAGACCGACGAATTTAAAAAGCAGCGTGATTTGCGTGGCCTGTTCGAGTTCAACATGAGCGGTAAGCAACTCGATGACTACGTGAAGAAACAGGTCACCGATTATCGTGAGCAGGCAAAAGCCTTCGGCCTTGCGAAATAAGCCCGGGGGCAAAGATGATGAGCGATCGTATTTTCGCGGGTATCTGGCTGTTGCTCTGTATAGCCGGGCTGTTCGTGGCCTGGCAAATCAGCAGCGAATACAGCTATGAACCCGTCGGGCCACGTCCCTTTCCGCTTGGCATTATCAGCTTGATGCTCTTGTGTGCCGTCGCGCTGCTGTTGCGCCACCCGGACACCATCAGTTGGCCTCGCCGCCACGTGCTGCAAAAGCTGCTCACGATGGTGATTGTGTTGTTGATGTACGCCTGGGGGTTTGAATGGTTAGGCTTTCCCATTGCCACTGCCATTCTCACCGTGGTGATTGGCATGCTGTTCGGCGCAACCATCCCGGCAGCGGGCATTTCCGGTTCGGTTCTCGGCATTCTGTTGTGGTATGCCTTCGATCGACTGCTTGACGTCACCTTACCACTCGGCGCCTGGCTGGGTTAACGGAGAAACGATGGATACCTGGATTTATCTTTCTCAGGGTTTCGCGGTGGCGATGACGCCGGAAAACCTGGTTATCGCCTTGATCGGCTGCTTTGTCGGCACCATCGTTGGGCTGCTGCCGGGCCTGGGGCCAATCAACGGCGTGGCGATCCTGCTGCCGCTGGCCTTCGCTTTGCATCTGCCTGCGGAGTCTGCGCTGATCCTGTTGGCGACTGTTTATATCGGCTGCGAATACGGCGGGCGCATCTCCTCTATCCTGCTCAATGTGCCTGGCGATGCGGCAGCCATTATGACCGCCCTTGACGGCTATCCAATGGCCCAACAGGGACGTGGCGGCGTGGCGCTTTCTATCTCAGCGGTCAGTTCTTTCTTCGGTTCGCTTATCGCTATCGGCGGCATCATTCTGTTTGCCCCGGCGTTAGCACAATGGTCGCTGTCATTCGGTCCTGCAGAATACTTTGCCTTAATGGTCTTCGCTATTGCCTGTCTCGGCAGCATGATGGCGCAGAACCCACTGAAATCATTTCTGGCAGCGCTTATCGGTCTCGGGCTCGCGACCGTCGGCGTAGACGCCAACACCGGGGTTTATCGCTTCACCTTTGACAGTGTTCATCTCTCCGACGGTGTGCAGTTTATCGTGGTAGTGATTGGGCTGTTCTCTGTCTCAGAAATATTATTAATGTTGGAACATACCAGCAGTGGCCAAACGCTGGTGCGTAAAACGGGCCGCATGTTGTTCAATGCCAAAGAGGGTATGCAGTGCGTGGGCGCAACGCTGCGCTCATCGGTGATTGGCTTTTTCGTCGGCGTTCTGCCCGGCGCCGGAGCAACCATCGCCAGTGCGATCACCTACATGACCGAGAAAAAGCTCAGCGGTAACAGCGACAGCTTTGGGAAGGGGGACATTCGTGGTGTTGCCGCACCTGAGGCAGCTAACAATGCCTCGGCCTGTGGCTCGTTTATCCCAATGCTGACGCTCGGCGTACCCGGTTCGGGCACCACGGCGGTCATGATGGGTGCGCTGACGCTGTACAACATCACGCCGGGGCCGGCAATGTTCACCGAACAACCGGATATCGTCTGGGGACTGATCGCGGCGCTGCTGATTGCCAACGTGATGCTGCTGGTGATGAACATCCCGTTAATCGGTCTGTTTACCCGCATGCTGACCATTCCGCTGTGGTTCCTGGTTCCGGCCATTGCGGCGGTTTCGGCGGTCGGTGTGTATGCCGTCCACAGCACGACCTTCGATCTGGTACTGATGGTTGGTCTCGGTGTACTGGGATACATTTTGCGTAAAATGCACTTCCCGATGTCTCCGTTGATTCTCGGATTTGTGCTCGGGGAAATGCTGGAGCAGAACCTGCGTCGTGCCCTGTCCATCAGTAATGGCAGCATGGATATTCTGTGGGCCAGCGGCGTGGCGAAAGTCCTGCTGGTGATGGCGGTCATGGTTATCGTTATCCCGCCAGTACTGCGCCTGATCCGCAAACGCAACAATAAGCCGCAGGTGGATATCGGCTAACGAATTGCCGGATGGCGGCGCTATTGCGCCCTATCCGGCCTACAATTTGGCTCGGTTGTAGGCCGGATAAGCGCAACGCCATCCGGCATTTTTATTTTCCGCGCAGCCCCTGCGTTCCTTCCAGCACATGTTCGACAAACTGCGTCAGCTTGGGCAGTGGGCGCAAATCCTGTCGCCACAACAAATGAATTGGCCGCGGTTGCGGCGTAAACCCCTCCAGCACCCGGACCAGCCGACCCTTCGCGAGCTCTTCTGCCAACAAAACTTCCGGTTGCAACAGCAGCCCGGCTCCCGCTACCGCCGCCATGCGCAGGCCGTGGCCATCGTTACAGCGTAAAATCGCGTCACGTTTCCACCTGACCTCACCCGCCACACCCGGCAGTTTCCATTCATTACGTGCCGTCCACACGGTATGCGACAAACACAGATGATCCACCAGATCCCCTGGCGTTCGTGGAGTGCCGTGTCGGGCAAGATAGTCCGGTGACGCACAGATAGCCATACGGTACGGACCCAGATATTTCGCCACGACATCCGTCTGATGAATATCCCCAATACGTATTGCCAGATCGACCCCTTCATCGACCAGATCCACCATCCGGTTGGTCAGATCTAACTCAATGCGTACCTCTGGCCAGGTTTGCAAAAAATCCGCGGCCAGCGGCGAGATAACACAGGCCCCAAAGGAGGTTGGCGCACTGATGCGTAGCGTACCCGCCGGAGCCCGCCGGAGTCGCTCGACCGAACGTTCAGCGATCGAAACCTGTTCCAGCACCCGCCGGGCTTCTTCAACGTAAACGCGCCCGGCATCGGTCAGACTCTGACGACGGGTGTTGCGCTCCAGCAGACGCGTGCCGAGCTGCGCCTCCAGCAGGGCGATATATTTCCCCACCATCACCGCTGATATCTCCAGTCGCGTTGCCGCACCGGTAAAGCTTCCACTTTCCACCACCGCGATAAACGTTTCCATGCCGCGCAGCTTATCCATATTGCAAACCTCTGGTTAGTAATCATCTAACTTTTAGCCAGTTTATCTGATTTCATTTTCATTAAAGAATAGCGGCTCACACTATTGCGGAGGTGGTTATGAAAATCGTCATTATTGGTGCCAGCGGTACAGTCGGTCGTGCAGTCACAGAGACGTTGAGCCGTAAACATGAGGTGATCCGCGTGGGCCGCACGCAGGGCGATTACCAGGTCGATATCACCTCACAAGAGAGCGTCCAGGCGCTATTTGAAAAAACAGGGCGCGTGGATGCGATTGTTTCCGCCACCGGCAATCTGTTCTTTGGCCCGCTATCGACGATGACCGACAGTGAATTTAATCAGGGTCTGCAGGATAAGTTGTTAGGCCAGGTGCGCCTGGCTTTAACCGGGCAATATTACCTGAATGATGGCGGTTCTATTACGCTTATCAGCGGCATTATCGCCCATGAACCCATTGCCCAGGGGGCAAATGCGGCGACCATAAATGCCGGGCTGGAAGGATTTGTGCGCGCAGCTGCCTGCGAGTTAGGACGCGGTTTGCGCATTAACCTGATTAGCCCGACCGTGCTGAGTGAATCTGCTGAAGCCTACGATGGATTCTTCCCCGGCTTTGAAAGCGTGCCAGCGGCAACCGTGGCCAATGCTTACCGCCGCAGCGTGGAAGGCATTCAAAGCGGACGTATTTATAAAGTCGGTTACTAACCTTTTTACTGCCGCTGTGCCCCAGCAGCGGCAGTATTATTAATCCTCTGTTTTTAAATAACATTCTCCTGTTTCTCTCCCTCTCCTGGCATTTAACCTCATCTTTTATAATGTTAAATATTTGTTGTTTTTGATCACAAATAATAAACAAACAAGCTCATTCTGTGCGCGTTTTTCAAAAATGTAGATATTTTTAATTTATGGCTACGAAACGTAGCATCGCCATGTCTCCCTGACAATCTACTGAGAGGATCGATTCTGATGAACGCACTGACTGCCGTACAACCGAACGCTGAAGATCCAGCCCAGCACTACAGCGGCTTCACGCTGAAACCATCAGCCCAGTCTCCACGCTTACTGGAGCTGACTTTCTGCGCCGAGACTACGAAGCAATTTCTGCAAGCCGTCGCGCAGTGGCCGGTACAGGCCCTGGAATACAAATCTTTCTTGCGTTTCAAAGTGGCTAAGATCCTCGACGCCCTGTGCGGCAATCAGTTGCAGCCTCTGCTACTAAAAACCTTGCTGGATCGCGCTGAAGGCGCACTGTTGATCAATGCCGTGGGCGTTGATGACGTGGCACAGGCAGAAGAGATGGTCAAACTGGCGACAGCCGTCGCGCATCTTATCGGGCGCTCCAATTTTGATGCGATGAGCGGTCAGTACTATGCGCGCTTCGTGGTGAAAAACGTCGATAACTCAGATAGCTATCTGCGTCAGCCACACCGAGTCATGGAGCTGCATAACGACGGTACCTACCTCGAAGAAATCACCGACTATGTACTGATGATGAAGATAGACGAGCAGAACATGACGGGCGGTAACTCGCTGCTGCTCCATCTCGATGACTGGGAACATCTGGATCAGTATTTTACCCACCCGCTGGCACGCCGTGCCATGCGCTTTGCCGCACCGCCAAGCAAAAATGTTAGCCAGGACGTATTCCATCCGGTGTTTGACGTTGACCAGCAGGGCCGTCCGGTCATGCGTTACATCGACCAGTTTGTCCAGCCGAAGGATTATGAAGAAGGCGTCTGGCTGAGCGACCTGTCTGATGCGCTGGAAACCAGCAAGAACATTCTTTCCGTTCCGGTATCTGTCGGTAAATTTTTGCTGATCAACAACCTGTTCTGGCTGCACGGTCGCGACCGCTTCACCTCGCATCCTGACCTGCGTCGCGAACTGATGCGTCAGCGTGGCTATTTCGCCTATGCCACCCACCATTACCAGACCCACCAGTAAGCGCGAAGGAAAATAGCGGATGTATGATTTTGTGATTATTGGCGGCGGCATTATCGGCATGTCGACAGCCATGCAGCTAATCGATGTCTACCCGGATGCCAGAATTGCGTTGCTGGAGAAAGAGTCCGGTCCAGCCTGCCACCAGACGGGCCACAACAGCGGCGTGATTCATGCCGGGGTCTATTACACTCCCGGTAGCCTGAAGGCGCAGTTTTGCCTGGCCGGAAATCGCGCCACCAAAGCCTTTTGCGACCAAAACGGCATCCGCTATGACGTTTGCGGAAAAATGCTGGTTGCCACCTCAGCGCTGGAGATGGAGCGGATGCGTGCGCTCTGGGATCGCACTGCCGCCAACGGCCTGGAGCGCGAATGGCTCAATGCCGAAGAACTGCGTGAGCGAGAGCCGAACATCACTGGACTGGGCGGTATTTTTGTCCCGTCGAGCGGAATAGTCAGCTACCGCGAAGTCACCGCCGCGATGGCGAAGATTTTCCAGGCCAAAGGTGGCGAGATCGTCTACAACGCGGAAGTCAGCGCGTTAAAGGAACACGCCGCCGGCGTTATCGTGCAGACCCGTCAGGGTCAGGAGTATGAAGGGGCAACGCTGATTACCTGCTCTGGCCTGATGGCCGATCGGCTGGTGAAAATGCTTGGCATCGAGCCCGGATTCATCATCTGCCCGTTCCGCGGCGAATACTTCCGCCTGGCGTCAGAACATAACCAGATAGTCAATCATCTGATCTACCCGATCCCCGACCCGGCGATGCCATTCCTCGGTGTGCATCTCACCCGCATGATAGATGGCAGCGTTACGGTAGGTCCGAATGCCGTGTTGGCATTTAAACGTGAAGGCTATCGTAAGCGTGATTTTTCGCTCAGCGATACGCTGGAGATCCTCGGCTCTTCCGGCATCCGCCGCGTGCTGCAAAACAACCTGCGTTCCGGGCTTGGCGAAATGAAAAACTCGCTGTGCAAAAGCGGATATTTGCGGCTGGTGCAAAAGTATTGCCCGAGCCTGACGCAGAAAGATCTGCAGCCGTGGCCTGCTGGTGTGCGGGCACAGGCGGTGTCACCGGACGGCAAGCTGATTGACGATTTTCTGTTTGTCACCACGCCGCGTTCGATTCACACCTGTAACGCCCCGTCTCCCGCGGCAACGTCAGCTCTCCCGATCGGCGCGCATATCGTCAGCAAAGTTCACGCCCTTCTGGAGAACCAGAGTAATCCCGGACGCACGCTGCGTGCGGCACGTAGCGTGGAGACATTACACGCCGCGTTCACCCGTTAACCTTTTTAAGACAGGAAGCAATCATGCAACTTAACGATCCCACCTTGTTTCGCCAGCAGGCACTGATCGACGGACACTGGCGTGACGCCAACAGCGGCGAGACCATCGCGGTGACCAACCCCGCGAATGGTCAGCAACTGGGTAGCGTACCGAAAATGGGGGCAGATGAAACCCGCGAAGCCATTGAGGCCGCGAATCGCGCCCTGCCCGCATGGCGGGCGCTGACTGCGAAAGAGCGGGCCAATATTCTGCGTCGCTGGTTCAACCTGATGATTGAGCATCAGGACGATCTCGCCCGCCTGATGACGCTGGAACAGGGTAAGCCGCTGGCTGAGGCCAAAGGCGAAATCACCTATGCCGCCTCATTTATCGAGTGGTTTGCCGAAGAGGGCAAACGTATTTACGGCGACACCATTCCCGGTCATCAAGCTGATAAGCGTCTGATCGTCATTAAGCAGCCGATCGGCGTTACTGCCGCGATTACGCCGTGGAACTTCCCGGCGGCGATGATCACCCGCAAAGCCGGTCCGGCGCTGGCGGCAGGCTGTACGATGGTACTTAAACCCGCCAGCCAGACTCCCTACTCCGCACTGGCGCTGGCAGAACTGGCTAATCGCGCCGGGGTCCCGGCTGGCGTTTTCAGCGTGGTGACCGGTTCTGCGAGCGCGGTAGGTAACGAGCTGACCGGCAACCCGCTGGTGCGCAAGCTGTCATTTACCGGCTCAACCGAAATTGGCCGTCAGTTAATGCAGCAGTGTGCCAAAGACATCAAAAAGGTATCGCTGGAGCTGGGCGGCAATGCGCCGTTTATCGTCTTTGACGATGCCGATCTCGATAAAGCCGTGGAAGGTGCGCTGGCATCGAAGTTCCGTAATGCCGGGCAAACCTGCGTCTGCGCCAATCGCCTGTACGTGCAGGACGGCGTGTATGAGCGTTTTGCCGAAAAACTCCAGCAGGCGGTGAGCAAGCTGCATCTCGGCGATGGTCTGCAACCTGACGTCACCACCGGACCGCTGATCGACGAGAAAGCGGTTGCCAAAGTGCAGGAACACATCGCCGATGCTCTGGATAAAGGCGCTCGCATTATCGCGGGCGGTAAACCTCACGCGCTCGGCGGTAACTTCTTCCAGCCCACTATTCTGGTAGATGTACCTGATAACGCGAAGGTCGCCAAAGAAGAGACCTTCGGCCCGCTGGCGCCGCTGTTTCGCTTTAAAGACGAAGCTGACGTCATCGCCCAGGCCAACGACACCGAGTTTGGGCTGGCCGCCTACTTCTATGCCCGTGATTTAAGCCGGGTATTCCGCGTTGGTGAAGCGCTGGAGTACGGCATCGTCGGCATTAATACCGGCATCATCTCAAATGAAGTGGCCCCGTTTGGCGGCATTAAAGCCTCCGGTCTTGGCCGCGAAGGTTCGAAGTACGGTATCGAAGACTACTTAGAAATCAAATATATGTGCATTGGCCTTTAATAAAATAAATACTGGAGAACACCTGATGAGCACCAATAAAGAACTAATGCAACGTCGCAGCAACGCCGTTCCCCGTGGCGTAGGCCAGATCCACCCTATTTTTGCCGAGCGTGCAGAAAACTGTCGGGTTTGGGACGTTGAAGGCCGTGAATTCCTCGACTTTGCTGGCGGTATTGCGGTGTTGAATACCGGTCACCTGCATCCGCAGATTGTCTCTGCGGTAGAAGCACAGTTGAAAAAACTGTCACATACCTGCTTCCAGGTGCTGGCCTATGAGCCGTACCTCGAGCTGTGTGAGATTATGAACAAGAAAGTGCCGGGTGATTTCGCCAAGAAAACCCTGCTGGTCACCACCGGCTCTGAAGCCGTGGAAAATGCGGTAAAAATCGCCCGTGCGGCCACCAAACGTACCGGGACCATCGCCTTTAGCGGTGCTTATCATGGCCGTACCCACTACACCCTCTCATTAACCGGGAAAGTGAACCCGTACTCTGCTGGCATGGGGCTGATGCCGGGCCATGTGTATCGTTCGCTGTACCCTTGCGCGCTGCACGGTATCAGCGATGACGATGCGATTGCCAGCATCCACCGTATTTTCAAAAACGACGCGGCCCCGGAAGATATTGCCGCCATCGTCATTGAGCCCGTACAAGGCGAAGGTGGTTTTTACGCCGCCTCCCCGGCCTTTATGCAGCGTCTGCGCGCCATTTGTGACGAACACGGGATCATGTTGATTGCCGATGAAGTGCAGAGCGGCGCAGGGCGTACCGGTACGCTGTTTGCGATGGAGCAAATGGGTGTGGCCCCCGATCTCACCACCTTCGCAAAATCCATCGCCGGCGGCTTCCCACTGGCCGGCGTCACCGGACGTGCCGAGGTGATGGACGCCGTCCCACCGGGTGGTCTGGGCGGTACCTATGCCGGTAACCCGATTGCCTGTGCCGCCGCGTTGGCGGTGCTGAACATTTTCGAGCAGGAAAACCTGCTGCAAAAAGCGAACGACCTGGGCAAAACCCTGCGCGATGGTCTGCTGGCCATCGCGGAAACGCACCGCGAGATTGGTGATGTTCGCGGGCTGGGCGCAATGATTGCCATCGAGTTGTTCGAAGACGGCGACCACACCAGACCCGATGCCAAACTGACGGCCGACGTCGTCGCGCGTGCACGTGACAAAGGGTTGATCCTGCTCTCCTGCGGGCCTTACTACAACGTGCTGCGCATCCTTGTTCCACTGACCATTGAAGACGGGCAAATCCGCCAGGGTCTGGACATTATTGCTCAGTGTTTTGCCGAAGCGAAACAGGGATAACCCCCGTATCTGAACGGGGATTGTAGGCCGGAGGCGGCGCATGCGCCGCCTCCGGAAATATTGTGATGCCCGGTGGCGCTCCGCTTACCGGGCCTACGGGTAAGGTGCAGGAAGCGACGTCAATAACAATAACGAGGTTTAAAGATGGGGCAAGTGTCACAATCACATGATTTAGGGGGCGGGCTGAAATCACGCCACGTCACCATGCTGTCTATTGCCGGGGTAATCGGCGCAAGTTTGTTCGTCGGTTCAAGCGTGGCGATTGCAGAAGCCGGTCCCGCAGTATTATTAGCCTATCTGTTCGCCGGATTGCTGGTGGTGATGATTATGCGCATGCTGGCCGAAATGGCCGTTGCCACCCCGGATACCGGTTCCTTTTCCACCTACGCCGATAAGGCCATCGGGCCGTGGGCAGGTTATACCATCGGCTGGCTGTACTGGTGGTTCTGGGTGTTAGTTATCCCACTGGAAGCGAATATCGCCGCCATCATTTTGCACTCCTGGGTACCGGGCATTCCTATCTGGCTGTTTTCTCTGGTTATCACGCTGGCGTTAACCGGCAGTAATTTGCTGAGCGTCAAAAATTACGGCGAGTTTGAATTCTGGCTGGCGCTGTGTAAAGTGATTGCCATTCTGGCGTTTATCGCCCTCGGCGCCGCGGCGATTAGCGGCTTCTATCCCTACGCTGAGGTCGGCGGCGTTTCACGACTGTGGGATCAGGGCGGCTTTATGCCCAATGGTTTTGGCGCAGTACTCAGTGCGATGCTAATCACCATGTTTTCCTTTATGGGCGCGGAGATTGTCACCATTGCCGCCGCGGAATCCGACACCCCAGATAAACACATCGTACGGGCGACGAACTCGGTTATCTGGCGTATCTCAATTTTCTATCTGTGCTCCATTTTCGTGGTGGTCGCGTTGATCCCGTGGAACATGCCGGGACTGAAAGAGGTTGGGTCGTACCGCTCGGTGCTGGAGTTACTGCATATTCCGCATGCAAAGCTGATCATGGATTGCGTCATTTTGCTGTCGGTGACCAGCTGTCTTAACTCCGCGCTGTATACGTCCTCGCGCATGCTCTACTCCCTGAGCCGCCGTGGCGATGCCCCCGCCTTTATGGGTAAAACGAACCGCAGCAAAACGCCTTATGTGGCGGTGCTACTGTCGACAGGTGCCGCGTTCCTTACCGTCATCGTCAACTATTACGCCCCGGCCAAGGTGTTTAAATTCCTGATTGACAGCTCTGGTGCCATCGCGCTGCTGGTCTATCTGGTGATTGCTATTTCTCAGTTACGGATGCGCAAAATCCTGCTGGCGCAAGGCGGTGAAATTAAGCTGAGAATGTGGCTCTTTCCATGGCTTACCTGGCTGGTGATCGCCTTTATTGTCTTCGTATTAGTGGTGATGCTCTTCCGTCCGGCGCAACAGCTGGAGGTGGTGTCGACCGGACTACTCGCTATCGGGATTATTTGCACCGTACCCATTATGTCACGCTGGAAAAAACTGCTATCGTGGCAAAAAACACCGTTGCAAAATACGCATTAAATCTGATCCCGGCGCAGGCCGGGACATTTATTCAGGAGTAAGACCATGACCGCCATTTCCCAACCGACGGCCATTGATGGGTACCGCTGGCTGAAGAACGATATCATCCGCGGTATATATCAGCCTGATGAGAAACTGCGTATGAGCCTGCTGACCTCACGTTATGAACTGGGCGTTGGGCCTCTGCGCGAAGCGCTTTCGCAACTGGTTGCAGAGCGACTGGTCACGGTGGTCAATCAGAAAGGGTATCGGGTGGCGCCGATGTCCGAGCAAGAGTTACTCGATATTTTCGATGCCCGCGCCAATATGGAAGCCATGCTGGTGGGTCTGGCTATCGCACGTGGCGACGACGCCTGGGAAGCAGAGATTCTGGCGCGCGCACATATGCTCAGCAAGCTAGAGGCCGTTGACGCCAGCGAGCAGATGCTTGATGAGTGGGATCAGCGCCATCAGGCGTTTCACACGGCGATTGTTGCTGGCTGCGGTTCGCAATATCTGCTGCAAATGCGTGAACGGTTGTTCTCTCTGGCGGCACGATACCGTTTCATCTGGTTGCGTAAAACGGTGCTGTCGGTAGAGATGCTGGAAGATAAGCACGATCAGCATCAAACGCTGACCGAAGCGATTCTGGCGCGCGATGCCGCCCGCGCCAGCGAGTTAATGCGCCAGCACCTGCTGACGCCAATTCCCATTATTCAGCAAGCCATGTCCAGCAAACTGCTGACGGGAAAAACCTAGTCGCGGGTTTGGACCCAGAAGGCATGGATAAGGCCTGGGATGTAGCCCAACAGTGTCAAAACGATATTGAGGATAAATGCCCAGCCGAATCCTTTCCCCAGCAACACGCCAAGCGGAGGCAGAATAATAGTAAAAACGATTCTCCAGAAACCCATACACACTCCATACAAGCAAAAAAATAATCATTTCTTAGAAATCTAAGGTTAGTGAGTTTATCCAACTCTGCCTGGCTTCCCCTGCTGTTTTACCCTCCTTTACGCTCTTTACGCTCTTTACGCTCTTTACGCTCTTTACGCTGGCGTACGATGCCTATTTATTTTAGAATTAACTTAACTTAGTAAATGCTAAAGTATATATGACTGAACTCGAACAACTGCAGGCCAGCGCAGAACAGGCTGCCGCCCTGCTCAAAGCGATGAGTAATCCAAAACGGTTACTGATTTTGTGCATGCTGTGTGGCTCACCGGGTACCAGCGCGGGAGAGTTAGCCCGCGTTACTGGTCTTAGTGCATCGGCCACCTCTCAGCATCTGGCAAGAATGCGCGAAGAGGGACTGATAGACAGCCAGCGTGATGCCCAGCGCATCCTTTACTCCATTAAAAATACGGCCGTGAATTCGCTGATCGCCACATTAAAAACACTGTATTGCCCATAAGGAACCACTATGACCATTGGGATGATTTCCCCCCACGAGGCGCAGGCGCTGTTAGCCCAGGGCGCAAAACTGATTGATATCCGCGATGCTGACGAGTATCTGTACGAACATATCCCCGAGGCGCACCTGGCACCGTTATCCACCCTCGAGCAGGGTTCACTCCCCGCAAACTTACGGGCTGAGCGCATTATTTTTCACTGCCAGTCAGGCAAGCGTACACAAAACGCGGCGGCAAAATTGAATGCCGCCGCCGCGCCGGCACAGGTCTGGCTGCTTGAGGGCGGGATCGACGGCTGGAAAGCGGCAGGTCTGCCGGTTGCAAAAGATGGCTCACAACCGTTGCCGCTAATGCGTCAGGTGCAGATTGCCGCAGGCAGTCTTGCCTTGCTTGGCGTCATTCTCGGTTATGCCGTTAACAGCGGCTTCTTCTTACTCAGCGGTTTTGTTGGTGCGGGGCTGGTACTTGCGGGTATAACTGGCTTCTGCGGTATGGCGCGACTGCTCGACAAAATGCCCTGGAACCGACGTACTCATTAAGCGGTAATAGAAGAAACAGCGCTGTACCCGCCGATTGACGTGATCTATGGTGGGCTTTGTGATTAAGAAAGGAGCGCAATATGTTTAAACCTGGCGATCTGGTGCAACCGCGTATGGGCGGACCAAAACTGAAAGTTGTCGAAGTGAAAGACGAACAAATTGTGGCAGTACAAGCCAGCAATGAAAGCGGCGAAAAATACACCCTAAAAACTGCTGATGTCACGCGATATTCTGAAGAAGGCGATTTCGGCGTCTGCTGAAAATAAGCGGTGAGGTTCCCCTCACCGCATTGATATTAGATCAAAAAATCATCGAGAGATTTACCGGCAGCCAGCGCCTGCGCAATCGGCTTCGGCGTGCGGCCTTGTCCTGTCCATGTTTTTGTTTCACCGTTGATGTCCGTAAAACGATATTTCGCCGGACGTGGCTGACGTTTTTTAACCGAACGCGATGGTGCCACCGACATGCTCAACAGTTCTTCAGGATCAATCCCATCGGCTCTCATCATCGCCAGCAGTGTATTAATTTTTTCCTGCTGTTCTGCACGTTGGCGCTGCAGCTGTTCTTCTTCGTCACGTCGTTCTTTGGTGACTACCCGGAGTTTTTCCAGCATATCTTCCAGAACCTCGACGGATAATTCACGCGCCATGACACGTAGCGATCGAATATTATTTAAGTTTTTTAACATTGAACTCATATTAATAAAACCTCTTTAACGCAAAAACAGAAATCGGTATTACGAAGCAAATTGTATGCGAGTATTTTTTCTTTTTCCAGTCTCTTTTTTGTCGCAAGATATTAAAACGGCAATCGCTATTATTATATATCTTGCCATACGGTGCGCTTTAGTCAGCGATATTTTATATTCGGCCAGCAACCAGAATAAATAGACTTCGGGATATCTCACTGCCGCACCAGATAAACCAATACAGGCATCGCGCAGGCGTTGCGGTAGATATGCGCAATATTCGTCAACATTCAAAAAGGAGCGCAAAAAGTTCAGAAAAACAAGTCAAAATAACATATTGATTTTTAATGATTTTAATTTGCATGACAACGAAAATGCCAAAACGAACAAAAAACAAACCACCACAGAGCATTTTATCGACAAAAAGGCAATAAATAAAAATTTTAAGCTAGTTGCTAGTTATTATGTAGGCAGATATCCTATTAAAACGCGAAAGCGACAAGACAAATCACTAGCAACAAAGGTATTGAAAACCTTTTTTCCCCTTTTTACAAGGAGCATTAACATGTTCTCTCCGCAGTCACGCTTGCGTCATGCTGTAGCAGACACGTTCGCGATGGTTGTTTATTGTTCTGTCGTGAACATGTTGATCGAGATATTCCTTTCAGGAATGAGCTTCGAACAGTCACTGTATTCCAGACTGGTCGCTATCCCCGTCAACATCCTGATCGCCTGGCCATACGGTATGTACCGCGATTTGTTTATGCGTGCGGCACGCAAAGCCACGCAGGCAGGATGGGCAAAAAATCTGGCGGATGTGCTGGCCTATGTCACGTTCCAGTCACCGGTGTATGTGATTATTCTGCTGACGGTTGGCGCTGACTGGCACCAGATCACGGCTGCGGTAAGCTCCAACATCGTGGTCTCAATGCTGATGGGTGCAGTATATGGTTACTTCCTTGATTATTGCCGCCGCCTGTTTAAGGTCAGCAGCTACCACCAGGCTAAAGCATAAAACATCTCATCGCGACTGGCACCGCCAGTCGCGTTATCAGTTTGAACTCACGTCGCCAAACAACCCATTCAAATAACGTTCCAGCGCGATACGCGAGCTAAAGCCGTGTGGAATACCATAATGTTCATGAGTATCGCCGGCTAAATAAAGCGGGAATTGCTGATAGTGATCGCAGGTTTTAATATCCGTGGCCGGTTCTGCCAGTGAAGAACTACGCTCTTTTAGCGTGGGATGAATCACCAATGCGGTACGTCCCATCCGCGCTTCACGGTTTACATATACATAATTCTCGCCACGTCGATAACCGTATGTTTTCTGTGTGACTACATCAACGGTAAAGCCCACTTTTTCAAGTACGCGCGCCACCTCATCAGGTCGTAAATACATATTATTTTCCTCGTTATCTTTTACTGCGGGCTTACCTTACCTGATTCAGCATTAGCAACGCTTTCAGAAAAGTCCATAAACGAGTGCAGACGGTGAGATGAATATCTTAAGAACAACGCAAATTTATGTCAGCGCCAACCGGAGTTGATATGCAGCCTGCTGCGCTATTTCCGCCGATCGGATATTGGTAAATGACAGTAATATTCCCCCCTTACCTGTTGAGGTGACGCGCCACCGGCTTAAGGCCTGAACCGCCAGTCCGGCCTGATTCGCTTTGCGTACTAACGCAGTGTCATCCCCCGCCACGGCGATCACCAGTTGGATCCCGCCCTCTTGTGGCAACACGCTAAAACCCTGCTCTGTCAGGGCGCTTTCCATCCATTGACGCCGTTGGGCATAATGCTGTCGCATACGTTTTAAGTGTCGCCAGAAGTGGCCGTCTCGCATAAAATCCGCCAGCGTTTGCTGCCATAAAACCGGAACGCTACAGGCCGTTAGCGCCGCCTGTTGGCGAAAATGTGCGACCTGAGTCAGCGGAACCACCAGCCAGGCGGTGCGTAAAGCGGGAAACAACGATTTACTGAACGTACCCGCATAAATCACCCGCTGCGGCGCATCCAGACTTTTAAGCGGTGGTAACGGTTTGCCGTGGTAACGAAACTCACTGTCGTAGTCATCTTCGATTACCCACGCCTGTGCGCGATCGGCCCATTCCAGCAACTGGTGACGGCGGGCCAGAGAAAGCGCCACGCCCAGTGGGCTTTGGTGTGCAGGTGTCAGCAAGACAAAACGCGCCTGTGGGTAGTGGCGGATCCCCGCGCTGACATCAAGGCCATCGGCATCAACCGCTACAGGCATCAGCTCAACGCGTTCCTGGGTGACCACGGGCCGAATCAATGGAAAGCCGGGATCTTCGACCCACATCCCCTCGCCGGGTGTGGCCAGCGCGCGCAGGATCAACATCATTGACGCCGCATAACCCGACGTAATAAAAACCTGCTCCGGAAGACATTCAATGCTGCGTGACACTCGCAGGTAATCGACTATCGCCTGGCGTAACAGCAGTTCACCGCAAACATCCCCCACCGCAAGATCAAAACGTGTTTGGGTACGCAAACGTCGACCCATGACCCGTGCCCAGATATCGCGCGGAAAAAGATCGAGAGCAGGCAATCCCATCTGAAAAAGCTGTGGTGTGCTGTGTTCTCCGGCGAATACGGCAGGGGTTGCGGACGAGGTTTCCAGTCGCAATTGCTCGCTGACAAAGGTTCCCGCCTGCCCGCGTCGCGCAAGCCAGCCCTGTGCCACCAGCTCAGCATAAGCGTTTTCTACCGTCGAACGTGAAACCCCCAGCTCCTGGGACCAGGTTCGGCTGGAGGGTAATCTTGTGCCAGGCTTAAGATCGCCCTTCTCAATAGCGGTTTTTAACTGACGGGCAATTTGCTGGTAGCGCGACATTTATGGTCTGCTTTTTAAGTAAAAATATGGCTCTCTTTAGCAGACCATTATAGTGCTACATTGCAGGTCATCCAAATGAGGAGCAATACCATGACAATGTTACGCCAGCCCTATTACGAACTCAGTCCTGAAGTCTATAACGCCCTGGTTCAGGCAAGCAAAGCGCTGGAAAACTGCGCACTGGAACCCACGCTGACGGAACTGATTTACCTGCGGGTTTCACAAATCAACGGCTGCGCATTTTGCCTTGAAATGCACAGCAAAGCGCTGCGCAAAGCTGGTGTGGAACAAGCCCGTCTGGATGCGCTGGCGGGTTGGCGGGTGAGCCACCATTTCAGCGAACGGGAACGTGCCGCACTGGCATGGGCCGAGTCCGTCACTCATGTCGCCAGCAGCCATGCCGAAGACGATGTTTATCTGCCACTGCTTGACCATTTTAGCGCCAAAGAAATAAGCGACCTGACCTTCGCAATCAGCCTGATGAACTGCTTTAACCGCCTCGCAGTGGGTATGCGTATGTAATTTTGTGCCGCCGGATGGCGGCATAAATGCCTTCTCCGGCCTGGGATGCGCTCTCCTGTAGGCCGGATAAGACGCGACGCGTCGCCATCCGGCAACCTGTTATAATCCATATCCCATTCCCGTCCCGCTCATCACCCAGGGTATCATCAACCTAAAATTCCCATATCTTGTATGGTTGAATCTTCTTTCATCTACATCTAGTATCTTCTCTATCAGCACGCACACAAGCCGATGTCCATTATGCATCGCTCATTTACCCTTAAATGGAAATACGAATCATGAGTATTATTATTTACACTCGTAATAACTGTGTTCAGTGCCACGCCACCAAACGGGCGATGGAAAGCCGTGGTTTTGACTTTGAGATGGTGAATGTCGATTTGCAGCCTGAACTGGCAGATACCCTGCGCGAGCAAGGTTTTCGTCAGTTGCCTGTCGTAGTGGCAGGCGAAACCCGTTGGTCAGGATTTCGCCCGGACATGATCAATCGCCTGCGCCCGGAACCACGCGTGGTCAGCGCATGACGACGCTCGTCTACTTCTCCAGCAGCTCCGAGAATACGCACCGCTTTATGCTGCGTCTGGCGCTGCCCGCCATCCGCATCCCGCTTAATGAACGCGAGCGGATCCAGGTAGACGAGCCTTACATTTTAATCGTGCCGTCTTACGGCGGCGGCGGTACGGCAGGCGCCGTCCCGCGTCAGGTGATCCGCTTTTTAAACGATCCTCATAACCGGGCATTAATCCGTGGCGTGATCGCCTCCGGCAACCGCAATTTCGGCGAGGCCTATGGGCGTGCGGGTGAGGTCGTCTCACAAAAATGCGGCGTGCCATGGCTCTATCGTTTTGAGCTGATGGGTACGCAAAGCGATATCGAAAACGTTCGAAAAGGAGTGAGCGAATTTTGGCAACGACAACCGCAGAACGCGTAATCCAGCCCGCGCTGGATTATCACGCCCTGAACGCCATGCTAAATCTGTACGATAAAGCCGGGCGGATTCAGTTCGATAAAGATCATCAGGCGGTGGAAGCTTTTTTGGCTACCCACGTCCGCCCTCACTCGGCGGTCTTTGCCAGTCAGCAGGAACGCCTGGACACGCTGATTCGTGAAGGCTATTACGACGAAAGCGTTTTAGCCCGCTACGATCGCGCGTTCGTGGTGCAGCTGTTTGCCCACGCCCATGCCAGCGGATTCCGCTTTCAGACCTTCCTCGGTGCATGGAAGTATTACACCAGCTATACGCTGAAAACCTTTGACGGCAAACGCTACCTTGAAGATTTTGAGGATCGCGTGACGATGGTGGCACTCACCCTGGCACAGGGTGACGAGGCGCTCGCCATGCAGCTTACTGATGAAATGCTCTCCGGTCGTTTTCAACCCGCCACACCAACCTTCTTAAACTGCGGCAAACAGCAGCGTGGCGAACTGGTTTCCTGCTTCCTGCTACGCATTGAAGACAACATGGAGTCCATCGGCCGGGCGGTTAACTCAGCGCTGCAGCTTTCCAAACGCGGCGGCGGCGTGGCATTTTTACTCTCAAACCTGCGCGAGGCAGGAGCGCCTATTAAGCGTATTGAAAACCAGTCTTCCGGCGTGATCCCGATAATGAAAATGCTGGAAGATGCGTTTTCTTATGCTAATCAGTTGGGCGCACGTCAGGGCGCTGGTGCGGTGTATTTGCACGCGCATCATCCCGATATTTTGCGTTTTCTCGATACCAAACGTGAAAATGCCGATGAAAAAATCCGCATTAAAACGCTCTCGCTTGGCGTGGAGATCCCGGATATCACCTTCCGTCTGGCCAAAGAAAATGCGCAGATGGCGCTGTTTTCACCGTATGACGTAGAACGCCTTTACGGCACAGCATTCGGTGATATCGCGGTGAGCGAACGCTATGACGAACTGGTTGCCGACGCGCGCGTGCGCAAAAAATACATTAGTGCCCGCGACTTCTTCCAGCGACTGGCAGAGATCCAGTTCGAGTCTGGCTACCCCTACATTATGTTTGAAGATACGGTGAATCGTGCGAATCCGATTGCCGGTCGTATCAATATGAGCAACCTGTGCTCGGAGATTTTGCAGGTCAACAGTCCATCAACCTATGATGAGGCACTGGGCTATACGCAGGTAGGGCATGATATTTCCTGCAATCTTGGCTCGCTGAACATTGCTCATACCATGGATTCACCTGACTTTGCCCGGACCGTTGAAACAGCCGTGCGCGGCTTAACCGCCGTCTCGGACATGAGTCATATCCGCAGCGTTCCTTCCATTGAAGCCGGGAACAGCGCGTCACACGCCATTGGTCTCGGACAGATGAACCTGCATGGTTATCTGGCGCGGGAAGGCATCGCCTACGGTTCCCCCGAAGGGCTGGATTTCACCAATCTTTATTTTTACACCATCACCTGGCATGCGCTGAATACGTCAATGAAACTGGCCCGTGAACGCGGTACATCTTTTGCCGGATTTAGTCAGTCACGCTATGCCAACGGCGAGTACTTTACCCAGTATCTGCAGGGAGACTGGCAGCCAAAAACAGAGAAAGTCCGCGCACTGTTTGCCACAAGCGGCATTACGTTGCCAACCCGGGAGATGTGGCAGCAACTGCGGGATGATGTGATGCGCTACGGCATCTATAACCAGAATTTACAGGCCGTTCCGCCGACCGGCTCAATCTCCTATATCAACCACGCGACCTCAAGCATTCACCCGATTGTATCGAAAGTGGAAATTCGTAAAGAGGGTAAAACAGGGCGCGTTTACTACCCTGCCCCGTTTATGACCAACGAGAATTTGGCCCTGTATCAGGATGCCTACGAGATTGGCCCACAAAAGATCATTGATACCTATGCCGAGGCGACACGGCATGTCGATCAGGGACTCTCACTGACGCTTTTTTTCCCCGATACCGCTACCACCCGAGATATCAACAAGGCACAGATCTACGCCTGGCGTAAGGGGATCAAATCGTTGTACTACATCCGGTTACGCCAGTTGGCGCTGGAAGGAACCGAAATTGAGGGTTGCGTGTCATGCGCACTGTAAGGAGAACAGAATGAAACTATCTCGCGTCAGCGCCATCAACTGGAACAAGATTGCAGATGATAAAGACCTTGAGGTATGGAATCGCCTGACCAGTAACTTCTGGCTACCGGAAAAAGTTCCGCTATCCAATGATATTCCGGCATGGCAAACGTTGAGCGCTGCCGAGCAGCAGCTCACTATCCGCGTATTTACCGGCCTGACGCTGCTCGACACGATTCAGAATATCGCCGGCGCCCCCGCGCTGATGGCGGATTCAATCACGCCACATGAAGAGGCGGTACTGTCGAATATCAGCTTTATGGAAGCCGTGCACGCACGTTCCTACAGTTCTATTTTTTCCACGCTTTGTCAGACCAAAGATGTGGATGCGGCTTACCTCTGGAGTGAGGAAAATTCTCCGCTCCAGCACAAGGCACAGATAATTCTGACGCATTACGCCAGCGAAGAGCCGCTGAAAAAGAAAATAGCCAGCGTATTTCTGGAATCCTTCCTGTTCTATTCCGGCTTCTGGCTACCGATGTATTTCTCCAGCCGCGGCAAGCTGACGAATACCGCTGACCTTATCCGCCTGATCATTCGTGACGAAGCAGTTCATGGTTATTACATTGGCTATAAATACCAAAAAGGTCTGGAGCACGTTTCACCCTCTACGCGTGACGCGCTACAGAATTATGCCCTCGATCTGTTGATGGAATTATATGACAACGAAGTTCGTTATACGGAGGAACTGTATGCGCAAACCCCGTGGGTGGAAGATGTCAAAGCCTTTCTCTGCTACAACGCCAATAAGGCGCTAATGAATTTAGGTTATGAGGCCCTGTTCCCGGCAGAAATGGCGGATGTGAACCCGGAAATCCTCGCAGCGCTCTCACCCAACGCAGACGAAAACCACGATTTCTTCTCCGGTTCAGGGTCATCTTATGTGATGGGTAAAGCCGTCGAAACAGAAGATGACGACTGGAATTTTTAACGTTTCCTTACGCGGAAAATACCTTACATTTTTCGCGTTAATATTTTAACGAGATCACATTTTTATCACACAAATAGGATTGGGTGATCTACACTCAATATCAGTCGCAATATTCGCCTGTATTTCAACAATTCAGGCGCATTTTCAGTGTCATTTACAAAAAATATCCCTCAAGGCTCATCCGCGCTCAGCCCTTATATCATGGGAAATCCCGCCATCTGACGTTTGGCAATATTCATGCCACAAACAAATTCAGGGTTGTCTCAGATTCTCAGTATGTTAGGGTAGAAAAAGGTCACTATTTCCATCAGGTAATATATCGATATAAACAAATAACAGGAATCATTCTATTGCATGGCAATTAAATTAGAAGTTAAAAATCTCTATAAGATATTTGGCGAGCATCCCCAGAGAGCGTTCAAATATATTGAAAAAGGACTTTCAAAAGAGCAAATTCTGGATAAAACAGGGCTATCGCTTGGCGTTAAAGACGCCAGTCTGGCCATTGAAGAAGGCGAGATATTTGTCATCATGGGATTATCCGGTTCGGGTAAATCCACAATGGTACGCCTTCTCAATCGCCTGATTGAACCCACCCGCGGACAGGTATTGATCGACGGCGTAGACATTGCCCGAATCTCCGATGCTGAACTTCGCGAGGTGCGCAGAAAAAAGATTGCGATGGTGTTCCAGTCCTTTGCCCTGATGCCGCATATGACGGTGTTGGACAATACGGCATTCGGCATGGAATTAGCCGGTGTTGGCGCGGATGAACGTCGAGAAAAAGCGTTAGATGCGCTACGTCAGGTTGGTCTGGAGAATTATGCGCACGGCTACCCGGATGAACTTTCCGGGGGAATGCGCCAGCGCGTGGGTCTCGCCCGCGCATTGGCCATCAATCCCGATATCTTATTAATGGATGAAGCCTTCTCTGCGCTCGATCCGTTAATTCGCACCGAGATGCAGGATGAGCTGGTAAAACTACAGGCGAAACATCAGCGTACCGTGGTCTTTATTTCCCACGATCTTGATGAAGCGATGCGTATTGGCGACAGAATTGCCATTATGCAAAACGGTGAAGTGGTCCAGGTCGGTACACCGGATGAAATCCTGAATAATCCGGCGAATGATTATGTGCGCACCTTCTTCCGTGGCGTAGATATTAGCCAGGTCTTTAGCGCTAAAGATATATCCCGCCGTAGCCCTGAAGGGCTAATTCGTAAAACGCCAGGCGTCGGCCCCCGTTCGGCCCTGCAATTACTGCAGGACAAAGATCGCGAATATGGTTACGTGATTGAACGCGGCAATAAATTCGTCGGCGTGGTGTCGATCGATTCATTAAAAACAGCGTTAAGCCAGGCGCAAGGTATTGATGCGGCATTAATCAACGAGCCGCTAGCCGTGGATGCACAAACTCCTCTTAGCGAGTTACTTTCTCATGTCGGTCAGGCCCCGTGCGCGGTGCCGGTTGTCGATGAGGAACACCAGTATGTGGGCATTATTTCAAAACGCATGCTGCTACAGGCTTTAGATCGCGAGGGGGCAAACAATGGCTGATCAAACCAATCCGTGGGATACCACACCGGCGGCCGACAGCGCCGCGCAATCTGCTGATGCCTGGGGGACGCCTTCAGGCGCACCTGCCGACGGCGCCAGCACAGACTGGCTGACCAGTGCATCGGCACCGGCACCAGAGCATTTCAATATTATGGATCCATTCCATAAAACGCTGATCCCGCTGGATAGCTGGGTCACCGAAGGGATCGATTGGGTGGTCACCCATTTCCGTCCTGTCTTCCAGGGCATTCGTGTCCCGGTGGATTACATACTCAATGGCTTTCAGCAACTCCTGCTGGGTATGCCTGCGCCAGTGGCTATTATCCTGTTTGCCCTGATTGCCTGGCAAATTTCCGGTATCGGAATGGGCGCCGCCACGCTGATTTCACTGATTGCTATCGGTGCTATCGGTGCCTGGTCGCAGGCCATGATCACCCTGGCGCTGGTACTAACCGCGTTGCTGTTCTGCGTGGTGATCGGCCTGCCAATGGGGATCTGGCTGGCGCGCAGCCCGCGTGCGGCGAAGATTGTCCGACCACTGCTGGATGCCATGCAGACCACCCCCGCGTTCGTCTATCTGGTGCCGATCGTCATGCTGTTCGGTATTGGCAACGTCCCCGGCGTAGTGGTGACAATTATCTTCGCCCTGCCACCCATCGTGCGTCTGACCATTCTAGGGATTAATCAGGTCCCAGCCGATCTGATTGAAGCTTCGCGCTCATTTGGCGCCAGCCCGCGTCAGATGCTGTTTAAAGTGCAGTTGCCGCTGGCGATGCCCACCATTATGGCAGGGGTGAACCAGACGCTGATGCTAGCACTCTCCATGGTGGTTATCGCGTCGATGATCGCCGTCGGTGGCTTGGGTCAGATGGTTCTGCGCGGTATCGGTCGTCTGGACATGGGTCTGGCTACCGTTGGTGGTGTGGGGATCGTGATCCTCGCCATCATTCTCGACCGCCTGACGCAGGCCGTGGGCCGCGACTCGCGTAGCCGAGGTAACCGTCGCTGGTACACCACCGGTCCGGTTGGGTTCCTCACCCGCCCTTTCACTAAGTAGTTCACTCGTTGCCCGGTGACGCATTGCTTACCGGGCCTATACGTCCCTCCAATAATTAAGGAACAACGATGCGACATACCGTCCTTTTTGCCACAGCGTTTGCCACCCTTGTCTCCACCAGCACTTTCGCTGCCGACCTGCCGGGCAAAGGCATCACCGTACAGCCAATCCAGAGCACTATCTCTGAAGAATCCTTCCAGACGCAGTTAGTTAGCCGTGCGCTGGAGAAATTGGGTTACACCGTAAATAAGACAAGCGAAGTCGATTACAACGTCGGCTATACCTCTATTGCCTCTGGCGATGCGACGTTTACCGCCGTGAACTGGCAGCCGCTGCATGATGATATGTACGCCGCAGCCGGCGGAGATAAAAAATTCTATCGCGAGGGGGTATTCGTAACAGGCGCGGCTCAGGGTTATCTGATCGATAAGAAAACCGCTGAGCAGTACAAAATCACCAATATTGCCCAGCTAAAAGATCCGAAGATCGCCAAAATCTTTGACACCAACGGTGACGGTAAAGCCGATATGATGGGCTGTTCGCCGGGCTGGGGTTGTGAAGCAGTGATTAACCACCAGAACAAAGCGTTCGATCTGGAAAAAACAGTCGAGGTCAGCCACGGTAACTATGCGGCGATGATGGCTGACACCATTACCCGCTTTAAAGAAGGCAAACCGATCCTGTACTACACCTGGACACCGTACTGGGTCAGTGACGTGATGAAACCGGGCAAAGATGTCGTCTGGCTGCAGGTCCCGTTCTCTTCTCTGCCCGGTGAACAGAAAAATATCGATACCAAACTGCCGAACGGCGCGAACTATGGCTTCCCGGTAAACACCATGCACATTGTCGCAAACAAGGCCTGGGCGGAGAAAAATCCGGCGGCGGCGAAACTGTTTGCCATCATGAAATTGCCACTGGCAGATATCAACGCGCAGAACGCAATGATGCATGATGGTAAAGCCTCAGAAGCTGACGTTCAGGGCCACGTTGATGGCTGGATCAAAGCCCACCAGCAGCAGTTCGACGGCTGGGTAAAAGAAGCGCTGGCTGCGCAGAAATAACCCACTCGTAGGCCTGATAAGCATAGCGCTCTCAGGCCCAGTAACCCCACCAATGCCGGATGGCGGCGCGATGCGCCTTATCCGGCCTACACCCCCTTCCCACACCGCACAATCCATCACCCAACAAATCAGCAACATTTAATCACTTCCGTTATGATTGTTTTCTGCAACCCATTATTCAGTTGAAAACAATGACCAAACCCACTCACGGGCTTAGCCCGGCACTGATTGTTTTAATGTCTGTGGCGACCGGCCTCGCCGTTGCCAGTAACTATTACGCCCAGCCGCTGCTCGACACCATCGCGCGAAACTTTTCGCTGTCGGCCAGTACTGCGGGCTTTATCGTCACTGCAGCACAGCTTGGCTACGCTGCGGGGCTCCTGTTTCTGGTACCACTTGGCGACATGTTTGAACGCCGGATGCTGATTGTCTCGATGACACTGTTAGCCGCAGGCGGCATGTTGATTACTGCCAGCAGTCAGTCGCTGGGGATGCTGATCCTCGGCACTGCGCTAACCGGGTTGTTCTCAGTTGTCGCACAGATCCTGGTTCCGCTGGCGGCGACGCTTGCCACGCCAGACAAACGCGGTAAAGTCGTTGGTACGATTATGAGCGGCCTGTTGCTGGGGATTTTGCTGGCGCGAACGGTTGCTGGGTTGCTGGCGAATCTCGGCGGCTGGCGCACCGTGTTTTGGGTGGCCTCAGTATTGATGGCGCTGATGGCGATTGCCCTGTGGCGTGGTTTGCCGAAGATGAAATCAGAGACCCATCTTAACTACCCGCAGCTATTGGGTTCCGTGTTTAGCCTGTTTATCCACGATAAATTACTCCGCACCCGCGCGATGCTGGGCTGCCTGACCTTTGCCAACTTCAGTATCCTCTGGACATCGATGGCATTTTTACTCGCCGCACCACCGTTTAACTATTCAGAAGGCATGATTGGCCTGTTCGGCCTGGCCGGGGCTGCCGGTGCGTTAGGCGCTCGTCCGGCGGGCGGTTTTGCCGATAAGGGTAAATCACACCTCACGACTAGCGCAGGCCTGCTGCTACTGTTGCTCTCCTGGCTGGCTATCTGGCTCGGACATACATCAGTGCCGATGCTGATTATCGGTATCCTGGTACTGGATCTGACCGTTCAGGGGGTACATATCACCAACCAGACCGTTATCTATCGCATTCACCCGGACGCACGTAATCGTCTGACTGCCGGGTACATGACCAGCTATTTCATTGGTGGTGCGGCAGGTTCGCTGATTTCAGCGTCAGCCTGGCAGCATGCCGGCTGGGCTGGCGTTTGTCTGGCAGGTGTGACCGTTGCCGTACTCAATCTACTGGTCTGGTGGCGAGGTTTTCACCGCCAGGAAGCCGTAAATTAGGCGTATAACGTCCGTTTACCTTTGATTGGGCTCCTCAGGGTGTTAAGGAGCCCATCAGTCTGCTAAGGTTATAACGTATTGAGCCAGGTTATTTTAATTTCGGTAATGAAGCCTATAATCCTATGGAAAGCCCTGTTCCCCAGTCTGAATTCCGTTCTGCAACGTTAACTGAAGGATTCAAAGACAGTCTACCGATAGTTATCAGTTATATTCCGGTCGCATTTGCATTTGGTATGAATGCGACTCGCCTGGGCTTTACTCCCGTTGAAAGCGTTTTTTTCTCCTGCATCATTTACGCCGGCGCCAGCCAGTTTGTCATCACAACCATGCTCGCCGCAGGCAGCTCACTGTGGGTCGCGGCTCTGACCGTCATGGCGATGGATGTTCGCCACGTTTTGTACGGCCCTTCTCTGCGTAGCCGTATCGCCCGACAGCTGAGCAAACCTAAAAGCGCGCTATGGGCCTTTGGCCTCACCGACGAAGTCTTTGCCGCAGCAACGGCGAAGCTGGTGCGGGATAACCGCCGCTGGAGTGAAAACTGGATGATCGGCATCGCGCTATGCTCCTGGGCTTCCTGGGTTCTTGGCACGGTTATCGGCGCATTTTCCGGCACTGGCTTACTGAAGGGTTTCCCGGCGGTAGAAGCGGCGCTGGGGTTTATGCTCCCGGCGCTGTTTATGAGTTTTCTGCTGGCCTCTTTCCAGCGTCAGCAAACGCTATGCGTCACGGCGGCATTAGCCGGTGCGCTGGCTGGCGTGACGCTGTTTTCCATTCCGGCAGCCATCCTGGCAGGCATAGCCTGCGGATGCCTGACCGCGCTCATTCAGTCGTTCTGGCAGGGAGGTCCTGATGAGCTATGAGGTTCTGCTGCTCGGTCTGCTGGTCGGCTGCGTCAATTACTGTTTTCGCTATTTGCCACTGCGTCTGCGAATGGGGAATGTGCGCCCGACAAAGCGCGGAGCCACTGGAATATTACTCGACACCATCGGTATTGCATCAATTTGCGCCCTGCTGGTGGTGTCTACCGCGCCAGAAGTGATGCACGACGCCCGTCGTTTTGTGCCTACGCTGGTGGGGTTTGTGGTACTGGGTGCAAGCTTCTATAAGACCCGCAGCATCATCATTCCGACTTTACTGAGTGCTCTGGGCTATGGATTAGCCTGGAAAATGCTGTTTGTCTCATAGATTAAAATAATCATTTTAAATAAATAATACATTTACTTTATTTGTCACTGTCGTTACTATATCGGCTGAAATTAATGAGGTTATACCCAAATGGATAGTTCGTTTACGCCCATTGAACAAATGCTAAAATTTCGCGCCAGCCGCTACGAAGAGTTCCCTTATCAGGAAGTGCTTCTGACCCGTCTTTGCATGCATATGCAGGGCAAGCTGCTGGAAAACCGCAATAAGATGCTGAAAGCTCAAGGGATTAACGAGACGTTGTTTATGGCGTTGATTACGCTGGAGTCTCAGGAAAACCACAGTATTCAGCCTTCTGAACTGAGCTGCGCACTTGGCTCGTCACGAACTAACGCCACCCGCATCGCGGATGAGTTAGAAAAGCGCGGCTGGATTGAGCGTCGCGAAAGCGATAACGATCGCCGCTGTCTGCATCTGCAATTGACCGAAAAAGGCCATGCTTTTTTGCAGGAGGTATTACCGCCTCAGCATAACTGCCTTCATCAGCTTTGGTCATCTCTCAGCACCACCGAAAAAGATCAACTTGAGCACATCACCCGTAAACTTCTGACCCGTCTTGATCAGATGGAGCAGGATGGCGCGGTATTAGAAGCGCTGCGCTAACGCGCTGACTCGCTCAGAAATCCAGATTTATAAATGAAAAACCGACAGGCCAGCACGCACAGTGCTGGCCTTTCTGATAAACAGGTCGGCTCCAGCCGATGTGAAAAAAATAAGATCGTGGAGAACAACATGAGCGCAAATGCGGAGACTCAAACCCCGCAGCAACCGGTCAAGAAGAATGGCAAACGTAAAAGTATGCTGCTGCTTCTGACCTTGCTCTTTATTATCATTGCCGTGGCATATGGGATTTATTGGTTTTTAGTACTGCGTCATATCGAAGAGACAGACGATGCGTACGTGGCAGGGAACCAGGTTCAAATTATGGCGCAGGTATCAGGCAGCGTGACGAAAGTCTGGGCTGATAACACTGACTTTGTAAAACAGGGCGATGTCCTGGTCACTCTCGATCAGACAGATGCCAAACAGGCATTTGAAAAGGCCAAAACTGCGCTGGCGTCCAGCGTGCGCCAGACGCACCAGTTGATGATCAACAGCAAGCAGCTGCAGGCAAGCATTGAAGTACAGAGAACCGCGCTGGCCCAGGCACAAAGCGACTTTAATCGCCGTGTCCCGCTGGGTAACGCCAACCTGATTGGCCGCGAAGAACTGCAACATGCCCGCGATGCCGTCGCCAGCGCTCAGGCTCAGCTTGATGTCGCAATCCAACAATATAATGCGAACCAGGCAATGATTCTGGGTAGCAAGCTGGAAGATCAACCCGCTGTACAACAGGCCGCCACCGAAGTGCGTAATGCCTGGCTGGCGCTGGAACGTACTAAAATTGTCAGCCCGATGACCGGCTATGTTTCCCGTCGTGCCGTGCAGCCTGGCGCGCAAATTAGCCCGACTACGCCGCTGATGGCGGTTGTTCCGGCCACTAATCTGTGGGTGGATGCCAACTTCAAAGAAACACAGCTGGCGCACATGCGTATTGGCCAACCGGCGACCGTTATCAGTGATATTTACGGCGATGATGTGAAATACACCGGGAAAGTCGTCGGCCTGGATATGGGTACGGGCAGCGCTTTCTCCCTGCTTCCGGCGCAAAACGCGACCGGTAACTGGATCAAAGTCGTCCAGCGTTTGCCGGTACGTATCGAGCTGGATGCGCAGCAGCTGGCACAACATCCACTGCGTATTGGTTTATCGACACTGGTTACGGTAGATACCGCTAATCGTGACGGGCAGATCCTGGCAAGTCAGGTCCGCACGACGCCAGTATCTGAAAGTAATGCACGTGAAATCAACCTTGATCCGGTCAATAAGATGATCGAAGAGATCGTGCAGGCCAACGCGGGCTAATTCAAAGGTGCGTGTGATGCAACAGCAAAAACCGCTGGAAGGCGCGCAGCTCGTCATTATGACGATTGCGCTGTCCCTGGCGACATTCATGCAGGTGCTGGACTCCACCATTGCTAACGTGGCGATCCCCACTATCGCCGGGAACCTCGGCTCTTCACTGAGCCAGGGAACCTGGGTGATCACCTCATTCGGGGTGGCGAATGCTATCTCTATTCCGATCACCGGCTGGCTGGCAAAGCGCGTTGGCGAAGTAAGACTCTTCATGTGGTCAACTATCGCCTTCGTCATTGCCTCATGGGCATGTGGGATGTCCACCAGCCTGAACATGCTGATTTTCTTCCGCGTCATTCAGGGGATTGTCGCCGGTCCGTTAATCCCGCTCTCGCAAAGCCTGTTACTGAATAACTATCCTCCCGCCAAACGCTCCATTGCCCTCGCGCTCTGGTCGATGACGGTGATTGTTGCCCCGATCTGTGGCCCCATTCTTGGGGGCTATATCAGCGATAACTATCACTGGGGCTGGATATTTTTCATCAACGTGCCAATCGGTGCTGTAGTGGTATTGATGACGCTGCAAACCCTGCGCGGTCGGGAAACCAAAACCGAGCAGCGGCGTATCGACGCCATTGGTCTGGCGCTACTGGTCATTGGTATCGGCAGTTTGCAGATTATGCTCGACCGCGGCAAAGAATTGGACTGGTTCGCCTCGCAGGAAATTATCATCCTGACGGTTGTCGCCGTGGTGGCAATCAGCTTCCTCATCGTCTGGGAGCTTACCGACGAGCACCCCATTGTCGATCTCTCGCTGTTTAAGTCGCGAAACTTTACCATCGGCTGTCTGTGTATCAGTCTGGCCTATATGCTCTACTTCGGCGCAATCGTCCTGTTGCCGCAGCTATTGCAGGAGGTGTATGGATATACGGCAACCTGGGCGGGTCTGGCGTCTGCGCCGGTTGGGGTGATTCCAGTGATCCTGTCGCCGATTATCGGCCGTTTCGCACACAAGCTGGATATGCGTCGGCTGGTCACGTTCAGCTTCATCATGTATGCCGTCTGTTTCTACTGGCGTGCGTGGACGTTCGAACCCGGTATGGACTTTGGCGCATCGGCCTGGCCGCAGTTTATTCAGGGCTTCGCGGTGGCCTGTTTCTTTATGCCATTGACCACCATCACGCTATCGGGTTTACCGCCTGAACGAATGGCGGCAGCATCGAGCCTGTCTAACTTTACGCGAACGCTGGCGGGTTCTATTGGTACATCGATCACCACGACGATGTGGACTAGCCGTGAGTCGCTACACCATGCACAGTTAACGGAGTCCGTTAACCCCTACAACCCCAACGCACAGGCTATGTATGACCAACTGCAGGGATTGGGGATGAGCAAGGAACAAGCCTCTGGCTGGCTGGCCCAGCAGATAACCAATCAAGGGCTGATCATTTCCGCCAACGAAATCTTCTGGATGTCGGCGGGGATCTTCCTGGTGCTGCTTGGTCTGGTATGGTTTGCCAAACCGCCATTCGGTGCAGGCAGTGGCGGCGGCGGCGCGCACTAATAGCGATTCGTCGGTACTGAGAATCAAAACCCAATATAGATATTGAATCTATATTGGGTCCAATTCATTGACATATTCAATATAAATTAATGCCAAACCGGAGCAATTTTTGATATTTTTCGTTGTCTCTTAGTCAGAGAATCACCTTAGCGATAAACCAATCAATAAGGAGATACCAATGGACAACATTAATGCTTTCGCGCAAAAACATCTGGATATTCTGGTAAGCGCTGCAATGAGCCCAGATAATAAGATATTGCATAATGAAGCAACTAAACTGCATGGCGTAGTCGAGTGTCTGAAGTACATTTTTACTTTTGGAATTAAGGACTCAGGGGAGAAACGTCTTAAGTCTGTCATCAATAGTCTCTCGCGCTCTCTGGCTTCAGAGGGTATGTCCCCGCGAAAAACACTGAACAGTATTATTGATAAACCCGGTATTTCTATTAGATTCACTATTGATAAGTCAGAAAAATCGCTACAAGGTGAATATGAATTATGTATAAATAAGAACACGGATGGAGCATACTCACTGAACATTAGTGAAGAAAACGTATCTGAACCATTAGAATTACAATTAAGTGAAGCGCAGTTCACATCAGGGGCTAGATATCTTAGTACCATATATTTTCTGGATGAACATAACCTATCAGAAGCCGAACAAAAATATATTGATTCTGGATACCTCGATCTATCAGGGGAAGATTTAAGCGAACTTGATATGAGCGATTTGGATTTGAGTAATGCTGACCTTTCTCTGGCAAATCTAACCGGAACAAATCTAACAACTGAACAACTACTTGATACTAATTTAATACGTAACAATTTTAGCGAAGATAATCAGCTTGAGGCAGCAGAAAAGTTGAATGAGATAATGTTGTTGGAAAAAAATATCTTCAGTAAATATAATAAATTATTCGAATCCATTAAGAATATAGCTAAACCAGAGTGTCAACAATTGTTTAGTAAAACATTGATTGAAGAAGATTCGAACATGATGGTTTCATATTCAATCGCAGGAAACATTATTGCTAATGAATCAATATTACATTATACCATGCAGAAATTTTCAGAAGCAGGAATGGGTAATTTAAAGCAGATTAACGACAAATTATCAAAACTCTTTTTTGAACAACCTGCTGTATATAAAAATATCATTCCTGCCAAATCAAGCCTTAGAAAAATAACAACACTAGATGAATGGCGTGAAGCCTCACAATCTGGTTACTTTGATGCAGAAAAAATGGCACTACTTTCGCAAGGACTCCGTACGACCACAGAATACAAGAATTTCATCAAGGATCTAAAAGATGATCTGAAATCATTGAATATCACTAGCCAAGAGAGTTATTTTAAAATATCGGACGAATGTGATGTTCTGATCGGAAAATATGACTATAGCACCAATTTCGGCGCAGAAACCTTAGGGCACTACACCTCTTTTTATAGAGAATTTGGCAAATTAATTGATGTTATTTTTAATAAAAGATAAAGGTAAAATTCAATAGCGATTACAACTACATTCTGACGATATAATTTAAAGGTGCAATAACCACGCGCATTGATCAAAAAAAGCCAATTCAGATGAACTGGCTTTTTTATGCCTGACATTTGGTGACCCGATAGCACGATGCTTAGCAGGCCCGCCCAGACTAAATATGCAGTTCCTGCAGCTTGTCTTTTGGCAGCGCCAGCTCTTCATTGCTGTTAACGCGGACATCTCGTTCCAGAATATGACGGGCAATGTCCTGCGCTTCGCTGAGCGAGTGCATCTGATACGTACCGCACTGGTAGACGTTCAGTTCCGGGATCTGATTCTGATCCTGCACTTTCAACACATCTGCCATTGCCGCTTTCCAGGCATCAGCTACGCGTTGTTCGTCCGGCGTTCCAATCAGGCTCATGTAGAAACCGGTACGGCAACCCATTGGCGAAATATCGATAATCTCAACGCCGTTACCGTTGAGGTGGTTACGCATAAAACCAGCAAACAGGTGTTCCAGCGTATGAATACCTTTCTCAGGCATCACTTCTTTGTTCGGAATGCAGAAACGCAGATCAAACACGGTGATAGCGTCGCCATGCGGGGTGTTCATCGTTTTTGCAACCCGGACTGCAGGAGCTTCCATCCGGGTGTGATCGACAGTAAAACTATCTAACAACGGCATTTAGCCACCTCCGATAAATTTTTTTAAAATATTCTGAACTCTTTGTTCCGGGGCGAGTCTGAGTATATGAAAGACGCGCATTTGTTATCATCATCCCTGTTTTCAGAGATGAAATTTTGGCCACTCCCGAGTGGCCTTTTTCTTTTGTATCAGGCGTGCTTTTCCAGCCACACGCCAAACGGCTCAGTATCTGCCGCTTCAATCTCCTGCTGACGGCGCCTGGAAGCCGCACTTTCAGCAATAAATTCTTCTTCCTGCAGCAGTTCCAACGGTTCTTCGCGCAGCAGGTTACGGTAGGCTTCACCCAACGCTTTACCCGTTCCGCCAATACCTGTATCAATCATAGACCGCAGGATCCGCGCTGAGAATGTCAGCTCAGGATTATCAAAGCAGGCAACCAGTTCGTCACAGACTTTTTGATATTCCTCTCCCCCGTGAATGCTGTCCAGCGTTTGTGCCACACGTTTCAGATCACGGAACAGATCTTTACCCACTTTGGGCAGCGGGAACTGAGCCGTTTCACAACCAATACCTAACGTCAGACCTGGCTTGCGCCCTTCCAGAATAACGCGATTCCAGTTAGTACGCGTACACAGCAGCTCGTCGCTACTCATTTCCGGCGCATCAGCCAGAACGCACCAAACCATGAACAAATCGAGGAAGCGCACCTGCTGTTCATCTACGCCGATTGGCGAGAATGGGTTGATGTCGAGTGAACGCACTTCGATGTACTCAATGCCGCCGCGTAGAAGCGCATCAGACGGCGTTTCACCGCTGCGAGTCACGCGTTTCGGACGAATTGGCGCATACAGTTCATTTTCGATCTGCAAAACGTTGCTGTTGATTTGCAGGCGCTTACCGTCTTTCTCCAGACCGATCGCCGCGTATTCTTCTGAAGGCGTTTTAATCGCGCGCTTCAATCCTGCCACATACTCATGCAAATCGTTAAACGTAATTCCGAGATTGCTTTGCGACTTATTGGTATAACCCAGGTCACTCAGACGCAGCGACGTGGCATAAGGCAGGTAATACATACCACAATCGGTTTTTTCAAACGGCAGCATTGTCGGCTTTCCTTGCAGGAAGGAGGAACAAATTGCGGGTGAGGCGCCAAACAGATACGGGATCACCCAACCGAAACGGTAGTAGTTGCGGATCAGACGGAAATACCCTGCTGACACTTTTTCTTTAGCGTCTTCATCGCCATCTGTTACGCCACATTTCGCCTGCCAGAAAGCCATCGGCAGCGAGAAGTTGTAGTGTACGCCGGAGATAGTCTGCATCAACGCGCCGTAACGGTTTTTGAGGCCTTCACGGTAAAGGGTTTTCAGACGACCGATATTCGACGTGCCGTACTGCGCCAGCTCGATATCCTGACCTTCGGCAATATAGCAAGGCATGCTCAGCGGCCACATACGCTCATCGCCAAGATTCCTGGCGGTATAGCGATGCAGATCGCGCATGAACGTGAGCATTTTGTGAATGTCATCGCCCGGTGGAGTAATAAACTCCAGCAGCGTTTCGGCAAAGTCAGTGGTTATCCATTTATGCGTTAGCGCTGAACCTAACACTTCAGGATGGCCTGTCGTTGCCAATGAACCATCAGCATTAACACGCAGCGTTTCGCGTTCGAGCCCGCGTTGAATCCCCTCTAACGCATGAGGATGTTTTTCCAGCCAGGCCAGCGCCTGTGATACGTCCGGGATCAAATTGACCTCCCGCCTGTCAAAATCGTTTTAATTAGCATAATGGTATTGGTCACCCTGAAGGTTATTCCACAACACAATTAGTGCCACCACATAATGCCTTGCGTCGTAACCGCCGCGACCACAACATAGCGCAGCGCTTTGCCAAGGCATAAGAAAAAGAGAACTGGGCCCCACGAGATGCGCATCCATCCCGCTAACAAGCACAGTAAATCACCCACAACCGGCATCCAGCTTAATAATAGTGTGACAGCGCCATAGCGCCTCAGCCAGCCAGTGGCTTTCTCTTGCCAGCGCGATGTTTTACGCAACGGAAAGAAACGCCCAAGGATAACGTTAGTTAACCCTCCAAGGCTATTACCCATTGTTGCTGTTAAAACTAAGACCCAGGGATGACTCGCTCCAGAAACCAGTAAGGCAACTAAAACAACTTCAGAATTTCCAGGTAATAGCGTGGCGCTGAGAAAGCTGCTGGCAAACAGTGAGAGGAGCGACAGTCCATCACTCACAGTAACCGAACATCCACGGCATCCATTCCTGCCGCACGCGCTGCCTGTAACCCAAAATCGGCATCTTCAAACACAACGCAGCGAGCCGGAACGACGCCCATACGCTCAGCACATAACAAGAAGGTATCAGGAGCCGGTTTATGGCGCTGTACGTGATCGGCCGCCACCACGGCATCAAAATAACGACGCAGCCCAAGGTGAGTAAGCAGAGCTTCTGCAATGGCACTTTCGCTCCCTGTGCCTACTGACATAGGACGGCGACCATACCAGGCTTTCACAACATCGACCAACGGTAAAGGCTGGACGCTATCCAGCAGCATGCTTTTAACCTTATCGGTTTTTTCACGCGCCAGTGCATGGGGGTCAAGATCGGCATGGTTCAGTTCAATCACCGATTGGGCAATACGCCACGTTGGGGAACCGTTGAGAGCGACCATAGCCTGCTCATCAAAACGTAGCCCATAGCGTCCTAATACCTCATGCCACGCTTTACGGTGCGTAGGTTCGGTATCCAGGATGGTACCATCCATATCAAAAATTAAACCTGCATAACGTTCGTACATCGTCTTCTCACAAGCCGATTAACCAGACGTTATTTTATCGTAATTGATTGATTTTGTCGCTGACAGCGAATTGAGGATTGTTCAGGGAAGACAAGGAAATAATTCAGGGGGAGGTAAGAAAACAATTCAGGAGAAGATGGTGCATCCGGGAGGATTCGAACCTCCGACCGCTCGGTTCGTAGCCGAGTACTCTATCCAGCTGAGCTACGGATGCATCGGTGAAACTAGATTGGAGAAAACAAGAGATGGTGCATCCGGGAGGATTCGAACCTCCGACCGCTCGGTTCGTAGCCGAGTACTCTATCCAGCTGAGCTACGGATG